>JAJRTU010000132.1 GCA_024278135.1 Gammaproteobacteria bacterium
ATCAATATTATTTTGTGGTGCTGTCAGTGCCCTTAACAGTTTATTTTCCACCTGGCTGAAAACAGTTGCACCGGCGGGACAGGGTTGCTCAAAGGCATTCAGGCCCTGCTGGTGCCAGCGAAACAGGACAGCCTGTGCCGAGTCCTGCAGGTAGGGGACATGGATGTTGATGGTCTGTGTCTGGCCGATACGATCCAGGCGGCCAATGCGTTGTTCCAGCAGATCCGGGTTCAGGGGCAGGTCAAACAGAATCATGTGATGGGCAAACTGGAAATTACGCCCTTCGCTGCCGATCTCAGAGCACAGCAGGGCCTGACAGCCATCATCCCTGTCGGCGAAGTAGGCGGCGGCCCGGTCACGTTCGATAATACTCATACCCTCATGAAAGACGGCAAGGTGCATGCCGGCGCGTACCCGCAAGGCCTCGGCCAGTTCCAGCGTAGTCGTGGCCCTGGCGGCAATGACCAGTACTCTTTCCGGTTTCAGCGCCGACAGTTTATTCTGTAACCACTCAACCCGTGGATCGATCCGGGTCCAGTGCTGTTGTGTCGCGGTGTTGTTATTACTGTATATCCATTCCGGCGTGAGTCGGGCGTGGACCGCCACCTCCGTTGACTGCAATTGCTCATAAGCCGCCGGCAAAGGCAAAGGATAAGCAAGCAATTTTCTATCCGGAAAGCCGGAGACCGCTGCGCGTGTGTTGCGAAACAACACCCGACCGGTACCGTGGCGATCCAGCAAATGTTCCACCAGTTCGTTTTTGATGCGGTTCCGCTCATGTCT
This sequence comes from Gammaproteobacteria bacterium, assembly GCA_024278135.1. Taxonomy (GTDB): domain Bacteria; phylum Pseudomonadota; class Gammaproteobacteria; order Eutrophobiales; family Eutrophobiaceae; genus WLWS01. The sequence goes on from JAJRTU010000132.1 coordinate 784, forward strand.
GTCGTGATCACCGTTCTGCAGGGCCTCAAGCAGGGAGTGATTGTCATCTTCTTTAAACGTAGCCTTTAAAGTATTCAAGGTTTGCAGATCCAGTGCCGTGTCACTGAACAGGGCTTCAATGGCGTTGGCGATGGGTTCATAGCGTAACTCTTCTTCGATGAAAGTATCGAAATCGGGGAAGCGGTCGGGATCCAGCAAACGAAGCCGGGCAAAGTGTCCGGCCCGGCCCAGTTGCTCCGGTGTGGCGGTCAGCAGCAATACGCCTTTGGTTACGGCAGCCAGTTGTTCAATCGTCCTGTAATCAAGACTGCTTTCCTGCGGTGTCCATTCCAGATGGTGGGCCTCGTCCACCACCAGCACATCCCATTCGCCGGCCAGGGCCTGTGTCAGTACTGCGGCATTGTTGCTGAGGAAATCCAGACTGCACAATATCAGTTGCTCACTGTGGAAGGGGTTCTGCGTATTATCGACTTCAACGATGGCCTGATAGCGTTGTTCATTGAAAATACTGAAGTGCAAATTGAAACGTCGTAACATTTCCACCAGCCATTGATGAACAAGGGTTTCCGGCACCACAATCAATACCCGTTGTGCGTGTTCGCTGAGTAATTGCTGATGCAGGATCAGTCCGGCTTCAATGGTTTTGCCCAGGCCCACCTCGTCCGCCAGTAATACCCGGGGTGCATAGCGATGGGCTACTTCATGGGCGATGTATAACTGGTGGGGAATGAGACTGGTACGACAACCGGTTAGCCCGCGCAGGTCTGAATGACCCAGCCGGTTCAGCTGTTGCAGGGTCTGATAGCGCAGAGCATACCATTTATCACTGTCGATCTGGCTGCTGAACAGCCGTTCAGCAGGACGGTTCAGCTGGATTTGATGCTGCAACAGTATCTCGTCAATCTCGTGCCCTTTGCCCTGCTGGTCCCTGCCGAAATAGGATAGCAGACCATTGTCCTCGCTGACGGAGTCGACTACGATTTCGTGGCCATCGACACTACGAACAGTATCGCCCGGGACAAAAGTAATGCGGGTTAAGGGTGCACTCTGTCTGGCATAGGTACGGGTCTGACCACTTGCCTGAAATAACAGCGTGACGGTTCGTTGCTCCACTTCCAGCACCGTTCCCAGACCCATTTGTAATTCGGCATCGTTAATCCAGCGTTGACCGACAATAAAATCCTGCACAGTTTTTCTCAGACAATTAAAAGGTGCGTCATGGTAGAGGAATTGGCGGGGAAATCCACCGCTGTTTGATATTTCCGGAATCATCCTGCTGAGCTGAAAGTAGCAGATGACAAGCGACGATGAGATTACTTCATGGAGTCAAAAGGCGGAGTCCACCCGGTATTGCCGGTGCCTTCTTAAATACCTTGCAGGACATTATTGGTTAAAGCCGTACGGTTTTTTACGCCCGCTTTTCTATAAATGGCTTGTACATGGTTCTTGACAGTCCATTGACTGATTGTCAGCATGCCCCCAATTTCCGCATTGCTGTGTCCCTGGCGTATCAGGTTCAGTATTTGATGTTCCCGTCTGGTCAAATTGTACTTTGAGGCTGCACGTTCCACCGACAGGTTAATCGCGTTCGATTTAACCGTCAGAAAAAAATACGGGTTTTTTGCGTTGCCTGAGAGGGTTGTCAAATAGAGGGACATAGATAGTTCTGGATGAAGTGCAACGTTATCAAATTGTTCTACCAGGAAGGGCTCGTTGTTTGCAATACATTTGTTTATACAGTCCATCAGTGAATTTGATCTGAACAGAAGATTGGCAATTGAGGACACGCCATAGGAGCGTAGACTTTCCAGTAAAAAATCAGCACCGATACTCTTCGAAATACAGGAGAGATCCCTGGCCAGGATAAACAGCGCATTTTCAGAGTGGTAATTTTCAAGGTTATATATTATAGAATCCTTTAACAGTAATTCTTCACTCAACATCAGCTTTGAATAGGCCGCACTCAATATGGGTATGACTAACCTTGCTGTTTCTTCTTCCTCCTGTGAAAAGTCATTGGCATCGTCGGGACGTAACAGGCTGATGTTTCCAATCAGGTTATTGCGAATAGAAAAAGCCAGAGTAAGGATATAGTGCGAATGTAAGGGACGTAAAAATTCCTGGTACAGTGGGCTATTGACGTAATTACCGGGTTGAACAAGATCGGTAACACGAACCACGCCTTTTGTCTTGCTGTACGAGCCCGCATGCAACCACTTGATTATGGGATCGCTTTTATACACTTCCTCCAGGTACTGTTTCTTCCGGAAATTATCCCAGTGCACCGGGAAAACAAGATCGCCTTCATCCAGTAAGCCGGGGTCGGCGTCAAATTTACCCCAATGAAAAAAAGCTGAACCGGAGGCATCAAACAATGTCTCCAGCTCGGTAGCAATGTATTTTCGAAACTCATCCAGGTTGTCATGTTCCAGCGCCGTTTGTCCCAGACTGGTCAAACGGTCCTGAAGAGCGGAAGTAAAAGTCAGTCTTGGCATAGTGACCTGGAGTATGAGTAGTGCTGTGTTGTGCCTGTCTCAGCAGTGAAACAGTATAGAGTAGTCCAATCAGATTATAAATATAGTCCGATCAGGCCATTTCAACCGCCTGTCTCCAGCACTAGGATGAGTCGCTGAAGCGGGTGCAAAGAGCGGGAATTACCAATAAAGGCGGCATGATTAAGTCTCGACATCATGACTTCGTTATTCCGGGGCATACCGGAATTTACCGGCATGACAGCGAGCATACTTAATCAGGGCTTCCTCAAAACAGTACAAAACAGGGGGAATTATGACCACAGGATTTATCTGGCATGAAAGTTATGCCTGGCACGATACCGGCTCCCATGCCGGTTTTGTTCCGGCGGATGGCAAAGTCGTACAACCGGATACGCATGGAGAAGATCCGGAAACAAAAAGACGTTTTCGAAACTTGCTGGACATGAGTGGTCTGTGGGACCAGCTGACTCATATCAATCCGAGGATGGCGGGCGAAGAGGATATTCTTCGCGTGCATACGCCAGGGCATCTCAAACATGTTCAGGAATTAAGTGCAAATGGTGGTGGCGATATCGGTATTATCACCGTTTGCGCACGGGGAAGTTATGAGATTGCCATGCTCTCTGCAGGGGGCGTCATGGCGGCCGTAGATGCCGTACTGGATGGCACTGTTAAAAATATATATGCCCTGGTCCGTCCACCCGGTCATCATGCCATGCCTGATGAAGCTCAGGGTTTTTGTATTTTCAGCAATGCCGCCATCGCCGGCAAATATGCTATGGAGAAACGGGGCATTAATAAAATTGCCTATGTTGACTGGGATGTTCACCATGGCAACGGTACGGAGACTGCGTTCTGGACCGATCCGAATGCCCTGACGATGTCGATACACCAGGATCGCTTCTTCCCTGCAGATCGAGGTCTGGTTCATCAAATCGGTGAGGGGGCAGGCGAGGGATACAATGTGAACATACCGCTGCCACCCGGCTCCGGCGTCGGTGCTTATGTGGCGGCATTTGAACGGGTTATGATCCCGGCACTGCAATTATTTAAACCGGAATTGATCATCGTTCCCAGTGGCTTTGATGCGGGTGCGCTGGATCCCTACGGTCGTAACATGATGCACAGCGATGGCTATCGCATGCTGACGGCCATGTTGATGGCGGCGGCGGATGAAGTGTGCGATGGTCGTCTGGTGCTGTGTCATGAAGGTGGATACTCGAGAGGTACTGTCCCGTTTTATGGTCTGGCAGTGATGGAAACGCTGTCAGGCATCAATACGGGTGTCGAAGATCCCTACGTCGAGATGATGAAAGGTTTCGCGGGACAGGAATTACAGCCGCACCAGGCATCAATAATAGACGACGCGCACAAGCTGCTGGCGGGCATAACTTAATAATCAGCATTTTATAATCGACTTGTTCGGCAACGCGCAGCGACGTTAGCGATGGCCTGCTGCTGGAATCGGGGGGATACTGCTTCAGGCAATAGAACGTAGTCTGTTTTCATGAGCGAAATTCGGGAAGCTAAAATGGCAGATGAGTTATGGCAAAAGTCCGCAGTTGAACTCGCGGAGCTGATAAGAAACAAAGAAGTAAAGAGCAGAACCGTTGTCGAGAGCCATCTGGCTCGCATTGAATCGGTCAACCCCAGCGTAAATGCGATAACGGTGGTGCTTGCCGATTCAGCACTGGCGGCCGCCGACCTTGCTGATAAAAGTGACGCGTGCGGAGCGCTGCATGGGGTGCCTTTTACCGTGAAGGAGAACATCGATTGCGTCGGTTCGGCCACGACCAACGGTGTTCAAGCATTGGCCGACGCCCTGCCGGCAATGGATGCCCCGGTGGTACAACGTATGAAAGCGGCGGGCGCTATTCCAATCGCCAGAACCAACATGCCGGAAATGGGCTTGAGAATTACCACAGACAACCCATTCCGGGGGCGAACCTTGAACCCCTGGGACGTTGAAAGATCGGCGGGGGGTTCCAGCGGTGGCGAGGCTTGTGCGCTGGCCACCGGCATGAGCCCGATTGGCCTTGGCAATGATATCGGCGGTTCACTGAGAAACCCGGCATTTTGCAACGGTATTGTCTCACTGAAGCCCAGCGCGGGAAGAATTCCTCACGCGACGTCGATTCCGCCACAGGACGGTGGCATTGCCGAGCAAATAATGTTGGTGGAAGGACCGATGGCACGCCATGTGAAAGATGTTCGTCTGGGCTACCAGATTTTGTCAGGTCGTGATCCTCGCGACCCGGTATCGCTTGATGTGCCTCTTTCAGGTCCGGAGCCGAGCACTAAAACCGTGGCCGTGGTGACAGAAATTCCGGGTGTTGAACTTGCATCACCTGCTGTTGCAGCGGTAAAAGATGCCGCGAATGCTTTGCAAGATGCCGGTTGGCAGGTAGTAGAGATCCAGCCACCGGAGCTGGGAAAAGTGACTGAAATTTGGACGCATATTCTTAGCGGGGACCTGAAACCCATGCTTGGCGAACTGCGGCAAATAATGTCCCCGGCACCGGTCGCCATGCTGGAACATTTATTCGAAAAATATAATTCCGATACGGCAGTGCTGCCGGAAATTCACGCAGAAAGAAATCGCCTTTGCCGTCTATGGTCAGTATTTTTTGCCGATCATCCGATCATGCTTGGCCCCACCTGGACAGATATTCAATTTCTGCATGATGCAGACATTGACCCGATAAGCGGAGCAGACATGACGGTCGATCGCCTTCGATTCATCACGCCCGCAAATCTTCTCGGTATACCGGCCGCGGCGGTTCCCACCGGTATTGTTAATGGTTTGCCGACCGGCGTGCAGGTCTATGCCGATAGATGGCGCGAAGATTTATGCCTGGCGGGGGCTGAAATAATTGAATCCCGGCTGGGACAGATTTGCCCGATAGATCCGAGGTTTTAGCAGCAGGCTTTGCGGGCGATGGTCACGCCGAGTGCATGTCTTTCAATTGTGATCTTAAAAGTCATTAGTACCGGTGTAAGAAATTCAATCTTTACAGCAGCCTGTTAAATCGCATCCAAATATATTCCGGCTTTTCTACCGAATTATAAACTACATTAGCCCGATCAAAAGATTGAAAATACAGACTGTGCGCATTGGTTTGGCGGCTCAATGATTCAATGCAAAAACGCCCGAAAATTGGAACAATCGAGCAAGCAATTCAACAGCTTATGATATTCCAAAAGTGTGATATCAGCTTGTCGTAGAAAACGAATTCAGAAATTGTCTTCGCCAAAATAGATTCCGTTCCACTTCACTCAGTCTGGCTTCGGCACAGACATTCTCCCAATGTTGCTCAATAAGCGCTATCTGTTGTTCGAAAATAGAGCGTGCATCATTTTCAGAAAGTAAGAAATTATGTGCAGTTTCAAGGCAGGTTTTTAACTGGCTTAGATTATTGTTTCCTGATATCAGCATTGCCTGCGAAGCTTCATTGCCCGTGCGTCCTTGCGGACATATATCATAGGCAGGCGTCAGGCTCAGCTCTTCACCATCCCAAAAGGCGGCATGGTTACGCGCATGATCATCAGTATTTCCGCAAAGAATATTGAAGACAAGACGAGAGAATAACTCTTGCAAAGTGTCCTTTGGATTTGTAAAACGATAGCGGATGATTTCAGCCAGCATTTCATAACTGGCATAACGCGCCATCATGTCATCAAGGCCAAAAAGGGTTAGTGCAGATACCATAGGTTTCCGTATCCAGCCTTGCGCGACTTTTTCACGATCAAATCTTTCAACCAGCAACACATCTTTATTGGCAGCCATTTCCAGTTTGACAGGTGCAACATTCAGTCCGATAAGCTCAGCTAATCTCATGGCAATAAATTCGGCTTTTACCACGCTGTGTATATCTGTGCTGGAAGAGAATTTAGCGACATATTTTTTGTCATTATCTTCAATCAAAGCTTTCGGGCGCGCACCACCAATTGCGGTGCCGTGGTACAGGGCCATATCAAGCTCAGGGTTGAGGGGGATACCTTTTTCAACGCGCGCGGCAGAGTCCAGCAGCTCTTCAAGAGGAACATTTGTAGCGCGACGCGGTTCATATTCGGAAGAAGATAACTGGAAATCCAGCGCACCAATACGATCAGAGCCGGATTCCAGAAGATAGGTGAGTTCGTCCAGCTCGACTGTATCCGTACCGGCACCTTTCAATCCCAGTTTTTTATTGATGATCACGCGCCGCCCCCAGGCGTCGGGCGCGCCGTCACGAATGCAGCCGGGCATGCTCAGCCCGTCGAGCAGGGACAAAGCGCCTGCCTCCAGGGGTAGCTCAGGCTTATATATAGAAATGGCCGGCGTTACATTATTAACCCGTTCAAGATAGCTTTTACCGTAGTTGAACAGGAGATTGCCGTTATCCGCTTCCAGCCGACCCGCTACAACAGGTTCAGTCTGTTCGGGCAGCCATATCCAGACAAAGGCTTCGCCATACTGCTTTTCAGAAGGCATCATGTACCGTCTTCGTCTTTACCTTAATGCGTTTGGGTAGCAAGGCGATCTTGTCTCTTGTTTGTTCGATATTTCTTGCAAGAGAGAGCTTGTCCTGTTCAAACAGATTTACGCCCACCAGCGCAGCAAGCTCAAAAACCAGTCCAATAGCACTGGTCATTTCGCCGCTTTCTATTTTTTGCAGGGTGGCTCTGGCAATACCGGCACGCTCAGCCAGCATTTTCTCGCTCCATCTGCGTTGTTTGCGCCCGAGTTTGATTTGCTCCCCAAGCAAAGTGACTGCCTCGAGGGCATATTTTGAATATGTTCTCTGTTTTGCCATGGTTTTCGCTCGCTGAAAAAGCCGTATCAACAGTCATTACGTTATCTAATGACCTCTGTAACAGGCAAAATAGAGGAAAGCTTGTAACTAGTCAAGATTAATGGCTATTATAACAGGCGTTAATATATATAATGACTGATATAATAGTCTGTTTTAATTAATCAAGGCGTTTAACCTGCCCTCTTAGTCATTTATCCAGAATGAAAGACGGCATCTCGAATTGATACATAATAAAAGTAAATAGCCTTATAAAACAAAAAGATAACTATATTTTTGCCCCTGATAGATTAAAATTGGGGTAAAAAATTTATTAATCATTGTAAATACAATAAGTTAATTATATATTTACCCCGAATAAAATTATTTGGGGTAAATAATGTTGGAGAGCGGCAAAATAAAAGAGTTATCACCTAGTTTATTTTTACTTTACGCACAACTTTTAGAGCAGATAAGTCGTCCTGCGCCGGCCATTGATGATGTCAGTTTCAAGAGAAATAAAGTAGCAGGAAAATTTTACTGGCTGCGAAGAGTGAAAATTGGAAGTACGATTATGGAACTATCATTAGGCAGGGAAACGGATGAATTACTTGCTGTGATAGAGAAAGAAAAAAAACTTATGGAAGATGCAGAAGAAGAGATTAAAACGCGTGAAAATTTAGTTGGAATGTTAAGAGAGGGAGGTGTAAACACAATTGATCCACTATCAGGACGTGTTTTGGCTTTACTTGAAAGTGCTGGCGTCTTTGCTGCCGGTGGAGTATTGATTGGTTCTCATGCATTCAATGTCTATGGAAATATGCTGGGTTATAAATTTCCATTTAAAACCTCAAAAACAGCCGATATCGATTTATCATTGTCTATTGGCGTTACAAAAAAAACAACAGATTTGAGAACAGCAATCATGGAGTCTGGAATGGGGTTTTTAGAAATTCCAGCTTTAAGTAGAAAGGCACCATCGACATCTTACATGATTCGAAATTCTGAAATTAAAGTTGATTTATTGACACCATTAACACGTGGTCCAGATACATCAAAACCTGTCTATATGCCGTCATTAAAATCATATGCTTCTCCTTTAAGGTTTTTAGATTATTTAATTAAAGATCCAGTTGACGCAGTTGTTGTATCAGGCAGGGGGGTGTTGGTCAATATTCCCCAACCGGCAAGATACGCGATTCACAAGCTTGTTTTGTCAAACAGACGTCCAGTTAGATTGCAATTAAAAGCTGGTAAAGACCTGGAACAGGCGGCTTGTCTGTTAGAAATATTATCGCTGGATCGACCAGGCGATCTTTATCCGGCATTGACTGATGTACGTAAAGGTAAAAGTCGTAAGTTTGAAGTACAAATGCTGGCAGGATTTGAAAAGGTATGTAAGAAAAGTTTACTGACAAAAAAAGCAATTGCTCATTTTGAAGAGCATTGGTCAACAGTACAGAATAAAGATTAGGAATAATCCACTAAATTGAGGTGCTGACAAGTTAATGCATATTGAGAGAGTCCCTGTGCTGTCAGTTCCGCACCGGGGCTGCAAGGATGGCTTGCCTCATGAGCGTATAAGTCCCTGTCGTCGTAGAGAAGTACAGATTGTATGGTTCAACTACCCGCAAAAACCACCGGACGGCGGTCCGACCAGGGTGCGGCCGCTTCCAGTTGTCCAGCCAGTCGATATAAGAGATTTTCCCGCCCATAAGCGGCAACAAACTGTATTCCGATGGGTAAACCTTCCGGGCTTTGTCCCAGTGGTAGCGATATCGCCGGCTGCCCTGTGGTGTTAAACAGCGGTGTAAAGGGGCAATAATTAAAAGTAGCTTCCGTCCAGCTTTGTGCCGTCCATCCTGCCTTATTCGCATCCAGCGTTCCTAAAGCAGGGGGAACAACCGTGACGGTGGGTGTGACCAGGATATCGTATTGTGTGAAAAATGGCGCCACTGATCGCGTAACTGTATTCATCACCCCCTGGGCAGTAATCAAATCAATGGCACTGAGCGTTTTGCCGTATTCGTAGCAGGCGATGGTGCTGGTTTCAAGATAGGTAGAGGATATTTCCCGGCCCAGCATTGCCGATGCGCCCGTAATCATGGACGCGAGATTGGCCGACCAGATATCCCCGGTGGCCAGCCAGAACGCTTCCTCGTCGAACTCAGGATGCCGGTTGTCCAGGTGATGGCCCAGTTCCTCCAACAACGCGACGGTGTTTGCCAAGGCTGATTTAACGTCTTCGTCCACTTGTGTGCTCGACCATGGATAGTCAGACCAGGCGATGTTTAGCTTGCCCGGCGCTGTGCTTACCTCGGACTGGTAGCTGTTCTGAGGTCTGCCTATCTCAAATAAATCACCCACACCCGGTCCTTCACTGGCATCGAGCAAGGCGGCACTGTCACGTACGCTGCGCGTCAACGCATGTTCAATGGCCAGACCGCTGAGGCATTCACTCATATTCGGTCCAACAGGCGTGCGCCCCCGGCTCGGTTTCAGGCCGACCAGACCACAGCAGGACGCCGGGATACGGATCGAGCCGCCGCCATCATTGGCATGGGCCATTGGTACAATACCGGCGGCAACCGCCGCAGCGGAACCACCGCTGGATCCCCCTGGCATTCTGGATATGTCCCAGGGATTACGGGTGGGACCATTAAACCGGGATTCCGTCGTGGCGCAATAACCGAATTCAGGTGTTGGTGTGCGCCCTATAGTGACCAGGCCCGCTTCCCGGTAGCGGGTCATTAAATCACTGTCATGCTCGGCAACGACCCCTTCCAGCAGCGAACTGCAGACTTCCGCTTTTACCCCCTGCATCTGGATGACGATGTCCTTGATCAGAAAGGGCACGCCGGCAAAGACAGCATCCTCAAAATCCGTTTTCCATTGATCCTCAGCAAGGGTATCCATTACTGCGTTAAGCACGGGATTGACTTTGGCGACAGCCCGCAAGGCACAGTCGCTCAGTTCATCAATCGTCACCTCTTTTTGCCTTACCAACTCTGCCAGTCCTGTACCGTCATACTGGCAATATTCCGACAATTGCATCGTGTTAATCCCCTGCGTTGTTATTTTTTGCGTTCCTTAGAAGTTGTATTCGACGTTAACACCGTAATTCAGTGGATCACTGTTTATGGGTAAAAACAAACCAAAGCCGGGTACGTCATTGATATAGGTGAGATGAATTTCATCTGTCAGATTCCTTGCCCAGAAACTGGCACGCCATTTACCGTCACGCGTACTGATCGCAATACTGGCATCAACTGTATTGTAAGAACCGACTAGATGGTCCGGCTGGTTTTCCACTTCAAGGAAGCGCTTATCAACCCAGGTCCAGGATGCGTTTATCTCCAAATCGAGAGTATTGCTTACCGGCAGTACGTAACTGCCAAATAAATTGCTGGATAGTTTCGGAGAATTGGCAGGTATGTTGCCTTCAGCAGGAATCGTACCGAACAGGAAATTACTCTTGACAATTTCGGTATCGGCATAGCCTACCGAGCCGCGGATTAACCAGGCATCTGCCGGTTTCCAGTTCAGATCCACTTCAACCCCTTTGCTTTCCAGCTTGCCAATGTTACGACGTCTTGGTATCAGTTCGGTGGGCAGATTTGCATTCTCCTGATAGTTGTCCACCTCGGTGAAAAACACGGAAAGGTTCGCGGCCAGTGTGCCATCCAGCAAGGTCGACTTAATACCGGCCTCATAGGCGGTGACGTCTTCAGGTTCAAAAATGATTAAGGGATCCGCAGCCAGGCCGGCATCGAAGCCACCGGATCGAAAACCGGTGGAATAGGACGCGAACAGCAGTATGTCATCGGAGAAATGATAGTTAAGCCCCACCTTGAAATTCAAGTCCGTGTCTTTTCGTTTCTCGTCGGCAGACACCAGACCCGGAATATAGGTGCTGGGGTCGACGCGATTTTTAGGACCCGGGCCGGGGAGGCCGGTGGCGAAGAAAGACAGACCGGTGAAGTGGTTCTTCTCTTCTGTATAACGCAAGCCGGCAATCAGGCTCAACTGCTCATTGAACATGTATTCAACGTTGCTGAAAATGGCCCAGGTATTGGTTTTCTGTGCATAGTCACTGCCCGCTGTGTTCAAGCCGGGGATGCCGAGGTCGGTCAAGTGAATAGCATTTACCGATGTCAGGTCATCACTTTCATAGTAGGCACCGACAAGATACTGCCATTGCCCGTGCTCACCGGACAGGCGTAATTCCTGCGAAAACTGATTAATATCTGAATACCAGTCAATATTGACGGTGTCGGCCGGCGTATTATCACTGTCTTCGCGCGCATCCCGCTTGAAGTACTCGTAAGCGGTCAGGGAAGTCAATGTCATCTCTCCAAAAGTATGCTCAATGCGCAGGTTGGCGCCCGCCGCTTCGAGATCTTTGGTCGGGGCGTTATCCTGGTTGACAACAAATCGGCCAACAGGATCGCGAATCACCTTGGTGACATCGGTCGTACCACCAGCCTGTACGCCACCGGGGATATCCTGGAAAAGGTTATCGTAGGGTACCGATTCACCAAAATCTCTATCATAATGAACACTTGCCAATATTGTGGTGGTGTCGTTGGCCCACTGCAACATCCCACGAACCTGTTTTTTGTTATCCCTGGTGCCAATTCGTTTACCGTTGAACAGGTTTAGATACGGGCCCTCATCGGCGCCTGCGTGGGCACCCGAAATGGCGATACGCCCGGATAGATTTTCGCTTAGAGGGCCGCTGACATGGGCATTGACCTCGAAGCGATCATATCTGCCGTAGCCGAGACGTATGCCGGCCTCAAACTCCTCTGTCGGCCTGTTGCTGTAATAGTTCACCGCACCACCGGTCGTGTTACGCCCGAACAGCGTCCCTTGCGGGCCTTTTAACACTTCTATGCGTTGTACATCAAAGACGCCTATCGAGCCCATAAACGGTTTGCTCAAAATGACCTCATCTATATTGATCGCCACCGGTGCATCAAAACTGACCTGGAACTCATTCAGGCCAAGGCCCCGTATCCTGAAATGGTTCTGACCCACGGCATGGGCAAACGCCCGCAGGTTGGGGACAGCGTCTGACAACTGATAGGCATCATCAAGCCCCCGGTTAACGATACTTTGATCATTAAAAGCAGTAATAGAAATGCCGACGTCCTGAACCGACTGTTCGCGTTTTTGTGCGGTGACAACAACCTCTTCGAGAACTGCTGCAGACGCGGATATCATGAATCCGGTGCATAAGAAAAATGAGAAAAAAACTCTGTACAGTTGCCGTAGCGTGAATCGGTTCATAATGATATCCCCCGTAAATATAAATTGCAGTGAATCAGGCCACACAAAAATATTTGTATTCCTTCGGCACTGATTTCAACCATTCATCCTAGTTTTGAGGACTGACAGTTGATATGACCCAATCGGACTATATTTATAATCCGGTTGGACTAATCCATTCAATTTTGCGTTGTACACAAGCAAACGTTTAACTATTGGGTTGTGATCAAGGCTTAGACGACGGCCAGAATCTTTTCGAGATCGATACAACCAGGTCCATCTTGGCAGTATCGCAACAGGAAATAACCATGCAAAAGGATGGTTTCTCCCATCCTTATGGACTGGTTTTGGTTAATTTCAGTGGACAGCTATAAATAATCGCGGATACTGTGGTAAATACACAACAAATTAACTGGATAACGGGAAGGTTGGTATCGATCCGACATAGATACCGGGTTCAGGAGTGCCCCAAACCGAGTCGACGCGCGACGGAGGCAGCCTGGGTCCGGTTGCGGACATTCAACTTGCTTAAGATATTACTGATGTGCCAGCGTACCGTATTATTGGAGATGCCCAGGCGTAAAGCGATGGTTTTATTGGGCAGGCCCTCACTGAGCAGGTCAATTACCGTCAGTTCCCGTTTGCTCAAGTTGTTCACCGACGGGTTCTGAAGTCGGTTAACAGCGTATGTCCGGGATTGAAAAATCACATCATCTTTTTTCACTCCCTGTTGTATGCTCGTTTCAATTGTTGTCAACAATCGCCTGACAAACTTATCTTTTGAAACCGTTAACTTTTCCTGTTTTAAAAGTTTTTCAAGCAGGCTGCTGATATCTGCGGGATAGCTAAAATACAAACTCATGTAGTCCTCTTTTTCAGTCCATGATATCGACTCGTATAAAATTTCAAGGGCCTCGTCCGTCTTCTTTAAACGATGAAGTAAAAACACGTTCAACATCATGACATCAAGCATAATACGAAAATTCCCATTTTTATGGGACTGTTGCTGCATACATTCGAGTAATGTAAACAGTTCAATGTGGGGCTCCTCGTATACCTTGTATAAACACCAGACCAGTAATTGTGGAAACTGCATACGGTCATATGCAGTGGGTAATTCGGGCTGCTGCGATGGTTGTATGCCTACACTGCGCATTTGATTGTAGGCTTCATCTGCTTTCCTGTTTGCCAGCAGTATTTTTATTTTTTCGTAGCAAATCCACACTCTGGAACGATCGAGGGAACACTCCGTGATGACATCAAGGCCCCTGTCAAGCAACTCCAGTGCCGCATTGGCCTGGCCTTTCTGCTGTAGTATTTTTGCCAGCGTAACGAAAGCCAAATTCCGAACTTCCAGCAGACAACTTTCTTCTACCAGAGGCAGATAACGGTTGATCAAATTATACGCATCATCGGGTTGATGCCAGGCATACAAGATCGCCGCTTTAGGTATTTTGATTAATGCGGCAATAGTAGAATGAATACTGACATTCAGATCCTTCATCAGCGATTCTGCCTGGTCGATTTCACGTTGACAATGATATAAACGGCCTTGTTCAAACTCGTTCAATGCACCTATGCAGTGCGTATACACTAGTCCTGCTTTGCAGCGGGCACGGCCATGATGTTGCCTGGATAGTGTGATTTCGAGCCGGGCCTTATCGAATTCACTGTGCGCGGTAAAAACTGCGGCGCTGGCATTATGTATCATGCCTGCCCATACTGCATAATCCGGTTCATCGGGAAGGGCCACCGGCATTAGCTGGTAAGCCAGTGACATTTTGTCTGCTGTCGCTGCGTTTACCAGACTAAGTGCCTGATGCTTTATATGGTATTCCTGCCATTGAGAATCCAGGGACTTGTCTTTTTCAGCGCTAACGATAAGTTTCAACAACTCATCCAGCCAATGCTGCGCCTGGTGGCATAAGCCCATATGAGTTAACACAAAGCTGTGATAGATCAATAGCCCCGGATGCCTGACACGATGCGATTCCGGTATTTTTCTGATCCAACGTTCTAATCGCAAAAAATTACCGATGGAGATCACGTCTGTGAACACATCTTCAACGAGGCTGATGGCGTCGACTATATTGCCGGCTTCCAAAGCGTATGAAATGGCTTCTTCGCGTAAATTTTCAGACAGGAACCATGCGTATGCTCGTTGGTAGAGATCATCCTGTGCAATTGTGTCTTCCCGCTGCAGACGTTCAAGCAGGAATTCCCTGAAAACCTGATGATACCGATACCAGTTACCTGATGTGTCCAACTGGCTGATGAACAGGCCGGTTTCTTCCAGTTTGGTAATAATATTCTGTGCCGAGCGGATACCCGATACCTGCATGGCCGCCTCAGCGTTGAACCTGTCCAGAATACAGGTAGACAAAAGAAAATGTTGTGATTCGCTGTCCAGTTCCGTAAATATATTGCTGGCCAGGTATTCGGCAACCTCACGGATTGAACCGGAAAATGTTTGTATAAACTCGAAAAAAGACTGGTCTTTCGGGCGCGACACCAGGGCCAGTTGCAGGCCGGCCACCCAGCCTTCCGTTTTCTTCAGCAATTGCTGTACCAGCACATCGTTGACGCCCTCAGGCATCTGGGCATTGATCAAAAGACTCGCTTCATCAAGACTAAAGCGCAAATCATCGCCGGTTATTTCCAGGCAAAATCCTTCTGCGCGCATACCGGCAATATGCGGTTGAAAATTTGAGCGCCCGGCAATAATGAGCTGGAAGTTCTCCGGCGCGTAATGTAAAAGTTCGAGAATAACCTGCGTCACCGGTCCATCTTCGAGCAAATGAAAGTCATCCAGAATACACGTTATCGGCGCTTTAAATTCTGCCGCACCATTCACTATAACGCGAATACAATCGTCGTAACTGTCACTGATTCGACTCTCCAGATAGTTGAATGCGATCTCGCCATTGATCACGTTTTCTTTATCTAAACCGGCAATGAAATACTTGAGAAAGCGTCGAACATCAGAGTCTTTCTTATCCAGCGAGTACCAACAACAATGTTTCTGACTTGCGGCCCATTGGGCTAAAAAGGTGGTTTTTCCAAAGCCCGCCGGTGCATGCAGTAAAATGAGTTTGATACCGGCGATAGCAGCTTCATCAAGCTTGTCCTGTAAGCCGCTACGCGCCACCGTATAACGGTTCACCATGGGCTTATTGAGTTTGGTGACAATCAGATCATCGGTAACATTCAATCTTGAACGAGTCGGCAGGTGATCATCTTTGTCAAAAGAAGCTGGACACATTTGAGTTATTTCGTGGAAGAGTCCGCGA
>JAJRTU010000005.1 GCA_024278135.1 Gammaproteobacteria bacterium
CAAGCCGCTACATGCAGGTCGAGGCCTTCGCTCAGATCGACAACGAGGAGACCGACCCCATTCTCAGCATAACAACTCAAGCCGCTTGATCATGACCTCAGGCCATCCGGAAATTTACACCATCTTGACGGACGTGACCATCCCGTGGCAGGTCAGGAGGCCGACCCAATTCTCAGCATCACAACCCAAGCCGCCTGATCATGACCTCAGGCCACCCGACAAATTACACCACCTTGACGGACGTGACCTGATCATATTGATTGTCATATCCGCCAAATTATTTGGCTAATTTATCAGAGTTACGAACGCTAGGATGAAAATTTCCAAATCAGAACCAATAATTCGCCGTGCTACGGTAAACGACATGCCGGCAATACAGGAGTTTGTCAGGGAGACTTACGACCGCAGCGCACCATTCAAGGATTCGGCACGCTATCAATGGCAGTTTGAAAATTCTCCCTTTCGCCCGGCGGCCGAGGCAGAACCTACCATCTGGCTTGCACTCGACGGTATAAGAGTCGTGGGTACAATTGCGGTGCAGGATGGGGCATTCCGGATGGATAAGCAGTTGATCCCAGCGGGTTGGATCGTGGACGTCATGGTGCATCCGGACTATCGAGGGCAAAGGTTGAGCCATCGGATTCATGATGCCATCCTGATAGAGCGAACCATACTCATAACCCTGACGATGGCACCGGCAACGAGGCGGGTTGCCGAGCGGGCCGGGTGCATCACCCTTGGACCGACACGACAATTTATTATGCCTCATCGATTGTCGGCGCGTACAGTGGTTAGATATCTCGAATACAAAGCGCATATGGGTAGTCCCGTACGAGAAAAACTGTTGCGGATATTCAATGCAACGGCCCTTGGGCCAATACTCGTTTCCAGTGCTGGCCGACTGTTAAGTAAGGTATCGGGGTCGCGTATACGCTCCCGAGCATTGATCGGATACAGTTACGCCGAGGTCGATTGTTTCCCCAGCGAAGTTGATGAGTTGTGGGACAGGTCATGCAACAAGTATCTTGCAATTTTTGAGCGATCCACGCGTTTTCTTAACTGGCGCATCGGTGATTGCCCCGGCTTGGCGTACCGGCGGTTTCTGCTGTATCGTAATGAGGCCATCGTCGGTTACTTGGTTACCCGCGTTGGCAATGAAGTGGAGCTTCCTTTGGGTGTTGTGGTGGATGCTTTTGCTGATCCGGAAAATGAGGGCGCACTCGATGCCCTGCTTGGGTTAGCTTGGCAAATACTATCCCCAGAAGCGGAGTATCTTGAGGCGGCGGCATCAAGCCGACCTTGGCAGGCGGCGCTTAGCCGGGTGGGCTTTATTGCGGTCAAAACTATGCGACCGACCATTGTCTGCACAGATACTGCCCTTCGCGAGCGGCTGAAACAGCACTCGGATGCTTGGCATTTCACGAAAATCGATCACGATTGGGATCAGATCCACCCAGTGTAATGGGCTAAATGTTGCGTACCGAGGGCGCTTCCCACAAAAAACAATCCCATATTGTACCTTCAAACTGTATGCTGTTCAGCTTTTTCCAACCATCACCAGAGAAATGCGCCTGCATCATTTTGGATCGTGGGTGGTAGTTCGAGACATAGAGGCGGTCCGTTCTCGCCTGCAGCTCAGTCAAAATTTTTGTAATATCAATGGTATAGTACAGCACCTCGCAAGCTGTAATAAGATTGAAGTGCCGCTCGCCGAAAGCCGAACTCCCGGCATCTTCCAGAGCCATGGTCGCGAAAGTCGCTTGTGGACATCGTCCAACTGCCCGGCTGACGGCTGTTTTGCTGATATCAATGCCAAAGAGTTCATCACTTAGCTCACTAAGATATACACTCTGGTGTCCCTCACCACAGCCAAGTTCCAGGATGCTGGAGAAATGCGGCATAACGGCACGCAACTGTTCCATCGTTTTAGCGAACCGATACTGCTCACACTCGGAGGCCATTTCCCATGGATCCTCAAGCGAGTAGAGCATGCGAATTTTTCTATAGTTGCCTCCGAATGCCGTACCGCGCAGCATCAAGCGCTTCCAGATAGTGGCAAATTTTTGTGATAGAATCACTGCTGGCACCTTCCCGTACGAAATTTTATTAATCAAAAGGTAACATGCTCTTTCAATAAGCCTTTTAGCCCACGCTTAAGCCTTCTTACCGGGCTTTCCTTCCCCGAGAGGGTATTTTCGATCCAGCTATCCGACATATCCTCGCGTATCGAAGTCCGGTGACGTACCCGCTTGGAATTGGAAGCACTCCCGCCGTCACTAGTGTAAATCTCGCGGAACCCTGCATGTTTAAGATGCCTCATCACCCGCCCATTATAGGATCCAAAGGGAATAGCTACAGTATCGACCAACTGCCCTACAATTTCAGAAAGTTCAGTCCGAGCCTCTATTGTCTCAGTTGCCAGACTCGCGTCATCAATAGTGCACCAATCGATATGATCCTTGCCATGTAAACCGATTCTCATCCCCTTGACATGAAGCGCACGAATATCGCCCGCAGACAGGTATTGCGAGTCCCCGCACCGCCCGGTCAGCACAAAAAAGCTGGCGGTCAAATTTCGGGCGACTAACTCCGGACAAGCAAACTCAAAGTCCGAGCGATTACCATCATCAAAAGTAATTAATACGTGGCCGCCTTGAGCTTCGTAAGCCTTGATTTGGTCAAGAATTCTACAGAACCGAGCCCTTGAAACCCAGTAGGGAGCTTCACCAGCACTGACACCTTCATGTGGCTTGCCAATTCCATGAAAGTTGAGAATACAAAGCAAAGACGAACTCATCTGGTGCGCTCCCGCATTCCGAATGCCCGCATGCGATCTGCTGGCAGAATTTGATCACGCACGGCAGTGGGCGGTGGCAGGCCGTTTAACCCGCGCAGGGCGGCCCAAGCTTCATCACCCGCGCCAATTGCAAAGAGTTTACCTACTCGCAGCATTGACATAAACCACGCCGTTGGAAGTGCCCAGGGTCGGAAACGGAACACAAAACGCATCCTGTTACGGTAGTTGAAGTAGTTTGCGAAAGGTGAGGGTCTTCGTGTGAATGACCCGGTGCCGATCATCGTACCACCATGGTGAAACACCTCAGCCTCCGGACAAAGCACGAGTGGCAGATCACCACGCCGCGCCGCCCAATCTACTTCCTCGTAATAAAGAAAGTAATCCTCAACCATCAGACCGGCCCGTTCCACAAACTGCCGGGATGCAACCATGTTGGCACCCGAGATGAAGTCGAGGCTTCCAGCATCTGGTGGCTCTGTCATTTCCGGTATCTTGCCCAGATTCACATTCCGGCATACGCCCGACCAGAGCGAAACCTGCCCACCGTCCGACTGTATCCACTGCGGTGCCTCATGATACCTGATCCGGCTCCCCATCAGCGAGAACGGCCCGACCTCTTTTGCCCGTCGCGCATAGGCACCTGCGGTATCCGGCGCCACTTCACTGTCCGGGTTCAAAATCCAGAACAGATCAATCCGGGGATCACTCCTTAAAAGTTGAATTCCTGCATTCACACCGCCGGCAAAACCGAGGTTTCCGCCAATATGCAGCAGCGTCAGATAGGCAGGATCAGGTAATGGGCCAGGTTCGGGCCCTATCTCTGTAATTCGCAAGCCACATGCTTCAACCCATTTTTTGATGGCGTCAATGGTTTTATCCTGAGAATTGTTATCGCAGATCACGATGCGAAGATCGGAATGATCCGAAACCCGCAGGCTTTCAAGGCATGCTTCGATCACATCAGCAGATTGAAACGTTAAAACGACCACGCCAATCATTGTTTTTCCGGAAAAGACCGTATTGCGGTAATTGATTTTGTCATCAGAAGGAATCGTTCTTTCTCCAACCGGCCATCGCCAAATAGCTTGCGCATCATTCCAGAGCTGATGATCTTGGTATCATCACCCCTTTTCATCGCCTCGGCAAAGTTGGCCTTCTTCGCCTGCCCAACCGACATAACCTGGAACAGAGCTATTCGTATCGGGTCTGGAAACCAGTGCACAAAGAACCTTCCATAATGCGGGTCAATGGGGAACCAAAAATTTGGTGTTTGCACATAATAGGCGCGACCTACCCGGCGAACCTCTTCTGCAAATGAAATCATGTTCCGGTAAGAGCCGACATGCTCGATGACCGAATTTGAATGAACAAGATCAAAGTATTCATCAGAGAACTCTGGCATATAACAAGCATTCCCCTCCAAATACTGCACCGAGAGTCCGTCTATCGTATCCTTGTACAGGTCCAGCTCACTACGGAGATTCAGAATGATTACTGAGATCTTCGGCCTTATGTCAGTCGCAAGCATATTCCAATAGGTGCCGGTCCCACCTGCATCCAGAACCAAGGCGTGACCTTTTTTGGAAATGATCTTCCGCAAAATGACGTCGATCTTCCTGAATCTCCGTGAACGGAACCGCTGTTGCATAATAGTGAAAACAGCACTGCGCTTAACCATGAGTTAGTTTTCCTTGTTGGTCTTACTTGATCAGTAACGGCACTATTATGGACATGTTCCAGGTACAACCCGATGATCATCGTTTCACGTCGGACCAAAACGCGTGTACTTCGGAACGGTAGGTTGCTCCACGGTTTCTTGCGCCCCTGTTTCGCCATCAGAATCTCCTTCTGTGCCAGATGTGTAAATCCAGATTCCCGAGCCGAAGAAGAACATGGCGAAGGCCAGCATCTGGTTCCAGTAATGGACGGTTCCACCGGCGATGAAAATACCGCCCAGAGCTGTCAAATACCCAGCTTGGCATCGTTTCGCCATCTTGTCGGTCAGGGAAGTTCTGGAGGCGTTCCAAATGACAATGACGATCGCAGCCATGAATGAAATCACGGCAGGCAACCCGAATTGCATCGCCGTCAGCAACCAGAAATTATCGGCGCTTGCACTTTTCCAGTAAGGGCGGTCCCAGTTCACGACATCCATCCCCAAGCCAAACCATGGTCGCTTGGCGACATTATCAATACCCCACTCCCAGATCAGAATACGCGAATACGCAGATCCCGAATTAAAGGACGCATAGGAGACCAGAACGTGAAACGGTGTTCTGTTAGAAAGCATGTCAATCATAATGTAGAATACAATTGAGAGTACGATAAAAAGGCGCCAACGCCAATTTATCCTGCGGGTGACCAGCTCCCAGAAAATAAAAATAGATTGTGCTACTATGCTGAGATACGCGCCGGTCGATAGCGAAAATACGGTTGCCGACACAGAGGAAAATACGCCAGTTACACGCATGAAAGCAGGGCGCAAAATATACCAGAACAATCCTAACGCGCTGGATGCAAATACACCAAACAGGATTGGATGGGAAAATGCAACCTGTGCCCGGCGCATTCCCCAACGTCCCTCCATATAGGTTGGATAAAAGCTGTTCGGAATCAGGTTCAGGAAAATTGGCCTGTTCGTCAGGGATTCAGCCGCCGCGAATGGCAGC
>JAJRTU010000133.1 GCA_024278135.1 Gammaproteobacteria bacterium
ATGGAGGTGCCGGCCACCGTCGCCGCCTGGATATCGAGTGCCTGCAGAAAACCGTCGACTGCATCAATAAACAATGCCGGGGAGTATGCCGTCTTCGGGATAGCGGAATAACCATGGCCCGGATAATCCAGCGCATAGACTGTAAAATGTTGCGACAACTCGGGTATTATTTTTTGATAGATATCCAGTTGCGTCCGGATGGTATGCAGCAGCAGCAATGGTGGTCCTTCACCTGTTTCGATATAACGCAGGCGCAGCCCTTTGATATTGATGTAACGAACTGGAATATTCGGCGACCAATGCAGTGTTGCCGGTGTTTCAGGTGCTGATCGCAGCATGTTGACAATCAGTGAAAGGATAATCGGCGCCAGGGCGATAATAATCAGGCTGATAATAACAGTCATGTTGCTCATTGTTTCTCTCCTCAGGTGTTAATGTGATGGTGGTGACAATTCGTTCGTTTTTTTTAAAAACCGGTCTCAATACCAAAGGTCACTCTGTCCCTGTCATCAAACTGGCCAAAAAGACCCTCCCGGTCGCCGTAAAACACATCGACACCCAGCTTTAGAAAGATGTTGCTGCGGAGCTGATAAGACCATTCAGCCTGCAACAGCCCATCGGCATCGTTAAAGCTGTGGATGAGCAGAAGCTCAGCGGTGACAGTTTCATTCAGAAACTTGCGTTCCAGCAGCAAGGTGGCGGAGTTTTCAAGCTTGTCCTGAGCGATCCCCTTTTCATACGAAGTAATACGCGTTTGAAAAAATTGTGCGCTGATGAAAGTGTCGGTGATGCCCTGAAAGTCCAGGCCCAGCACAGTGCTGAATTCGCCGGACTTGATCACACCATCGCTGTCTGTCGGGTCTGTGCTCAGATAAAAACGGTCACTGGAGTAGCCCAACTCACCGCGCAGTACCCAGTCACCAAAGGCCTTGTTGAAACTGGAGCCCAGCAGATGGCTGCGTTCGTACCCGGGCTTTACCCGGATACCTGCCGGGCTCACACTCCGGCGCAGTACCGGGCGATCAAAATAGTGATAAAAATAATTCAGGGACAGCTCCCAGCCGCCGATAAAAGTGCCGGTACGGGCACCGATATCTGAATCGGCGAAGAAACGGCCGGGTCTGTCAGCGGACTGGATGGAAACTGCAATGTCAGACGGCAGTGAGGGGACCAGTTTCGGTGAAGTGAAGGCGTAAGTTGCCTGCTGAGCTGGACTGTCATCATAGCTCTGATCCGGGATCCATATTAGCTGCACACTTGATTCCTTCCCGATGGCGATCTCGACATTGGCAGTCCACAGCGGGATGCGGGAATCCTCAAAGTCCGGCAGAATAAACTCGCGGAATGACTGAGGATTGAGCACATCCAGTACTTTCAGGCCGTCCGCTTCTCCCCAGACCAGCTGTTGTTTGCCGAGACGCAGATAGACCCTGTCCAGATCAATATCGGCATAGAATTCTCTGAGCTCCAGGTCCAGTGCCGTGCCGACAAACAGTCGTCTGTTCATGAAGCTGCGGGTGTTTTCCGCCGGCTGGCCGGGTTCCAGTTTGTCGCCGGTGTCGCCGCGAATTCTGACAATACCGCTCAACTGGATATTGTCGGCAAGTTCAAAATGCAGTTCCGGCGTATACACGGCTTCCGACAGTTGAACATCCGCATGGTCGATCTCCACGGCCAGTCTGAATTCAAGAATGGAGCTGAAATCCAGCCGTTCACGCCAGCGTTCCTGTGCGGCTGCGGCGCCGGGCAGCAGCAGCGTGAGCAGAGCGGCAGTACCGATGATGAAGCGATGTGAACAGCGTGAAAACATTACATGCCGCGTTTCAGTATTTGAGTCTTGAAGACCTTGTCCTTGATCTCGCTGCGGTAATCGATATCGCTGAAAGTGAAACGGGTTTTGTGACCGGTTTTATGATTTTCAGCCGCAATGCTGTGCACTGACCAGATTCCGTCCACCTGGCGTATTCCCTGAAAGTAGAGGGTTTTCAGCGGGTGACCGCCGATGTCCCACATCTCCACCTTGCGTGATATCCAGATATCAGGATCGATGCGTGACAATACGCGGCTGTAGCCCAGTTCTTTGGCGATGTTTGCATTGAGAGGAATACCTTCGACGACATAGGTGGCATGACCGTCAACTTGTTCGCGTCCCAGCGTCCGGAAGCGATAGTCTTCCAGCGCAACCTTGTTTTCTTTTTTAATATCCTCGTAGGAAAAGTCCGTACCGAGGAAGTAGTCGCCACGATCGGAGGCGGATATGCGCCGGACCTTACGCAAAGCCGGTAAATAGAGCCACTGGTCGTCATCGCGCCCGGTTTCAGCATAGTCATAGGTGAGAAAGCCGGTACCTTTTACGTTCGCGGGCGAGCGATAGAAGATAAGCGTCCTTTTTTCCGCGCCGTAGTAACGACGATAGCTGTCTGTTTCCCGTATCCTTGTTTTTCCTCTGCGGTCGGTCATTTCCATACGTAACTTTCTGCTGAGCCATTCGCCCTCATCGCGATCAACGACATGCTGCATAATCTCCCGTCCATCGGGCAGGGCTTCGGCCCGGCTGTCGCCGGCAAGCACAATGGTACCGACAACGATCAACAGTACGCTGATGATATTTGCTCTGACGACCTTTGCGGAGGCAGCGGGCGCTGTCGACGCAGCTGTTTTTTGTTTCGGACAGATAAAAGACGGTTGCAGCAGCTTCATTAATGCGGGTAAGGCGGCAATGCTGGCAATAAAAGCGGCCGATATGGCGATGACGACCAAAATGCCGAATTTGATCAGCGCCGGGACTTCGCTGCTGACCAGCACCAGAAAGCCACAGGCAATCGCAGCAAAATTAAAAAACAATGCGCGACCGGTGGAAACAAAATAGGGTGCAATACGTTCATCGAACGTGCCGGTTCGGGTCATGATCAGCGTCCTCATCCGGTCAATCGTGTGGATGGCGAAATCAATGCCGAGGCCGATGGCGATGGCCGCAAACATGGACGTGCCGATGCCCAGCCAAATCCCGCTGAAACCCATCACCGCATAAATCAACAACAAGGACATCAGCACGGGAACCAGTGAAAATGCACCCGCGACGAACGAGCGAAACACGAACGATGCCATTAACCAGACCAGCACCAGGGAAATGGCCAGACTACGGAGATGATTTTTACCGATGGTTTTCAGAAACTGATGATTAACAAAGACCCGGCCGGAAAGATTGGCTGTCATGGCCGCCGTATTGAATTCCCCGGCAATGTATTGCTGGAGTGCCTCGACGACCTCGCGATTATTGCGGTAAAAACTGGTGTTGAGCTGCAAGCGCACGTTGGCGCGCTGGTAGTCATAATCGATTTCCTCTTCGAAATCCGTGGGATCGCCGGAAGTCGAATACAACAGAAACAACTGGGCGATGAGGAATTCATCATCGGGTATTGAATAGTGACTCTGCCGGTTCTCATTGACCGCCCGGTGCATTTGCTTGATGTAATCCACCACGGAAGTGGAGCCCTGGACACCGGGCAGCGTCTCAGCATAGGCTTGCAGTGTTTCAATTTTATGCAGATTGGCCGGTTTGAACAGCGCCTCCGGCTCGCCGGTCTCGATGACGACATCGAGATAATTGCTGCCGTCAAAAGCGGCATTAATGGCATTGTCTGCCAGGTAGATGGCTTCGTCTGACTGGAAGTTTTCGATCTGTGCTTCTTCCACGACCACTCGTGATGTGCCGACGGCACCGATAATGGCGACAGCGAGTACCATTGCCACAACGACGCGGGGGTGGCGCAGAACAAGTCGTCCGAAGCTGCTCATGATGCGGGCAAAAAAATCAAACTCAACGCCGTTCACAAAAGCCCTGCTGGGTTTTATTTTAAACAGTGTCACGGCGGCGGGTAGAAAGAAGATACTGTAAAGCCAGGCGGCCGCCACACCGATGGAGGCAAACAGACCGAAGTACTTCATCGGTGGCATGTCAGCGCCAAGGTAGAGTCCGGAAAAACCGGCAATGGTGGTGACGCTGGTCAAGGTAATCGGTCGCCACATTTCAGACATCGCTCTGGTAATGCGTTGACGTGGAGACCATTCGGGATTCGTCCTTGCCAGCTCGTAGTATTCACTGAGGATATGAATGGAATCGGCGACCGCGATACCGATCAATATCGGCAGCAGGCCATTGGTGATCACGAAAAACGGAATGCCTGATCCGGCCATCAGACTGAAGGCGGCGACGGCCGTCGCGGCGACAATAATATTGGGCAGGACGGTGCCCGCGACACTGCGAAAGGCGATGATCAGTATCAGCGTAATGACCAGTGCCGACAGCGGGTTCAGTCGAGTCGCGTCATGGTCGATGTAGGTGCCGAGGTAGGCGGAAATAGCACCTTCACCCGCCACGTGTACGGTCACGGCTTCCGGTATGGCGGTGTTTTCCACCAATGCCATAAAGGCATCGTAGGTGGACTGTCCAAGTGCGTTATCAAGCATCTCGGCAATGATCAGTGTTGCCGAACCATCTTTTGCGACCAGGCTGCCCTGATACAGCGGAAAGCCCCGGATAGCTTTTTCAATAGCTTCTGGACTCGGTCGGCCGGTATTTCCCAACGCATAAAAATCCTCGACTTCCATACCCTCCGTTGTGCCGACGATATTACTTTCTGTAAACAGACTCGTGACTCTGTCAGGATCGATATTGTCCAGGCTTTGCACGGCCTCGCTGAGTGTCTTGACCAGGTCGAGGGCTTCCGGGTTGTATATTCCTTCAGGTCGACTGTCGACGATGGCAATAACGAAGGGATCATCCAGCCCGAATATTTCTCTTGCCTTGTCGCGATAAATAATGGCCGGGTTGTCGTCGGCGATGAACGCATCCAGTGAAGTATCTTTCACCAGCTGTGGCACCACAGTCGCCGCCGCGATGATGATGAGTAAACCCGCCATCACCGTCAGCAGTGGGTGCCGGGTCACTCTCCAGAAGAAACGTTCGGCAGGGTTCATTGGCTGGTTCATGGTATTGTCTCCGCGTATTGAATAAAAACAGTGATATCAGGCAAAAACCGGGTGCGACTTTGCTGTGTGCCGCACCCGTTTATCGGTTTTGCAGGTGGATCGGCATTAATTGATATCGGTCTGTGCAATCTTGTCCGTTACAGACCATGACCGTTCAGGTCCGAGCACCTGCAGGTACAGAGGCGTGTAAGTAAAGTCGCCGGAGGGGCCGACAGTTTCTTTTGCGGCAAGATACTTAAGCGACGCTGTGACCTGATCATAAAGTGGCGTATAGTGCGTCTCTGCGATTTCGCTGTTTATCTGTTGGCTTGATTGCGGGGCATTACCAACAACAGCTTGATAAAACCCATCTGCATTGACGGCACTACTTAACAGAAGCAACAGGGCAGTTGATATGATAGTTCTCATTTTCGTTCTCCAGATAAAGGTGGGTTTGATGTGGCGGGATGCAGTGTGGTGGAGCGGCGGGAATGAAATAAGTATCAAACGGTAAGTAACCTTTTGCAATTTTAAGCGGTTGATATACAAGGCAATTAAAATTTTGATCTCATCTTGCAGCGGGTTTGGGGATCGGAAAGGTGATAAAGTACAAATGTTTTTGATAACGTCATGACCGGCATCCAGCCAGGTTGCGAGTGGACAAAAAACAGTGTGAAGCATGGTGAGGACCTACATTGAGCAAACAATATAACGAGAGCCTGAATCGATTCCGGCTGCCTGAGTTTCATCAGGACTGGGGAATGATGCGCAGAGGGATCGAAAAGGAAAGCCTCCGGGTGACACCGCAGGGGCAAATTTCGCTTTCCCCTCATCCGTCGGCCCTGGGTTCCGCCTTGACGAATCCGTATATCACTACCGACTTTTCTGAAGCGCTGCTGGAATTTATTACACCTGCCTGTCAGGAAATTGGCGAAAGCCTGGAAATGCTGGACAACATTCATCGCTTTACCTGTCAGCATCTTGAGAATGAAGAATTGCTTTGGGTTTCCAGCATGCCCTGTCCCATGGGTGGTATAGAAGAAATCCCCCTGGCACAATACGGCAGTTCCAATGTAGGGCTACTGAAAACTTTATATCGGGAAGGTTTGAGTCATCGTTACGGCTCTTTGATGCAGACTGTTGCCGGTATTCATTATAACTTTTCCATGCCGGACAGTTTCTGGCCGGCCTATCGGGAAATTTGTCATTCATCGTCCTCAGTGCAGCAATTCAAAACGGAAAAATATCTGCATCTAATTCGCAACTTCCATCGTTATTCCTGGTTGCTGCTGTATTTATTCGGGGCTTCCCCCATTGCCTGTAAATGCTTTGTTCGCGGTCGCAAGCACCATCTGCAGGAGTACGATCAGCACAGCCTCTACCTGCCTGATGCCACCTGCCTCAGAATGGGCGGGCTTGGTTACAGCAGTGAGGCACAAAAATCATTGTTCGTCTGCTATAACGAACTTGATACCTATGTGGAATGTCTGCACCAGGCCATGCACACCGCCTATCCTGCCTATGAGGCCATCGGCACGAAAAAGAACGGCAAGTATCTGCAAATCAATACCAGCCTGTTGCAACTGGAAAATGAATTCTACAGCACCATCCGACCCAAGCGTACGGCAAAACCCGGTGAGAGACCGCTGGAGGCACTGACCAACGAGGGTATTGAATATGTGGAGGTGAGGGCGCTTGATTTGAACCCTTTTCTGCCATTGGGCATTGATGCACAACAAATACGTTTTCTGGATTCATTTCTGCTCTACTGTCTGTTGAGCGACAGTCCGCAGTGTAACGAAAACGAGTTTTTTGAAGTCGCAAAAAACATTGCCGCAGTGGTGGATCATGGCAGGAGCCCTGATCTTTGTCTGTCGCTCGAACGTGAGCGTATCGGGCTGAAACAATGGTCCGCGGAACTGCTCAATGCAATTAACGACAGCGCTGTATTACTTGACCGGGTGCACGGGCATAACAACTATACCGTCAGTGTTGCGGCCCAGATGGCGAAAGTGGAAAACCCCGATCTGACACCTTCAGGTCAAATACTCCACTCCATGCAGGAAAGACAACTGTCGTACTACGATTTTGCCATGGGATTGTCGCAGACCCATAAGGCCCATTTTATGGACAGACCATTGAATGGCGACACTCTGGCCCATATGGAAAAGACAGCAACCCGCTCACTGGCCGCTCAAAAGGAAATCGAGGCAGTCGATCAACTCAGTTTTGATGAATATCTCCAGCAATGGAATGCGTATTGACAATGATTGCCGGATAAGGACAAAGTGTTTTTGTGGGATCTGCGGAAAAATAACGAGTCCTATTTTTCCAACAGGTGTTCGTAACGTTTGTCTGTCAGTGTTTCGAGAAAGGCCAGCAGAGCGGTAAGATGACTGTTGTCCAGCGGCTGTCCCTTCTGCAATAAATCCAGATTGACTGTTTCTTCAATTTCCGCTTTTCCCCAGGGTTTTCCTGTCTCGGGATTATTGCGATTGGCTTCGTTGCTGACGATGAATTTGCTGTAGAAAAGCAGGACAGTACGCAGTTCCCTGAAAATACCGTTATGCATATAGGGAGCGCTGACGGCAACATTACGCAGTGTGATGACTTTAAACTTGCCGCTTTGGCCCGGATCATCGACCGCGGGATTTTCCAGCAAGCCCTGATCACGGTGGTCGATACCCACACCGTTTTTCTTTCGGACAGCGATATTTACCGGCACGCCGATATTGTGATAGCGATAATTGCTGAAGGTTTCCTGTTGATAAAGGGGAGATGAATTCAACAAATGACAGGAACTGCAATTGATCAGATCCGAGAAAAACAATTGACGCCCGAGCTCCTGCAGCTTCGTCATTTTGTATTCCCCGCGCAGGTAGCGATCATATTTTGAGTCGAACGGCGCAAACGGCGGGCTTTTTTCAAAAGCGGCAATGCTTTGGCAAACCGCTTCATACAGTTTGTCGGCATCTGCCGGCGTCGAACGACCAAACAGCCTTTCGAGCGCCCCGACATAGCTCGGGTTCTCCAGGATGCGTGCGATGACGGCGGATTTATCGGCCAGTGCCATTTCCAGCGGATTCGTGGGCGGGCCTGCGGCCTGATCGACCAGCGTGGCGGCCCGGCCGTCATGAAAAAAGCCACCGATATATTCCGCCTCATCATTTATATGAAACGCAGGCGTGAAAGAGGCGTAGCTGATGGTGGGGGCATTTCGATCGCCCAGGGAAATACCGTCATCGCCGAGCGATACCGCAGCTCCCGTCCCGTTGTCTCTGCTGTCGGTAAAGGCCCGCTCAGGATCGTGACAGGTGGCACAGGATTGCGTGCGATTTCGGGACAGGCTGGTGTCGAAGAAAAAGGCTTCGCCCAGACTGACAATATCCCGGACGGGTGCCGTTGCGGCGAGGGGATCTGCCGCCGCAAGACGACAGAGCCCGAATATGCTGAAACCCAGCAACAGAATATGTAGTACGGGTTTTGTCATTGCCGCCATGTCGCCTGCCAAATCTGATGTATCGATAACCTTCACTCACATGTTCTTTTATCAAAGAGACGCTGTCCTGCCGATCTGAACGGCTTCGGGACGTGCTGATAACGTATCAAAACAGATTGAATCGTTACTCGCCGGGTACGGGTATTCTGCATGGCGCAATAATACTGAATCAGAACGCTCCTTGATACTTTACCGTAAATTTATTCACACATTTTGGCTGTCCGCGTCCGTGCTGCGCCAGTTATAGTGATAGTACAGGATCGGAATGACCACCAGAGTAAGGATGGTGGAAACGAACAGACCGAAAATAAGGGATACGGCCAGACCACCGAAAATGGGATCATCCAGAATAAAAAAACCACCCAACATCGCCGCAACGGCTGTCAGGGCGATGGGCCGCGCGCGGGTAACCGCCGCCGCAATGGTCGCGCTGCTCAGGGGCTTGCCTTCGGAAACTTCTCTTTGAATGAAGTCGACGAGCAGAATGGAGTTTCGTACGATGATGCCGGTCAA
>JAJRTU010000134.1 GCA_024278135.1 Gammaproteobacteria bacterium
CCCGCTCCAGCAACAAGGCCGCTTCGTTACACCAGTTGTCAAAAATACGATCCAGCATAAAGCAGACAACATCGCGGGTAAGCATGGGTACTTTATCTGTTACGTAAAACAGCCAACGCAGGTATTCAATCATAAACCCATCGGCCTGTTCCCAGTCAACAATCTCCACCACGGGATTTCGAAAAGCCGGTGCAAAGAAATGTGTCACCGTCGCCCGTTGCGGATATTGCAGTCGGGAAAATAACAGCCTTGCCGGAATGGAACTGGTATTCGAAGTAATCATTGTCGTCTCACTGACAATGGCTTCTACCTGTGCAAATATTTCCTGCTTGAGTTCAATGTCTTCGCTGGCAGCCTCTATCACCCAGTCGCAATAGGTCAGCGCCTGATATTCCGTCGAGGCAAGAATATTCTCCTGTACTTTTTGCGCCTGTTGCGGGGACAGCTTGCCGCGTTTTCGGCCTTTCTCGGCGTAGGCGCAGATACGGTCAACCGCCTTGTCCAGCGCCTCCTGACTGATATCAATCAATACCAGTTTCAGATCCGGAATGGTACTCTTGAGGTAATAGCCGATATCCGGTCCGATGGTGCCGGCACCAATGATCCCGAGCCATTTCGGCAGGGCGCGGGTGGGTTGAATAAGAACGGGATTGTTGAAAGGGTTATCGGAAGACATCAGCCATGGGCCATTTTTATTATGCCGTTCTATCCCGACACGGCCTCATTAGCGGCCATCTCACCGAGACTGATCTTGTCAACTTTTCCTACTGCCGTCTTGGGCAAGAATTCCATAATTCGAAATTCGTTCGGTATTTTGTAGCTTGCCAGGTTTTCCTTGCAATACTCTCTCAGCTCTCCTGTATCCAGCGTCTTGTCATCTACAGGTACGACGAACGCAACGGGCAGCTCGCCTCGGTATTGATCCTTTTTCCCCACAACCGCCGCTTCCTTAACGCCGGGATAGAGAAATAACAATTCCTCAATCTCTCTGGGAAATACATTGTAACCAGACACCAGAATCATTTCTTTCTTGCGGGCGGTGATAAAAAGATAAGCATCTTCATCGAGGTAACCAATGTCCCCTGTATATAACCATCCGTCCCGCAGCGACTCAGCTGTTTCCTCCGGACGATTACGATATCCAAGCATGATCTGTGGCCCACGCAGTCGTATTTCACCCTTTTCACCGGCGCTCAGCGGTATCTTACCGGTCTCCAGATCTACAATCTGGATCTCCGTATCCGGTACGGCTATGCCGACAGATCCGGGTTTGCGTACGCCCTCCGAGGGATTAAAAGCGATTACCGGGCTTGCCTCTGTCTGCCCATAGCCCTCGAGAATAGGCGTGCCGGTCGTTTGCTCCCATTTACTCAACAGCTCTTCCGGCAGCGGCGCTGAGCCGGAATTGGATTTATACAAGTGTGAAAAATCAGCCTTGTTGAAGGTCTCGTAATTCATCAGACCGGTAAACAGCGTCGGACTCCCGGCAAATATAGTGATCTTTTCCTGACCAAAAATATCCAGCACTTCCTGCGGATGATATTTTGCCAGTATCACCATGGTTCCACGACAATTCACCATGTTGTATAAGCACACACTCCAGGCATAACAATGAAACAGGGGCATGACACAAAGGACGCGTTCAATATCCATACGTGAATTCTGCAGTGAATTGCACTGGTACATATTGGTGGCAAGTGCACTATGCGTAAGATTTGCTCCTTTCGCCCTGCCGGTGGTCCCGCCGGTAAACTGCAACGTCGCCAGATCCCCGCTCTCAGGCAATTCATCGGGCAGGGCCAATGCGTCCTTCGCGACCCACTCGGTCAGGCGACGTCCATCAAGCCCATCAATAAAAATCAGATGTGGAATATCCAGTTCCTGTGCAATTTTTTCCACTGTTGAGCGATTGCTGCGATCGTAGATAATGACCCTGACCTCGGCATCCTCCAGCATCGGCCGTAACTCATGCTCGGTATACATCGGGTTCATCGGCACGATCTGGGCACGGGCCATGTGTGCGGCGAACATGGCGATACAGATATCAATTGAGTTGCTCATGACCAGGGCGACGCGCTCATCCCTGACACCAAGCCGGCTCAGTTCCCTGGAAAATCCTGTCGTACAATTCAGGAAATGCCGGTAATTCAGACGTTCTTCACCCGCTACCAGTGCTTCGCGC
Source organism: Gammaproteobacteria bacterium (assembly GCA_024278135.1). Lineage (GTDB taxonomy): Bacteria > Pseudomonadota > Gammaproteobacteria > Eutrophobiales > Eutrophobiaceae > WLWS01. Next base: position 2,183 of record JAJRTU010000134.1, read on the forward strand.
TCTCCGGCCTTGTCCGCTGCATCGATAAGCATATGCACGACGGTCGGGTAAAGTCTGGTCTCGGACATCAATCAGTCCACCTTGATAACGACGGCCATGGCAGTATCGCCTGCGGCGCATCCATGAAACAGGCCATAACCACCTCCACGGATGACCAGTTCCTCAATCAATTCAATAATGGCGCGCATACCCGTAGGACCTTGTGGATGTCCCCAAATAAGGGAAGACCCATAGTTGTTCATCTGCATGACATCTATATTCATTTCCCTGGCGAAAATAATATCATTGACGGCAAAAGGATTATGCGATTTTATTGCCGTCACATCAGTGATCGAAATATCGGCCTGTTCCAGCGCGCGTTGTGCAGCGGGCACAGGTGCAGACGGCATATAGGCCATTTCCACCCGCGCCTGACCAAAGGCCAGCAATCTAATGGTAACACCAGCATCTCCGGACAGTTCCGCTGCCTTCTCTCTGGTGGTAATCACCATGCCCGCACAACCGTCTGCGGGGTGTGTTTGACCCCCAAAGGTCACAGTACCGTTCTCTTTCAGGGGTTTTAATTTTGCCAGACCTTCCGCTGTCGAGGGCATGATACCTTCATCGCCCTCGAGCGTAGTCAAGGTCTTTCGGAATCGTTGATCCGGCACCGCAAACGGCAATGTCATATAAGTCTGCTGAAAGGAACTGCCGTTGGACTTGCAGGTGGCCTGTTCATATTGCTGGTAACGACGCAGGACAACATCGTGTTGCTCGGCCGTGGACACCCCCCATTTTTTAGCACAGTTTTCCGCTGTCCAGGTCATATCACACTTTGCATAAGGATCACGATTGAAATTACTCATCACCCAGTCTTCAGTATCGCCGGTACCACCGGGTCCCAACGGGTTTGGATAATAAATATGCGGTCCATTGGAGACCCTGTCTGTGGTCAGCGCCAGAACACACTCCGCCGTAGTACCGGCGATCTCCTGAGAAGCATTCGCCATGACCCTGGCACTGGTCGCACAGGCTTGACTTATAGTAGGCCCGCCCACGTGAGGGGCGCCCAGCATTCCGGTCACCCAGGGTAGTCCGTAAAAACAGGCCTGTTGCGGCACGCTCATACCCAGCACACCATAGTCGAATACCTCTACAGGAATGTTCCTGTCAGATAAGGCCTGCTTGCTCAGGTGCGCAATCAGCTCAAGACTGTGAAGATGCGCGAGACTGCCCTGCCATCTCGCAAACGGGCTGCACCAGTAGCCGCCATAAGGAATATAAGAGTCTGTCATGATAATAATTATAAATTGTTATTAAGCAATATCGAAGCAATACCGGTTGGAAGTTCCGAATTCCCGTACATTAGCATGAACCGAACACGTTGTAATACGTCCCCGTACGCTCGGATACGGCATCCATGGCCTTCTGCTGCTGATGCCAATGTACTGTCCTTTGGCTGCTTTTAATCAGTAATGTACCAGTGTATCACCATCCAGTGAATACAATATTCCTGCACCGATCTTGATTCTCTCTGCCAGAACCACCGCTTCAGGCATCAGGTATTCCGCATAAAAATCGGCCATCGCTGTTTTGGTCCTGCCGAAGTCAGTATTCGTGTCAACAGCGTTGATTATGCGTAAATGCATCCAGCCACCGGCCACCAGTGCGACTAAATTCAGATAGTCACTCGCCCCTGCTTCCAGATCCCGTATGGATTGCTCACCCAGAGCAATGAGATGGGTACTACAGTCCTCAAGCCGGGCCAGACTGGTCTGCAAGGCCTTTACCATTGGTCGACTGTGTATACAATCGCGGCTCTCAAGCAAGTCCCGATTGACACGATCAGTAAACACTCGATAACGTATCCCCTCCTCTCTCAGCAATTTGCGTGTCAGCAAATCCAGCGCCTGTATGCCGTTCGTGCCTTCATAGATCATGGAAACCCGGGCATCTCGAACATATTGTTCGACTCCTGTGTCGCTGATATAACCATGTCCGGCATGGATTTGCACAGCAAGACTGGACACCTCAAAACCGCATTCCGAACCGGCGGCCTTGCACACTGGCAGCAGAAACTCCGCCAGCAGCCCGGCCTCGCGTCTCTCCCCTTCCTCTTCGGCAACCCGGGCAACGTCCAGGTTAAACGCGGTTTCATAGACCAGGGCACGCATAGCCTCTGTGCGTGCCCGCATGATAAACAACATGCGTCGCACGTCCGCATGCTCGATTATACTCAAAGGCAGCGCATCCGACCGGCCGCCCTGCCTTCTTTCATCCGCATAGTGCAGAGCCTGATGAACCGCAGCGGAAGCAATCGCCGGACCTTGTATGGAGACTTCCAGTCGCATCAGGTTCACCATGGTAAACAGACAGTTCAAACCACGGAATTCTTCACCTATCCTGTAACCCAGCGCCTGGTCCAGATCCAGCACGCAGGTGGGCGAAGCTTTCAGGCCCATCTTTTTTTCCACGCGGCTGACAGAAACATTATTCGTCTCACCCGATTCGAATTGCAGTTTTGGCACCAGGAACAGACTCAGGCCTCTTGTCCCGGGGACGGCATCGGGAGTACGTGCAAGCACCATGTGGATGATTTGCTCAGTAAAATCATGATCGCCGTAAGTAATAAATATCTTGCTGCCACTGACAAGATAGCAACCGTCTTCCTGTGGCAGTGCCATGGTTTTTATACGCCCTACATCGGAACCGGCCCCGGCCTCGGAAATACAGATAGTGGCGGCCCAACGGCCTGACACCAGATGAGGGACAACACGATCAACGATATCTTTTGAGCCATGTTCCATCAGCAATGAGGATGCCGCCCGCAGCATAAGCGGCAACATGGCAAAAGAGATGCAGGCACCGTTAACCATATCTGCAAAGGCCAGTTGCAGCGCCAGTGGCAGGGCCTGACCGCCATATTTTTCCGGCATATCCAGTCCGCTCCAGCCGGCCTCGGTAAATTGCTCATAAGCCTCCTTAAAGCCATCCGGCGTCACCACCTTGCCTGCAAGCAGCCGACTTCCCTGCTCATCACCGATCGAGTTCAGCGGTGCGAGGATGTCGGCAGTAAATTTCGCTCCCTCTGTCAGGACGGCCTTCGCCAGTTCGGGATCAACGTGTTTATATGCCGGATAACGAAACAGCTGCCGCCAGTCCAGGACCTTGTCAAGGATGAACAGAATTTCGTTTAACGGGGGCTTATATAACATGCCTGTTTTTCTTAATCAGCATCATTGCGCTGTCTCAGCACGGCAAGAATCTCATCCGGTTCAACCCGCCTGCTGAAATCTATATCATGCCAGGCCGCGATGACCGTTCTGTCTGTGTCAATGATCAATGTGGAGGGAATGGGCAATTCGTATTTATCATTACCGTGAATCATTTCCAGATCGGCCCCCCATTTTTTGTACAGGGGTCTGAGTTCCTCATCCAGCGCAAACACAAGACCACAGCTTCGTGCCACATGACCGCCTGTATCGCTTAATACCCTGAATTTCAGCTGGTTTTTTTCCTGCGTCGATAATGACTGGTCCGGCTGTTGCGGTGATATCGCCATTAATTGAGCACCCAGTGCCTGTATTTCCGGCAAGGCTTCCTGCAGGGCCTGCAACTCCATATTACAATAGGGACACCATCCTCCCCGGTAAAAACTGATTATCACAGGACCGGCCTGCAACACTTCATCCAGATTGACCGTCTCACCCATTGCATCCGGCAAACTGAAATTTTCCACCCTGTCCCCGACGTTAACGGCTTGTTCGGCAAGACCTGCCTGCTGCAGGCGCGACATGGACTTATCCACGATTTCCCTGATTTCTTCAGGCATATTCCCTGCACTTTGTTTTTGATACTCTGTCAACTTCTGCTTCAGCGTCATCATTCTTTTCCACCTGTCTTATTGCCGTATTCCTCCCGGTAGTGCTGTAAAATACATCTGGCCACCTCTGCCGGCGAATACATTTTCGCATCGCTGCCCTTAATCAATTCCATCAAATAGTTGCTCCTGCTCTGATCCCATAATGATGATATCAATAATTCGTCTGTGACGTCTTTGGCCCTTGCCACAAACCGGCTGAGCCGTTTTTTCTCCAGCCTGCCTTCGCTCCCCATAAAATCCGCATGCCTTTTTATTTCTTTTACAATCCCGTCTATACCCCGTGCCTCGCTGGCGACCGTTGCCAGCACCTGTACCTGCCAGTCCATATGTTGTTTACTTTTAAAGGACAGGGCTGACTGAAGCGCATTCAGCACCATGTTGCTGCCCGGGCGATCAGACTTGTTAAGAAGATAAATATCCGCAATTTCCATCAACCCGGCCTTGATTGCCTGGACCTGATCACCCGACTCGGGCACCAGGGTGACGATAGTGGTATCAACAAGCTTTTCAATATCCAGCTCAACCTGTCCGACACCGACACTCTCAATAAAAATATAATCGAAACCGGCGACATCCATAATATCTGCAGCGTCTGCTGTCCTTGCACTCAAACCACCACTCTGGCCCCGTGTCGCCATGCTGCGGATAAATACCTGCTCATCATTATCAAATTCCGACATCCTTATTCGATCGCCGAGTAGCGCGCCCCGGGTAAAGGGACTGCTCGGATCAACTGCAATGACCGCAACGCTGTGTCCTTCCCGCCGCAGCTGCAATGTGAGTTTTGACACCAGTGTCGATTTGCCTGCGCCAGGTGGACCCGTCAGACCGATGCGCCAGGCCTTGCCTGTGCCGGGAAATATCGCCTGCATCAATACACCGGCCTTGTCGCCACCGGCTTCGACAATGGAAATTGCCCGGGCAAGGGTTTGTCGATGCCCCTTGAACAGACTCTCGATAAACTCACTGTCCATTGGACAAAGCGAGTCTCAGTTCACGCTTCAGGATTTTACCACTGGGATTCTTCGGCAAGTCATCCATGAACAGGACTTTTTTCGGTTTTTTATAAGAGGCCAATGTCTCAGCACAAAATTCGATTAATTCCTTCTCTGTCACATCTTCACCTGAACGCCGTACCACCACAGCAGTCACCCGTTCCCCCCATTCATCATCAGCCAGACCAATAATCGCGGCTTCCAGCACTGCCGGATGTTGATAAAGTCGACTTTCAATTTCCCGTGTATAAATATTGATACCGCCACTGACGACCATGTCTTTTATTCGATCGACAACATAAAGATATCGATCCTCATCCAGATAACCCAGATCACCGGTATGAAACCAGCCATCACGTATCACTCTGTCGCTCTCTTCCGGCATTTTCCAGTAGGCCTTGATGACAGAGCGACTCCTGATCAAGATTTCGCCCACCTCGTTCGCGGGAACATCCCTGCCCTGTTCATCGACAATGGAGACGTCGGCACTGACAGCCTCTCTGCCGGCCGAGCCCAGGCGCTTTTGTTGCAGCCTCGTCCCGTCCAGTACATGATCTTCCGCCAGCAGAAATGTCGCCTCCAGCGTCTCCGTCAATCCATAGCCCTGGGTGAATTTACAGTCCAGTCGAGTAATGGCACGCTCCAGTACCGCCGGCGGCATGGGCCCCCCACCATAGAAAATCAGACGTAAAGCGGACAGATCATAGTCCCTGTATGTCGCTTCATTAATTACTGCATTGATCATCGTGGGGATCAACAGGGACACGCTGGCCTGGCTGCTTTGCATTTGCTTCAGCCAGTCCAGGGCCTTGAATGCGGGCAATATATGCTGTGTACAGGCAAGCATCATATAACTGATGGCCATGAAGACAGCCCCCATATGGTATACAGGACTGGAAATCAGGTTGATGTCGCTGGCTGTTGCCGCATCAGCAATGATCTGATTATAGGCATTCATCTCCAGATTCATGTGCGAGACCATCGCCCCTTTAGGCAAGGCGGTGGTCCCACTGGTATAAAAGATCGCAAAACAATCATTTTCACTGGCGGGTGATTGCAAGGGCGACAGCGGGGCCGAGGCCAGCCTGTTCGCATAAGAATCCGGATTGCCACTTGTCTGTTCACCGATCACCCACAGTCGTGCCGACTCAGGCAAGCTCGCTTTCACCTGCTCTGCCTGTTCATGGTATTCAGCAGCGAACAGAAACAGTTGAGGCTCCGCATGTCTCAGGATCTCACTTAACTCATGCGCCTTTAGACGGTAGTTGACGGGGACAGCGATCAAACCCGCTCGCGCAGCGGCGAAATATATCTCCATGTATTCCGGACAATTCGCTGCGAGGATGGCGACACGATCCCCCACAGCCAGTCCGGCAGCAAGAAAAGCATTGGCCAGTCTGTTCACCCTGTCGTCCAGTTCGCGCCAGCTCAGTGAACTGTTCTCCGTGGTAATGGCGGCCTTATCAGGTTGACGCCGTCCGTTACGGCGAACAATTTCGTCAAGAGTCATCGCTTGATTACGGGATTGGATCTGCTTGCAGTTGATTCCACCTTGTGTCAGCTATTATCTGTCTTCAGGGCCTGTTTCACCAGCGCGAGGATATCTTCTGTCAGGGTCCCGGGCCTGATCACGGCACTTATACCCATCTCCCGTAATTCCCGGGCGTCATCATCCGGAATCACGCCACCACAGATTATGGGCAGTTCAAGCCCCTGCATCTTCATGGCATCAGTCAATAATCTTGTCTGCGCCCGGTGTTGCCCTGAAAGGAAACTGATGCCGACAGCATCCACATCTTCTTCAACAGCGGCTTTCACTACCTGTGTTGCTGTATTATGCAAACCAAGGTATATCACTTCGAAACCATTCTACCGCAATTGTTGGGCGACAGTAATGATACCCGTGTCGTGGCAATCAAGCCCCATCTTTGCCAGTAAAATGCGCTGTCTATTGTTCACAAATCTCCCCTCGTGAGTTCATATCCATTTTTTAACCCTGCTGGTGAATTTCAGCTTACCTGAATGACCAGTGCTGGGCTTTGCGCATAGCTTCATGTATTTCGCCCATCGTCACCTTGTTTTTCAACGCGTTCATTATTGGTGGCACCATATTCTGATTCTCTTTCCAGGCACTTTCCAGTTGCGACAGGGCATCATGCCATTTTTGCTGATCACGCTCCGCCCGATACCGGCGTAAATACTCCGAGCGCTTCTCTCCCCATTCATCTGCTTTAATTTTATGTACTTTGACCGGGGCTTCCTCCTCGCGGGGAATGGTGTAACAGTTCACGCCCAGCAGGGATTTTCTGCCGCTGTCAATGTCACGCTGATTCCTGTATCGCGCCGCGTTGATCTTTTCTTCCAGCCAGCCATCCTGAATCGCCCGGGCCATACCACCCACAGCATCGATCTCGGTGATTTGTTCTGAGATGGCCTGCTCCAATGTATTGGTCAGATGCTCAACATAGTAAGAGCCTGCCAGAGGATCAACCGTTTTCGTCACGCCGGTTTCGTAGGCAAGCACCTGCTGTGTACGCAGGGCGATACGGGATGATTCTTCCGTCGGCAAACCATGCCCCTCATCATAGGAACACAGGTGGATGGACTGCGCCCCCCCAAACACTGCCGCCAGGGCCTCAACAGTGGTCCGGGCTATGTTCACATGCACCTGTTGGGCGGTAAGGGTATTGCCCGCTGTCTGTACGGAAAATCGCATACGACAACATTGCTCATCGTCGGCCCCCAGGTGTTCACGCATGGTCCTGGCGTACAAACGACGCATTGCGCGTAATTTGGCGATTTCTTCAAAAAAGTCGATGGAACAGGAAAGGAAAAACGATGCTCTTTTGGGGAAAACGTTGATATCCAGACCGCGCTTTTTTGCCATGCGATAAATATCAAAGGCATGTGCCAGTGTAAACGCGCCGTCTTCTATCGCGTTCACCCCGGTCTCGCGCAGGTTATAGCCGTTCGTCACCATCCAGTTAAGTCGCGGCATGTGCCGGCTGATAAATTCAATATTGTCAATACACAGACGCAGGGTTCCTTCTATAGGGAAAAACTGGGTAATGGTTTGCAACGGTCCACCGCTCATTTGATAGAAAGGATCATTTTGCTGCGTGCCGATCACCGCACTCAATGGCACGCCCTTCTTTTCCGCAACACAGGCCAGCATCGCCAGCGTCACCGACGATACCGGCGGGCGAATTGACAGGGCATAGGAAACGGAATCAGGGCCAAAACCGGCATACATATCTTCCATATCTTCCAGTGTGCTGATGGCAACACCGGTCACGCCGACCTCACCCGCCGCAACAGCATCATCAGAATCAAAACCGTATGAAGTAGGCAGGTCTATGGTAATGACAAACCCGTTGGCACCATTTTCATGCAGGTACTTTATGCGTGCATTGCTTTCCTTCGGGGAACCGAAGCCCACCTGAAAACGCCGGGTCCAGATACGCCTGCGGTACATGCCCGCATAAGGACCGCGCGTAAAAGGGTACTCCCCGGCCGCATTGAGATCGCGCTCGTAATCGAGTTCGCTGATACTGTTTCCGTCATATAATTCTTCGATACTGATCCCCGATGCCGTCTCGAAGCGCTGTTGTTCCTGATCGCGGATCGTCTCCTGTTTCTCCTCCGCTTTGTGCGGACCCATTCACCCGGCCCCGCGCAGCGCCAGCGTCGCTGCCTCATCAACCTCAAGGGTTCCGGCATCAATCACGACAGCATAATCTTCGCGTGCCTTGCCAACAGATACCACACCATTAAGTACATCTTCCCGGACTTTATCTATCACCCGCCGTCTGGCATCGCCATAGCCCCCTCCGCCACTTTCGTAGATTTCAAAAATGTCGCCGCTGTCGTAGTCGTAAAAGCTTTCTGTATCCACTTCAATAGTCTGTCCGCTTTTCTGCAAATACAGTTGATGGGGCGGTGCAGCGCCACCACCTTCCAGACCGAAGGGAACCGTTTCGGGACGATCACCACCACCGAAATTTGCCAGCGCAATACCGTCTGCCTCCACCCGCCATCGATAGATGGTGCCCATGCCGCCGCGCCACTCACCTGCTCCGGCACTGTCCGGCCAGAACTCATATTGCAACACCGTGTAGGGATTCACCAGTTCGTGCAATTCCGGATCCGGCGCGCGTAAACCGCCGGCACACACGACCGTGCCCAAATGATCCCAACCGTCCAGTCCTTTCGAAGCTCCTCCCCCGCCTTTGCACATGAAATGAATATCGCCAAAAGGCCGGCCGGTACGGGGATTAAAGCCCATACTCGCCGGCGCACACCAGCGTGCCCAGCAGGCATCAACCTTTTCCGGTACGCACTGGGCCAGTGCCAACCAGACTGACTCAATAATCGCCTGGGCAGAGGCGATGGTGCAGCCGGTAACCGGAGCGGGTTCCAGGGCATTGACGACCGTGCCCGGCGGCGCGATAACATGCAACACCCTGAGGGCGCCTTCATTGAAACGCAGCTCTGATCCGATCGACATAAACAACGCCAGAAAAGCAGAAGACGCCGTGTTCGGTATGGTGCTGTTGACATATCCCTCCGCCTGAGGATCACTGCCATTGAAATCAAAAGTGATGTGTTCACCTTCCACCCTGAGAGTGACCTTGACCTTGATCATCTTGTCCTTGTTGATGCCATCGTGATCTATCAGGCGCTCAGCCTCGAACTCACCATCGGGGACGGCGGCTATGACGGCCCGCATTTGTCGTTCGGAGGCATCAAAAATTTGATCTATCGCCGCATCCACCATAACAGTACCGTACTTTTCCAGCAGCAGGATCAAACTGCGTTCGCCTCTGGTACAGGCCCCCACTTCGCAATGCAGGTCGCCTTCCACCAGAAACGGCAGGTGTACGTTAAGTAGAATAGTATCCAACAGGGCTTTGTTGAGTTTGCCCGCCGCGTACAGTTTGGCCGGTGGGATGCGAATACATTCTTCCCAGATACTTCTGGCGCCGGGGTTATAGCCGGCCACTCCACCACCGCCCACATCGGCATGATGGCCCTTGCAGACGGACCAGAATCTTATTTTATTTTGAAAAAAAACGGGTTTGGCAATGGTAATATCCGGCGGATGATTATTGCCATGATAGGGATCATTCAAAATAAAAATGTCACCTTCTTCAATATCACCTTCAAAGGCATTGGCAATACTACTCACAGCATAGGGCAGGGCCCCCATCAGGACGGGAATATAGGCAGTCTGCGCCACCAGTCTTAACTTGTGGTCAAATACCCCCGTCACGAAATCCCGCGCCTCGGAAAATATCGGTGAGCGTGAAGTTCTAAGCATGGTCTGACCGATCTCCTTGCTGATAGCATCCAGTCTGTTGCCAATAACGGAAACCTTTATCGGATCAATACTCGTATCGGGTGCTTTAACATCCATCATCGATTCTCCATTTACTGTAGTGAGGTGCACAATTCAGTGACATATTTATCTTTGGGATACATCAGATAATTATTAAATTCATCGCATAACAACGCAAAGTCCGGTGGCACCACGATACAGGTAGTGGGTTGCACGATAATGGCCGGGCCGTTAAGCTGCATGCCATTCTGGAGAAGCAGACCATCGTAAACCGGCGTTTCCTGAAAGCCGCCATCAAAGTAGGCCTGCCGTTGTCCAATTTTTGCAGAGCCGGCATCTTCACCGGCGAAGGCATGGGTCTCCTGCCTGGGTTTGTCTGTTCTACCGGTGCCACTCACCCGCAAATTGATCAATTCCATTGCGGCGTCCTGCATTGAGTAGCCATACAGGGCATCGTGGCGATCATGAAATGCCTGACACATTTCTTTCAGCACTTGCGTGCTTATTTCGCCGGACTCCGGCGCCACAACTTCCACCTCGTTGAATTGACCGACATAGCGCAAATCGGCTGAATAACTGATATGCATATCCACCTGCCTGACACTTTCCGCCAGCAGCGTATCCAGCGCCGTGTTTGCCATTTCCTGAAAGAGCCTGTTCACTTCTTTCAGATCAATCTGCTCGATATCGGTGGCGTATGTGCGCACATAATCGTGTTTCAAATCAGATATGAGCATGCCGGCAGCACAAAATACCGATGACTCCCGCGGTATCAGTATCAGGGGAATATCCAGTTCACGGGCGATGGCAGCGGCATGAATAGGGCCGGCGCCGCCGGCCACGACCAGTACAAACTCTCTGGGATCGTAACCACGCTGTACAGACACCACACCCAGGGCGGTTGCCATATTGTTGTTGACCAATTGATAAATACCGTCTGCCGCCGTGACCAGATCGAGATCCAGCAGCTGCGCCACGTTGGTGTTAATTGCTCTGCTTGCCGCTTCACCATCAAAGTTCAGCTCACCCTGTTCGAAAAATGCCGGATCCAGATAGCCCAGCACATACTGAGCATCGGTGACTGTGGCCTGGGTGCCACCGCGCCCGTAACAGGCAGGGCCCGGCTCTGCACCGGCACTTTTCGGGCCAACGGCGAGCAAGCCTCCCCCGTCGACCCAGGCTATGGACCCTCCTCCTGCACCCACTGTATGAATATCCAGTATCGGGGAAGCAATCCTGTGCTCGCCTATTTGTCCCTCTATCGTCACTGCCGGACTGGCATCTTTCACCAGCGCCACATCAAAGGAGGTGCCACCCATATCGACAGTGATGATATTTTTAAAGCCATGGGTACTGCCATAGAACACACCGGCCATAGGCGCGCCTGCCGGACCTGACAGAAGAGTATTGGAGGCAAACCGTTGTGCCACCTGCGGGGACATAACACCACCATTGGACTGCATGATCAGGAGTTTACCCCTGAAGTCCTGCTTTGCCAGTTCTTCCTGCAGTCGCCCCAGATAGCGTGTCAGCACCGGGCCGACATAGGCATTCAATACCGTCGTACTGTTGCGTTCGTAGACGCGAATTTGCGGCAACACGTCTATGGACAAGGAGATATAGACGCCGGGCAGTTCTTTTTCAAGGATCTCGCGAATGCGTTGTTCGTGCACAGGATTACGAAAGGACCAGAGCAGAGAAACTGCGACAGCCTCCACCTGCTGCTGTCTGAAGTAATCGGCGGCACTATGCACATCATCATCATTCAGTGGCGTAATGATGTTGCCGGTGACGTCAATACGCTCTTCAACGGTTCGGATACGGTGCCGGGGAACCAGTGGTGGTGGTGGTGCGTATTTTTCAAACTGACGCTCTTTCAAACCACGACGCATATTCAGTACATCACGAAACCCCCAGGTGGTGATAAAACCGGTAATCGCCCCTTCGCCGGTGAGCGTGGCGTTGGTGGTAATGGTGGTCCCGTGAACAATGGTCTCAACTTCGGCAAGAAAGGCGGCGACGCTCAGATTACGTTCCAGCGCGGCCTTTTCCAGACCGCGAAAAAAGCCGGTAGAGGGATCGTCCGGCGTGGTCGAGGTTTTATAAATCGACGCATTCCCTTCGCCATCTACCACCAGAAAATCTGTGAATGTACCGCCGACATCAACACCAATACGATAGGCCATCTATCTCTTCGTCCCCCTGTCACGTAACATGCCCAATATGAACGGGCATTGGTAAATATGTATAGTTTCAATTGAATTTCAATTAATAATATAATTTACTGGTGGTTTTGACAATCCCACAAATATGATGTGGTGGCAAATGTGGAAACTCAGGGGTAAAAAATGGTGACCAAGCAAAAAAATCGACAACAACTGGATGAAGCACATTATCGGGCCTGGCATTTGGCACGCTCGGCACATGAGGCAAATTCGACAGATTTTGAGTGGAGTGTTTTGCGGTTCCAGCAGGCGTTTGAACGCTGGATAATCCAATTGGCGGAGATTACCGGTCTTGCGGGCCTGAGCTATGTGGAAATTATCATCATCCATGTGATAAGGATGCAGGATCGCCCGAAGACGGCCGCCAGTATCGCTCGACAGCTTAATCGTGATGACATTCCGAATATTCAGTACTGTTTGCGTAAGCTGGTAAAAATGAAACTGTGTCGAAAGGTGAAGGAGACGGGTAACAAAACCTCTGCCTATGAAGTGACAGAAAAAGGCAAGCAACTGACCAACAGTTATGCTGAAGTGCGTCGGGAAATCCTGACCGAACAAACCAAGAATATCGACAGCGTGGATGAAAAACTGCGTGAAGCAACGAAAGTTATCAGCCTTCTCACGGGTTTGTATGATGAGGCGGGCAGAATATCGGCATCTTACAGTCCGATTAGCGCCGACCGGTAATACCGTAAAATACACTGCGCAGCAGCCCGTCAAACACCTGTTCTGCCGTATCAAAGGTTAAGGTCCGGCGGTAATCCCCTGCAGCGCCCTTTTCGTCGTTGTGTCAATTCAATTTTCCATCCGATACCGTACAGGCGGCGTACTCTTCTCCGTTGATACCTTCCAGCAGCAAGTTGATGATTATTATCAAGTATACTGTATACTAAGTACAGCATGATAAATCAGGTGGTGAAGCACTATCGTTCATCAGGTCGTAAGACGGGTAACGAACCGGGAATACAGCCACAATTTGGAAGCATTAACGTGTTCGAAGTGGAAAATAATACAGCCAGATGAAATCATCAGCAAAACGTATGTTAAGCCAGGCGAGCAAGAGCTTCGGTATGTATGAAGCGGCGGCGAAGCTGCAAGCCGAAAACAATGATGCGGATATTATCCACCTGGAGGTGGGACGCCCGTCTTTTGATACGCCAACGCATATAAAAGAGGCGGCAAAAACAGCCCTGGACAATGGTGTTGTCCATTATGGAGACCTGTCCGGCTCACTGCCCTTAAGAGAAGCCCTGGCAGCACGCTACCGTCAATCCAACCGGGTTGATGTTGGCGCAAACGAGATACTGATAACGAACGGTGTCACTCAGGCCGCGTTCTCTGCTCTCATGACGCAGATCGATGAGGGCGACGAAGTTATCGTCTTTGAACCTTATTATTCCCAGCATAATTCCAAAATTGAATTATTGGGCGGTAAAGTCGTTACGGTGGCACTGGACAGGAACAGGCACTTCAGGCTTGATCCCGAAGCCCTGGAAAAGGCCATCACCACGGCGAGTAAAATGATCCTGCTTGTCAACCCGGTTAATCCCGTTGGCACGATATATTCACGTGAAGAGTTGATGGAATTAAGGGCCATCGTGCTGAAACATGATCTGCTGGTACTGGCAGACGAAGTATATGAATTCAATATCTATGATGGGAACCAACACATCAGCATCGCATCTCTGCCGGATATGAAAGAGCGCACGATTACCGTCAGTGCCTTTACCAAGGGCTATGCCATGGATGGATGGCGCATCGGCTATGCTGCCGCACCCGAAAATATCATTTCCCAGATGCGGAAAATCACGATGAATGACACCACGCATCCCTGCGTGTTTGCGCAGGAAGGTGCGCTTGCTGCGGTCACCGGTTCGCAGGCCTGTGTGGCCGAGATGGTAACTGAAGATCGACGTCGACGAGATCTCATCGTGGAGCGTCTGAACAACATGCCGGGAGTACAATGCGCACATCCGCAGGCCACCCTTTATGCATTTCCTGATTTCAGCGCCTGGGGTATTCAATCTGACAAACTGGCCCATGATTTATTGAATGAAACCCATGTTGCGATCGAATCAGGTGCTTTTTACGGCAATGCTGGAGAGGGGCACTTGCGTATGTGTTTCGGCTCCCAGGTCTACGACAGACTTGAAGAGGCCATGGACAGGATAGAACAATACCTGAAATCGCAGACCTTACCTTAGGCCACAACAAAAATAACACATCACTGTCAACCCAGCTTACCTGTCTCATGACACAATAAAAAGAAACATGAAAAAACTTCTCAAACCCATGCCTTTACGAGACAGAGTTTATGAATCTTTGCGCAAGGAGCTTTTTCAGGGCACTTTTTCTTCCGGTCAGAGGGTGACGGAACAGGAACTGGCGGAATCTCTGGGAGTGTCCCGTACACCTGTCAGAGAAGCTTTGAATCTATTCAGAAAACAGGGGATTCTCGAACAAAGCCATGGCGGGGCCTATATGTTCAGTTCCCCCAGTGTCAGACAGGTGGACGATATTTTCGAAGTAAGAAGAGTCCTTGAGCCTCTGGCCGCCGTCAAGGCCATCAAAAATCGCACCGACGCTGATATTCAAAAGCTGGAAGAATTGATCCACAGGGAGCAGGAGTTGCTGGATGAAGAAGATTCTTCGCAAACATATATTTTTAACGCCGAGTTTCGCAAAACTTTTTTTCATCTCTGCGGGAATGAACGACTGGCCAATTGTATTGATGAGTTTACGGGGCACGTGCTTTTTCTCGGCATCTTGACGCTGAAGAAGAAAAGCGTCCGTGAAACCGTCATCGCCGGACAAACCGGCATTGTCGAAGGCCTGAAAAATGCTGATGAGAAACAAATGGAAAAAATCATCCTGGATTATCTCAACGCGGCTTATGAAGCCATCATGGCGGAAATAAAGTAAACATGGACAGCTGCAACGATGTTCGTCATGTCAATGCACACCGGCACGCTTGATGCTTCGGACAAACCGGTTCCGGACAAACCCCTGATACTTTACTTTCTCACGCCGCGACAGATTAACTCATGAAAAACAAAACTGAATCGACTGTAAAACAACCCTCTGCTGTCGAGTACATGCGTCGGCTTGAAGCCGGAGAAATATCCAGTGTCGAGCTGGTTGAACATACTTTGTCCCGAATCCATTCTGTGGACGCCGCACTGAATGCAGTCGTCGCCGAGAACCCCGAACAATCTTTGGCTGAAGCAAAAAAAGCAGATGGCAAACGACAGGGTGGCGAATCACTGCCCCTGTTGGGTCTGCCCGTAACCGTTAAAGACTCCATCGACGTTGCCGGCTTTGTCTGCACGGGCGGATCCTATGCCAGGGAACATCACAGACCTGAAGACTCGACAGTTGCCGCCCGTTTAAGAGCCGCCGGCGCAATATTCATCGCCAAAACCAACTGCCCCGAATATTCATCTTCTTATGAAACCGATAACGCCATTTTCGGACCTACCCGCCATCCTGCCAATCTCGAACATACGCCCGGTGGTTCCACCGGCGGCGAAGCTGCCTTGCTGGCAGCCGATGCGACAATTGTCGGTATCGGGCTGGACGGGGGCGGTTCAATTCGAGTACCTACTCATTATTGCGGTACAGTGGGGATTCGACCCACGGTGGGGCGTGTGCCGGACACGGGCAGTTGGCCGGAAACCCGTGATACGGGTTACCGCGATTTGATGTGCATTGGCCCCATGGCACGATATGTTGAAGACCTGTCCCTGATACTTCCTGTGCTGTCCGGCCCCGACTGGCTTGATCCCTATGCCGTTCCGGCAACACTTGGCAAAGCGGAAGATGTCGACCCTGGCTCTTTGCGGGCAGGATATTACGATTTTGACGGCACCGTGGAGGTCAGCAAAGAAACAAAACTTGCGGTAGCGGCGGCGGCAGAGGCACTGGCAGAGTGTGGCGTCAGTATTTCCAGAGTAACACCCCCTGATCTCAGCGAAGCGACGACGATTTTTTTCTCCCTGGCCGGTGCGGATGGCGGTATCCGTACACGGCAGGATCTTGTCGGTGCCGACGGCCGTCACCATAAACAGTTTCAGGCATTGCTGGAAGGTTTTGGCGAGGCCATGCCACTCTCGGATTTTTTTGATTTACAAGGTCGATTTTTTCAACTGCGTTCTACTTTGCGAAAATTTTTAACGGCGTATGACGTGATTATCTGCCCGGTGACGACCGGACCTGCACCCCGACATATGCAAACGCCCTATGGCATTCCACAGGAAGAATATTTTCAATACGCGGCCTTTAATTATGTCCATGCCTACGCCGTTGCAGGTCTGCCTGTAGTGGTAGTGCCTGCAGGCGAACAGGACGGATTGCCTGTCGGTGTACAGATAGTCGCCCAGGCATGGCGTGAGCATGTTGCCCTGGCCGCGGCCGAAATTGTCGAACGTGCCCTGGGAGGATTCGTACCCCGTACCACGGGACTGGATAAATCCTGATTATCATCATCACCCTATCCTGCTTTTAATTCTCTTTTGCTGATTAAAACCAGAACGACAGTCAATAACAACGCCAGAAACAGGAATATTCCGGCAATGACATAGGCCGGTAAAAAATCATCATGCAAATAAATTGATACGATAAAGGGGCCAAAGCCTGAACCTGTCCCGGCTACCGCATTACTTAATATCATCGGCCGACCATCTTTATCCAGCGCTGCCAACAATCCCAACTGATAGGGATAGAACATATACCACCCGAACATGAACATACCGGCCGCCAGTACAAACACCGGAAAATCAAAACCCGAGTAAAGTATAACCAGAGCTGAAAATTGCAAGCCCACAGCGAACAGGATGGGAATCAGTCTGCCGAAACGAATATTCATCTGTGCCGCAACAAAGGCACCGGCCAGACCACCGAACAGACCCGCACTGAGTGCTCTTCCTGTTTGCTGTTCAGATAAACCTGCATCGAGTGCAATAGGTGCTATATAGGTCCAAAACCCACCGAGAGCAACAAAAAAGAACAGGATCGCGGTTAATTGAATAATGCAATATGTCCAGACTTCAGCGCTGTTGACTCCGGACGCTCCTTGTTGAGTTACTTCGATATCAGGAATATTCCGCAAAAGAATCAACACTGCCACTGACTCCAGTGCGGTGAACAGGACGAAAATACTGATAATGCCATGTGTTTGTACGATTCCGGGGAGAAACAGATTGGCAACGATGGCAAAGCCCACCTGAAAAGAAAGAAACAATCCATAGTTTCTGTCCACCCATCTGGTATTACCCAGAGCAAAGGCAGCAAAAGAAACACAGATGCCACCCGCTGTTCCGGAAATAAAACGAACGAGAATAAAGGCTGTATAATCCCTTATGAACATACTCGCCAGATCTGTCAATAACAAACACACCACACCCGTATAAGCGATGCGACGCCAGGAAATCACTTTGACCAGCCGGAGATTGATAAACGACCCCACTGCGATACCTAACAGCTGCCAGGTGGAAACATTTCCTATCTGCTTCTGATCAAAGCCAAGGTCCGACAACATGCCAATCACCAGGGAGGGCAGAACCTGGAATGCCATAACACCTAATGTTCCGGTAACAATGAGCGTAAAAACGGTAATGTTTCTGTTAAGTTGATCGTTGCTGAAATTATCATGCATGTTATCCGGCACCCTTGTATCGATCATTTTTTTTCAATTGACAAATATACCTGCCTGAGAGAAAACCTTCTGATGACACTGTGTGAATCGTATGTATCATCACTCTGGATCTGTTTTTTCCCCAAGCTGGGAACGTATCAACTGAGCCGGGAAGGCATTTCTCTCGGCGACCGATCGTTCACTCCTGTCGGTAATTGAAAAGAACCAGGCAAACAAAAAACACAGGCTCATGGAAAATAAAGTGGGATAAGCATAAGGAAACAGGGCGTCTTCAAACCCGATTACCTTTACCCATACATTAGGCCCGAGAATAATAAGACTGACTGCAAGCACAAGTCCGGCATAACCGCCCATCAGTGCTCCTCTGGTGGTCAAGCCGCCCCAGTACATTGATAAAAGCAGAACCGGGAAATTGGTACTGGCACCGATGGCCAATGGCAGGGTTGCAAGGATAGCCACATTCTGTCCTTCAAACAGGATGGCCAGATACATACCCAGAACACCCAGCAATACGACAGTGATTCTTGCGATTAACAATTCTTCCGATTCACTGCATTTATCCTTGCGTATAACATTTGAAAATAAATCATGTGATACGGTTGCGCCGGCAGAAAGTGTAATACCTGAGACCACCGCAAGAATGGTGGCAAATGCAACGGCGGAAATAAAACCCATGAACACATCACCACCAACAATCTGTGCCAAATGAATGGCGACCATGTTGCTGCCACCGACTATATCAGTACCGCCCCTGGAATAGTCTGCATTATCAATCAGCATGACTATGGCACCAAGACCAATAATTAAAACGATTATTTGAAAATAAGCAATCAGACCGACTGCGATGGCGGCAGATTGACGTGCCTGTACGGCATCCGGCACGGTAAAAAACCGCATCAGCACATGCGGCATGGCAGCCGTTCCACCGATGAATGCCAGACTCAGTGAAATGGTGGATATGAAATCCATCTGCAGTCCACCAGGGTGTAACAGTGCCTCTCCTCGAGGATGACTTTCTATGGCGGATGCAAGTAACTGTCCGGGGTTGAACTGAAAAATATAAAGTACACCCAGCGCCAGGACTGAACCTCCGCCCAGTAAAAGCACTGCCTTTACAATTTGCACCCAGGTGGTCGCCATCATTCCCCCGAAGGCAACGTAAATCATCATTAAGACACCGACGATAATGACACCCTGTGTATAACTGAAGCCGAACAGGCTTTCAACCAGACTGCCTGCCGCCACCAGCTGTGCCAGCAAATAGGGAATCATAATAGCCAGAGCGCAGGTGGCTGATAATATGCGTATGGGCTTTCTGGACAGTCGATAGGAAATGGCGTCGGCAAATGTATAAGAACCCAGGTTTCTAAGGCGTTCAGCAATCACTATCAACACAACAAGCCAGCTCACTACCAGGCTGGTAATAAAATACAGGACGTCGAAACCGACAATATAAACAAGACCGACCAGACCCAGAAACGACGCTGCCGACATAGTATCACCGGCAATGGCAAAACCGTTTTGCAATCCACTTATTTTCCCGCCCGCCACATAGTAGTCCTTGCGGGATCGTGTTCGTCGCGCCGCCCAGGTGGTGATGACAAGTGTCAATATCATAAACAGGATGAAAGTAACGACCGCCGCAATATTGACAGGACGCTCTGTCTGTTGTGCAGCAATAACCAGTGAAGGGAGCAGGCTGAAAACTGAAAATACAATAAATCTTGATGGCCGAATCATACTATCGGGATTTCCCGTCAAGATGCTCCGGACTTTCTGTGATAAAGACTGTTTCCTGATTAATGCGATAAGAATAATAGAATGTTGATAAAATCACGGAAAGCACTATGCCGCAGGCATAGACGACACCAATGGTGAATGCACTCCCTTTCCACGCGGCAGCTGTCATTACGGAAGGGAAGTAAACAGACAATACATCAAAAATAAAAACCAGGGCAAAATGAAATAAAGCCAGCTTGACGACAAATCCGTTACGCCATTTGATATATGACCTGTATACACGGCTTGCCACCAGCTCTTTTTCTTTATAATCAGTCATGAATTATTTTCCGTAATACCCTGGCGCTGTCAGCATGTGTTATTTATTGGCACGCTGTTCAATACGATTTTTGATTATAAACATTTCTGTTTCATGCGAGACACAGGTTAATTTCCATCTGTTCTCATCAACACCGGCATCACGCCAGCTCAACAGTGTGACCAGACATATTTCGTCCGTCATGCCGATGACTGAACCCGGGACAATCCTGATGACATTACGAGGCTGTAATCGGGAAACATCCTGGCCCACATGATAAAAAATGATGAATCTGTCAGCATCGGCATCTATGCGGACGTATAACTTTGCATTGTCGAATATTGAGATGCCGCTATACAGATTAGTGTCTATCCTGCGTCTTTTCATACTGCCCAGGGCCCATTCTCCCTGAGCCGCACCATCGCTTAAATAATCAAAAGCCTCCTGTGCACAGGCCCGTATTTCACAGCTGCTACTATGACATAAAGTATCACCGGTATACATATCGGCCCCTTGTCTGATCAGAATACAAACAGAATTGTTGTGTGATAAGCAAAGCAGTTTCAGTCTCGATTTTTCTTTTTCAAATGGCGGCAGTCTATACACTTGACTGAATCGCCAAGTTCGAGGCAAAGCGCCCTCAGTTTTCCGCGTTCTATTTTTTGGGTGGAAGTCAGCGGCAAAGATTCAACGAATATGATGTAACCCGGCACTTTATAGTAACTCAAATGCTGTAGACAATAATTAACCAGACTCTCTGCGGTCTCAACGTCTGCGGACTGCTCCCTGTTCAACACCACACACGCGGCCACTTCTTCTTCCCTGACAGGATCAGGCAAGGGTGCAACCGCGCAGTTGACGATACCGGGGTGTTCAATCAAAACAAGTTCCACTTCAGCAGCAGCAATATTCTCTCCACTGCGCCTTATAATATTTTTTTTACGTTCAACGAAAAATACCGAACCGTCCTCGCCCTCTTTAACGATATCGCCTGTGTGAAACCAGCCGCCTTTCCATGCTTCTGTTGTCGCCTGCGGATTTTTGTAATATTCGGTAAAAAATCCATACGAGGAATTATCGCCTTTACGCCGAACCAGAAGTTCGCCGGCGTCCCCCTGTGCCACATCTCCATTATTCTCATTGACAATCCTGAACTCCATTTCATCAAGCACTTTCCCCATACAACGGCTGCCCACGTGTCTGGGTTTCCTGTCAGTCATAAAACAGACCCCCGCACCTGTTTCAGTCATGGCCCAGCCTTCAATAAGAGGAAAGCCGAATCGTTTTTCAAAACGTGCATGTATATCCGGTTCCACACCTGCACCCATGGCAAACCTGATTTGTCTGTTTCGGTCTTTATCTGTCGCCGGCATATTCAGCAACATCGCAGGCATTACTCCAAGATAATGCAGAATATTTGCTGCTGAGTCGCGTACCGATTCCCACCATGTTGAGGGGTGAAAGCGATCAAGTTGAATAATACAGCCGCCGCTCATCAGCATCGCCATTAATGACCAGACCAGAGCATTGGTATGAAACACCGGTAAGGGTGTAATGAGCCGGTCTGCTCCGGGTTCTATTTTGCAATATCCCCCTATATTCAAATACCAATGTCCTACATTGAGAAAAAACGCATTGGAAAGCACACATCCTTTTGGCTTCCCCGTTGTACCGGAGGTATACAAAATCGCGGCGTCTGCTTTTTGCCCGGTTCTGATTGTCGACGCATCCGCTGGTGGTGGAGCAGGCAGATCATCCAGTTTATCGATACTTAACACTTCAACGGCTCTGTCTACACCCGCTTTTGCTTTGTTCAATTTCTGTCTGTGAGCAGGCAAGCTGATGACAATAAACACATCACTGTCCTCGATGAGACCGGTCATTTCATCCTGGACGAAATCTGCATTCACGGGGACAACGCACACGCCTATACCATTAAGTGCAAAAAAGTGAATGAAAAAATCGATACGATTATCAAGTGCGAGTGCCACCCGATGTCCCGGGCCGTAACCTGCCTTCACATAGCGTGATTTTGCCTCTTCAACAGCGACATCCATTTCATGATAACTGTAATTTATCGCCGTATCCTGATAGGTCTTTGTTGCCTGTCGGGGGATATGCAGAAATGGTTGACTGCCATATTGTTTGACAGTGTTTTTCAACTGTCCATAAACGCTATCTTTCGTTATTCCTGTGCTTTCCGTTTTTTCCAAAGGGCGGTGAGACTGGCTGGATTGATATTGACCGGATGATTTGTTGTTATCGGATTGGTCAACCAAAAGGAATCTCCCGCCAGGGGACAAAAATTATTATATCGTCGCTGTTACACGCGCACTGCTGACTGCCCAGACAATGGTCTGACCCGGCCTGTATGCACACCGCCATGACTCCCGGCGCGACTCCACCTCCCCCTTTCCCTTCCCTGAAGTCGCAGCGAATCCGTCCCCTCAAGTTGTCTCTACTGACATCCTGGCCCTTGTGCCACGAGCGCTTCTGCGTATGCCGTCCCTGTGCGAGGCTTCACTGTGCAATGAAGGCCCGTGTTGCGATCACTTCTTCGCTCAATCAGTACAAGCGATTAGTTAAAATTCCTGCGTAGCGAGAGTGACCAGGTGGCAGGTAGACCATAGACTCCCTCAACGACACCGGAACCCGCAAACCCCGTAATAATATAGGCCTTATCAGTGATGTTTTGCCCGGCGAAAGTGGCGGACCAGCGATCATCATTGTCACGCCAGGTCAGGCCAAGATTCAACAGGGCGTAACCCGGCTGTGCAAGCTGCTCGAAATTGGGACTGTCATTGTATACCTTACTGGTATAAGACAGATCCAGCCTCGGTGTCAGCGTGCCCCAGTCCCCCAGACTATACTCATACTGGGCCGAAACATTCACATTCCAGTCCGGCGCATTCACCAGTTTATGGTCCAATGTCAGCGCCGCAACACTGGCGTCCAGCTCAACATACTTCGCATCCAGATAACCGACACCTAACTGAATCAGGGCTTCCGGCACGGGTACTGCGGTCATTTCCACTTCAAAGCCGATAATTTCCGCTGCCGCCGCATTCGCGGTGACAGTACCGATGACGGTGCCCCCGCCGGTACCCGTAGCTGCATTAATATTGACCTGAAGATCGGTGTAATCATTGAAAAACGCCGCAGCGTTCAAACGTACGCGGTTGTCAAACCAGGTGGACTTGAATCCGCCTTCATATACTTTCACGAATTCCGGGCCGGCTACGGGTGTTGCCAGCGCGGGTGGAAACACTCGCTGGGTGAAGGCCCCTGCTTTAAAGCCCTCGGAATAAGACACATACGTCATCAAATCCTCATTCCACTGATATGACAGATTGACATAGGGCTGTAACTGGGTGGTATTGGACTGCACCGGTGTGGACGGCAATACACAGGCACCATCACCGGGCAGGGGGATCGGATTGTCCTGGCAATCAGGTAAACCGGTTACCAGACCGCCGCCGCCAAGTTGAGGATTGGCACGATCAATTCCTACTTTAGAGGAGGCGGTGAATTCCTTGTCCTCATCTGTAAATCGGGCCCCCAGGGTTAAAACCAGCTGCTCAGTCACATCGTAGCTCGCCTGGGCAAACAGGGCCTTGCTGGTATTGTCTATCGAGCCGCCGCTGTCGAATACGGTATTGAGAGGCAGTTCCACCACGTCCTTATGATCACCCGTCTCATTCAGCCAGAAGAAACCCAGCAGATAATTCAAACGATCATCGAAAGCGGTGCCAATAAACTGGATCTCCTGACTGGTCTGTTTTTGCTCATAGTCATTGGTGGTCCGAATTATCGTATGGGCCGGATTGGGTGAATGTTGGCTGTCGCGAGACCAGAAACCATTTTCAACCCGCCGGTGCGCGGTAATGGACTTAAGGGTCAGATTGTCCGTGATCTGCATCTCTATCGTACCGCCTATGCCCCAGACGTTAAGCTCGGAAGCGGGCCGAACTCTGATACCAAAGCGATCATCTGTCTGCAATTCCGGCGTGGAACTGACATGACTGCTGTAAGTCTTGAATGGACCCACGGCAAATTGACGGTTAAAACAGGCTGGGTTACTGAGTCTGCCGGGATCAGTCAAATCACTACACTGAGGATCACCGGAGAGGAAATTGGCAAGAGGAGTGAAACCACTGTTGGGATCCGCAGGATCTTCAATTACGTCAATCAGGACGTTAGGGGCGGGATTCTCACGCGTAGTGGAATAATCGCCGGCAACATCAATGGTAATCACGTCTGAAGGATCCCAACGCAGCGCCATACGGCCGGAAATATCTTCATTGTCGCCCAAATCCGGACCATCGGGTATCAGGTTTTTCACATAGCCGCCCCGGTTGCGCGTCGATACTGACAAACTGCTCGCCAGCGTATCGGTAATGGGGACGTTGATCCGCCCGATTATATCCAGTCGGTTATATCGGCCCGTAATGACTTCAGCACTTCCAAACAATCGATCCGTGGTGGGTTTCCTCGATACAACCGAGATTGCACCACCGATGGTATTACGTCCGAACAGGGTCCCCTGCGGCCCACGCAGCACCTCGATACGCTCCACATCAGCCGTATCCATCACCTGACCGACGGTACGGGCAATGTAGACGCCATCCAGGTAAATACCCACACCGGGATCCACGCCCAGAGCCCAGTCGGAGGTACCAACGCCGCGAATCATGACAATAGCAGCCGAGTTACCGGAAGAAATAGCCGAGGTAAAATCAAAGGTGACATTGGGTGTAATCTCTCCGATGCCGGCAAAATCTACAATGCCGCGAGCTTCCAGGTCATCTGCCGTAAAAGCAGCAACTGAAATGGGGGTATCCTGCAAACTCTCTTCCCGTTTGCGCGCGGTGACAACAACTTCTTCCAGCGTTCCTGCCTGAGCCAGGACCTCTATAGAATAACTACCCCAAAAACACAGGATTGACAATTGAAGAATACGCACCGTCGCCTGTCGCATCGGCACTGTTCTGAAGAAATTCGACATTTACTCCCCCTCATTAAATGCATTTGGTAAAGATAATGACTCCCTGAGCAAGCCTCCCGCTGTTGCACCAAACAACGATCGGACTCGTATTATTTTAACAAGACCATCATCATCCAGTTTCTTGAGTATACGGTATACTGATTTGCTGGTGCAACTGAAAAGTGTCTATACACCACAAATCGTCGCTATGTTGCAAAATAGTCACGGAACTGATTTCTGGATCAAAAAGCCATGCTCACTCACAATGGCGACTTAAATAATTTGATTGATGCGCCATGGATAAACACTGATGAAAATGCCCCTACCTGACCGGCAGGTCATGGCTCGCCGCGACGAGCTGATCAATAAATTAAAGTCATTTCTGCACCCGGAGCAGGTGGTCATTGACGCTGATGCCTTACAGGCCTATGCATCCGATGGACTGACGGCATATCAGCAAATACCCTTACTGGTGGTCCTGCCGGAGGACACAGCCCAGGTCACGCAAATACTCAGACTCTGTTCTGCGCTGAAAGTGAAAGTGGTGCCTCGTGGTGCAGGGACCTCTCTTTCCGGTGGTGCCCTGCCATTGGAGGACGGCATCGTCATCAGCATGGGCAAGTTCAATCGTATCCTCGATATCGATTTCGACAACCGTTGTGTGGTGACCCAGTCCGGTGTCACCAATCTCGCCATTACGGACGCCGTCAGACACAGGGGCTTTTACTATGCGCCGGATCCGTCCAGCCAGATTATCTGTTCCATCGGCGGGAACGTTAATGAAAACGCGGGTGGCATACACTGTCTGAAATACGGTCTCACCACGAATAATATTCTGGGCCTGGAACTCGTGCTGATGAATGGCGACGTTATTCGACTGGGTGGAAAACATATGGACGCCGAAGGCTATGATCTGCTGGGCCTGCTCACCGGCTCGGAAGGTCTGCTCGGTGTGGTCACGGAAGTCACGGTGCGCATCCTTCAGTCTCCACCATCGGTTCGCGCAATGTTGCTGGGGTTTCCAAGTAATGAACTGGCGGGTGAGTGTGTCACAAAAATTATCGCCGCAGGGATTATTCCCGCCGGTATTGAAATGATGGACAAACTTGCCATTCAGGCGGCCGAGGATTTTTGTCATGCCGGTTATCCGCTGGAGGCGACGGCTTTGCTGATTGTTGAACTGGATGGCCCCGCACTGGAGGTCGAAGCATTAATCGACACGGTTAGAGAGATTGCCGGGATCTGTCAGTCACAATCCGTCAAGGTCAGTGAAAATGACGAACAGCGTCATCGGATCTGGGCCGGTCGTAAAGCTGCCTTCCCCGCACTCGGCACCATTTCACCGGACTACTATTGCATGGACGGCACTATACCGAGAAAACAACTCGCCAATGTGTTGACAAAGATGGCGACATTGTCCGCTGAGTATGGTCTGAGAGTTGCCAATGTTTTTCATGCAGGCGACGGCAATCTGCACCCCCTGATTCTTTTTGACGCCAATATCGATGGCGAAATGGAAAAGGCGGAGCAATTCGGCGCGGATATACTGAAACTCTGCGTGGAGGTCGGTGGCGTACTCTCCGGCGAACATGGGATCGGTGTTGAAAAACGGGATCTGATGTCGATCTATTTTACAGAACAGGACCTGCAGCAACAGCAAAGGGTGAAATGCGCCTTCGATCCGGAGAGTCATCTGAACCCGGGTAAAATGTTCCCTACGCTGCGTCGTTGTGTCGAACTCGGTCGCCTGCACGTTCACCAGGGTAAATTGCCCTTCCCGGATATTCCACGCCTGTGATGCAGCAGAGTTTCACACCCGATAACGACGACCAACTGGCCGAACTGATTCAGTATGGACTGGCCAGGGACAGTCAATTCTGCATAACAGGACACAACAGCAAGAGCGGCTTTGGCTACAGTTCGTCCACAGAATTCGGCATTTCCATGAGCGCATTCAATGGCATTATCGACTATGACCCGGCGGAGCTGGTGATGCGGGCCAGGGCAGGCACCGCCCTGTCCGATATTGAAACCGCACTGTCGCAACATCACCAGCACCTGGCCTTTGAACCTGCCAATATCGGCAGGCTTTATAATACACCTGCGACAAGCGGGACCATTGGTGGCGTATTTATGGCCAATCTGTCCGGCCCACGACGCTTCCTGGCCGGTGCGGCAAGGGACCATATACTGGGGGTGAAGGCGGTAAGTGGTCGTGGTGAAATCTACAAATCGGGCGGCAATGTGATCAAAAATGTGACCGGTTATGATTTGAGCAAGTTATTGACCGGTTCCTGGGGAACGCTGTCCATTGTGACGGAGTTGGCTTTC
>JAJRTU010000135.1 GCA_024278135.1 Gammaproteobacteria bacterium
AGACGCCACGGCATTGCTGGACGACCTGGTCGAACACTTCTGCCTGGACGATGCCGAACGTATCAAGACCATTGAACGCCGCACCAATCATGATGTCAAGGCAGTGGAGTACTTTCTCAGGGAGCGGATTGCGGACAATCAGGAGTTAAAAGCGGCTTCGGAATTTCTCCATTTTGCCTGCACCTCTGAAGATATTAATAACCTCAGTCATGCGCTGATGCTGGTGGAAGCCAGAGACACGCAAGTACTCCCCCTCTGCCATGAGCTGATCGACAGTCTCTGTCACATCGCGGAGCAACACGCCGGACTGCCGATGCTGGCCAGGACCCACGGACAGACCGCATCACCCACGACGCTGGGCAAGGAGATCGCCCTGTTTGTACATCGACTGCAACGACAGACAATACAGCTTGGCACGATAGAGGTTATGGGTAAATTTAATGGCGCGGTAGGAAATTTCAATGCCCATCTGGCAGCCTACCCGACACTGGACTGGATGAGACTCTCCCGGGATTTTGTTGAATCTTTGGGACTGGTCTGGGCCCCCCACAGCACCCAGATAGAACCACACGATTACATCGCGGAATATTTTCACTGTCTGGTCCGTTTTAACAACATTACACTGGATCTGTGTCGAGACCTGTGGGCCTATATTTCGCTGGGCTATTTCACTCAAAAAACCGTCGCCGGAGAAATTGGCTCATCCACGATGCCACACAAGGTCAACCCCATCGATTTCGAAAATGCGGAAGGAAATCTCGGTATCGCCAACAGCCTGTTTACACATCTGTCGGAAAAACTGGCTGTCTCACGCTGGCAACGCGACCTGAGTGACTCCACTGCCCTGCGTAATATTGGTGTGGGTATTGCCCATTCAATCATTGCCTATCAGTCCTGTTTGAAGGGCCTGGGCAAACTTGAAGTCAATACCGGCAACATTGCCCATGACCTGGATAATGCCTGGGAAGTGCTGGCTGAACCGCTGCAAACCGTGATGCGACGGCACGGCGTGGAACAGTCCTATGAAAAACTGAAGGATCTGACCCGCGGCCGGGCCATCACACAGAGCAGTCTGGCAGCCTTCATCAATGAACTGACACTGGACGATGCCACAAAAAAACAATTGCTTGAACTGACACCGGCCACGTACATCGGCAACGCCAGGCAACAGGCCAAACAAATTGTGGCCAGGGCAAGAGCCTAGGTATTCGCTTATGATCCAGCAAGTTCTCGGTGGCATGGATGCGGCGGAATTTCTTGAGTGCTACTGGCAAAAGCAGCCCTGCGTGATCCGGCAGGCCATCCCCGATTTCCAGTCTTTTATGTCCAGACAGGATTTGTTTGATCTGGCCGGCCGGGAACAGGTGGAGTCCCGACTCGTACTCGAAACCGCCGGCGAGTACCCCTGGCAGGTCACCCACGGCCCCTTCGATGAAAGCGATTTTGCTGAGTTGCCGAAAACTCACTGGAGCTTACTGGTACAACATACAGATTTACACAGCCCGGCCGCCGCCGCTTTTTTAAACCAGTTTCGATTCATTCCCCGCTGGCGTATTGATGATCTGATGATAAGTTATGCACCCGAACACGGCAGCGTTGGCCCGCACCTGGACAGCTATGATGTCTTTTTATTCCAGGCTACGGGCAGGCGTCATTGGTCCATCAACAGGCACGACTACAAAGAAAGTGATTTTATCGATGGTCTGGATCTGCAGATTATCAATCATTTCCAGGCCCGACAACAATGGTGGCTGGAACCCGGAGATATGCTTTATCTTCCGCCCGGTGTCGCCCATCACGGCGTTGCACTGGAAGCAGGCATGGGCTTCTCCGTCGGCTGCAGGGCTCCTTCAAGTCATGAACTGCTCAGTCATTATGTGGATGACACGCTGGAACAGGAAAACGATCGACGCTACAGCGATCCTGATTTATCCCCTCAGGAACATAGCGGAGAGATTACCCGGAAGGATTTAAGGGAAATAATCACCCTTTTTCATTCAGCCCTGCCCGATGAGACTTGCCTGGTGAACTGGTTTGGCCGATATGTCACACGCCCAGCGGAAAACGAGGAGCCGGCAGCTGCACCCGGACCGCTGGACCCGACGGCCTTCCTCGCTTACTGTCAGAACCAGTCAGTATTCTCAAAACACCATGCCACGCGTACGGCATTCATACGCAAGGATCAACATTTCATATTATTCGTCAACGGTGAGGCCTGTACACTCTCCACGGCGCTGGCGCCGTTCATCTATGCGTTCACTGAAAATGATGAATTCGACAACCCCCTTCCGCTGCAAAATCCACCTGGACCCGAGCTGATCGATTTACTTTATCGCCTGTACAACGATGGCATCATCGCCTGAACAACCGGGTCATTTTAAAAAAACCCGCAATTTCACACAGCAAATAATTGTCCAGTCAACATTCCTCAACTATTATTGAACATTAAACCAAACTGTAAGGAATAATTACCAGGCCCATGTATACCTTCGATAACTATCAACTGGGGATAGATGATGATGAGGTGTTGATAAGCACCAGCGAAGAGCATCACCTGTCCGCCACCATGATGGCTCAACAATGCAAGCGTGATATCAGTATTATCAGCCGGGAGCTTGATCCAAAAGTATATAATGTACCGGAATTCGTCGACGCTGTTAAAAACATGCTGCTGACCAGGCGACGTGCGCGGGTACGCATCATCGTTTTTGAGTCACAATTAATTGCCAGTCGTGGTCATCTGCTGCTGGAACTGGCGGGCCATCTGCCAAGCTATATTGAGTTTCGCAAACCAGGCAAGGAATACATGGGTTTTAACGAGTCCCTGTTTGTCACAGACAATACCGGCTATATCTATCGCAGCAACGCTGAACGCTTTGACGGCAGTCTAAACTTTAGCGACAAACGTCGGTCGAAGATCCTTATGGACGTATTTGAAGAAATGTGGGGACGATCCAGCTCCGATCCCAATCTCAGAAAATTAAGCCTGTGAAATCCTCGAAACTGCTTGTTCTCAGCCTGGGTTTCATCATTTTTTCAGCCTTTGCCAACGCCGCCGACATGAAGCTGGAGATTATCCCGCTGCAATTTCGCAATGTTGACGAGATTATTCCCATCATTCGACCGCTGGTTCAGGATGGTGGCACGGTAACCGGCATGAACAATCAGCTTATTGTCAAGACCACCGCTGCCAACCTGATGGAGATAAAACAGATCCTGGCGGGTATAGACAAGGCGGCACGACGTTTATTGATTACCGTCAAACAGAATATCGAAGGGCAGATAAATACACAGGAGCAGGGTATTTCCGGCCGCTACACCCGCGGTAGTGTATCCATTTCAGGGAATAACCGGGGCGATGACAATCACGGTCTGGTATTGTCGGCAGAAGACGATAAGGATAATCTTATTCGCTATCGAAATCTGAACACACGATCAAATATTGATGACAGGAACACCTTCCAGGTACAAACTGTCGATGGCCGGGCCGCCTATATTCAAACCGGACAACAGATTCCCGTCGCCAATCAAAATGCCTATGTCACTTATGGTGGCGTCGTTGTTCAGGACACCATTGAATATAAAGATGTCAGCTCCGGCTTTTATGTCCTGCCCCGCATGAACGGTGATCGGGTCACCTTGCTGGTCTCTCCTCAACTCTCCCGGGTCCACCCCAACCAGGCTGCCGTGTTTGACGTACAAAATGTCGAAACCACGACCACCGGTCGCCTTGGTGAATGGCTGCAGATCGGCGGCGTCGCCCAACACGTCAACAGTAACGACAGAGAAAATTTGCTCAGCACTCGTCAACGCGGTCAGGAACAACGGACCATACTGATCAAGGTTGACGAGATACAGTAAAAAATCAGCTAAGGATTTGCTCTCGATTTGACATCATCAGGACTGTCGACTTGTGTTATCCGTAGTATAAGACCGTCAAACCGGCAAGCTTGCTTATTTTCCGCCTGGGCACCTGCCATTATCCGCAAGAATCTTCCCCGGCAAATCTAATTTACCGTACAATATCACAGCGAAGAATGCACTGCTTCCGGCCGTAATTTTTAATTGAACACGCAAAAGTAAATTCCAGATGTTGATTATTCGCGGTTGTGCCGCCCTCTCCGACTTTCGACTTGCAAAATTCCTGCGCGCCCTGCAGGCAACAGCCGGTGAAATTACCGCCCTGCATACAGAGTATGTGCATTTTGTACAAGTGGCGGAGAAATTATCTGCGCCCGAACATGGGCATCTGCTGCAACTGCTTGATTATGGCGAGACTCAGGAAATACCGCCCACACAGCATGAGAATA
>JAJRTU010000006.1 GCA_024278135.1 Gammaproteobacteria bacterium
CATCCATCGACTGTGGAAGCGTTATACCATTCATATTGCGCAAATAAAACCGGGTGCAAAGATACTCGATGTGGCCGGAGGGACCGGTGATATGTCCGCCCTTTTTCATCACGCTGTGGGTGAGCGGGGCAGGGTCATTGTAAGTGATATCAATAATGCGATGTTGAGTGAGGGCAGGGATCGTTTGCTCGACCGTGGCATTGCCACTGGAATGGAATACGTACAGGCTGATGCCGAAGCCCTGCCATTCGTGGAAAACAGTTTTGATTGTGTCTGTATTGCTTTTGGCCTGAGAAATGTCACCGACAAGGACAGGGCGCTTCGTTCCATGTTTGATACGCTGAAATACGGTGGCAGCGTCGTCATACTGGAGTTTTCCAAAGTTGTTTTACCGGTACTGAAACAGTTGTATGAAATATATTCCTTCCATTTTATTCCGCGCCTTGGTCAGCTGATTGCACAGGATAAAGACAGTTATCGTTATCTGGTCGAGTCCATCAGCATGCATCCGAATCAGGAGACTTTGAAAGATATGATGGAGAATGCCGGGTTTTCCCGTGTTGAATATTATAACCTAAGCGGTGGTGTTGTGGCCGTACACAAGGGTTATAAATTGTGATCCTTTCGTATCAGGGTGCCCGAATATCGAAATACAGGGGCCGGGGCGGGCGTGTAATTATCATTCCATGAGCTTGCTCGGTAAAATTGAGAGACAGCTTAATCAACTCCTTGCTCTGGATGAGGATACATTAAGAAGACTGGCCGTTTTATCCGGTCAGATCATTTCACTGGAGTTAATAAATACTGATTTTGTTATTTACATATTACTTTCAGGAGAAGGTGTGTATTTGCAAAGTGAATCCGAGAAAAATGCAAATGTGAAGATCCGGGGGACACCCCGGGATATGCTGGCCTATTTGATGAAATCCAGGGAAAAGTCAGGTAATTTTGCCGGTAGTATTGAAGTGATCGGTGATGTCACATTGGCGCAGGACTTTCAGTCAATTGTGAAGGGCATTGATCTTGACTGGGAAGAACAACTGGCAAAATGGTTTGGAGATACCTTTGCTCACAAACTGGGCAGGGTTTTCCGGGGTACTGCAAGTTTTGCGAGTCGATCCGGAGACAGGTTGCAGCAGGATGTCAGTGAGTATTTGAGATTTAAATCGGAAATGACTCTGGATAAAGTGAAAATGGATGAATTTACCGACGCAGTGGATACCGTGCGCAATGATGTAGAGAGATTAAAGCTGCGAATTAACAGACTCCAACAAGCGACAAAAGAAAAAGCAGAATAATGTTTACATCCGGCCAGGCATTAAGATTACTTACCATTCAGCGTATCCTGATTCGTCATGGACTCGACGAGCTGGTGTTCGCCATGCATATATTTCGATCAGTACGTT
Organism: Gammaproteobacteria bacterium; assembly: GCA_024278135.1. GTDB lineage: Bacteria > Pseudomonadota > Gammaproteobacteria > Eutrophobiales > Eutrophobiaceae > WLWS01. The sequence continues at coordinate 1,407 of JAJRTU010000006.1, forward strand.
TCATTGAGCGATTATTGCCCTGGAACTGGTCCAGCAGGGTTCGGGAACCACAGGCGGAACGTGTTCGTCTGGTACTGGAATAACTGGGTCCTATTTTTGTCAAGTTTGGACAAATTTTGTCTACACGCCGTGATCTTCTACCCGAAGATTATGCTGATGAGCTGGCCAAACTGCAGGACAATGTGCCGCCTTTTCCCGGGACTCAGGCCAGACAAATCATCGAAGAGGCGTTCGGAAAAAAAATAGAAGATATCTTTCTCGATTTTGACGAAATCCCGCTGGCCTCGGCTTCGATTGCTCAGGTACACAGTGCCACCCTGAAGGATGGTCGCAAGATGATCGTCAAAGTGGTCAGGCCGGAAATTGAAAAAGTCATCAAACGGGATCTGGGCCTGATGCACGTCCTGGCAAACAAGGCGGAGGCCTATTGGGAGGATGTACGTAAATTAAAGCCCACCAATGTTGTTGCTGAATTTGAAAAGACCCTGCTTGATGAACTTGATCTGATGCGCGAGGCGGCGAATGCCTCACAGTTGCGTAGAAATTTTGAGGGTTCCGAAGTCCTCTATATACCTGAAATCGAGTGGGATTTAACCACCAGTAATGTCATGGTAATGGAGCGAATTACCGGTATTCCGGTGAGTGATGTCAAGCGCCTGCGAGAAGCAGGTGTGGACATGAAACGTCTGGCGGAAAACGGCATCGAGTTGTTTCTCACCCAGGTGATCCGTGACAGTTTTTTCCATGCTGACATGCATCCGGGCAATATCTTTATCAGACCGGGTGAAGACGGTGCGGCGCAAATCGTCGTAATTGATTTTGGCATCATGAGCTCACTGAGTGAATTTGATCAACGTTATCTGGCGGAGAACTTTCTTGCCTTTTTGAATCGGGATTATAAAAAGGTGGCGACCTTGCACGTCGATTCCGGCTGGGTACCGGCCAACACACGTGTCGATGAATTCGAATTTGCCATACGAACTGTTTGTGAACCCATGTTTGATCGTTCCCTGCACCACATCTCATTTGGTACGATACTGTTGCGGCTGTTTCAAACCGCCAGACAGTTCAATATGCCGATACTGCCACAGTTGATCCTGCTGCAGAAGACCATGGTTAACGTGTAAGGACTGGGTCGTCAGCTCTATCCGGAACTGGATGTCTGGAAGACCACCAAGCCCCTGTTTGAACACTGGATGAGCAAGCGTGTCGGCGTCAGTGGATTGGTGGAAGGGGTGAAATACAATATTCCTCACTGGCTGGACCGTCTGCCCGCGTTGCCGAACAAGATGATCGACCTGGTTGAGCGCATGCGCGATGGTAAAATTCATGTGGAGTGGCATTCCGAAGAACTGGAACGCCTGCAAATAGAAATGCATCAGTATAATCGCCGTAATATCCTGGCGATTATCGGTTCTTCTCTGGTGCTGGGTGGCGTGGTGCTTTACGGCCTCTATGGTCTTGATGGCAATACACCGGCAATGATCGGTCAGTTGCCACTGGTATCCTGGATATTGGGAGGTGTCGGCGGAGCTATATTATGGCTGGCGACCCGGAGCAAGGGAAAATAATAAAAAACTCCGCGTGGGACGTATTTCAGGTCTGTTTCGTTATTTCAACGATACATTTCGATAGTCATCTTTACTGTTTCTGCGTTTCAACATCTCTTTCGTACTGATCAAACTGACACCGTAGCGATCCAGTTGCAGCAATATTTTTGATAGCATTGACAGTGTTCTGGGATGCGGGTGGCCTATGGCGACGGCCAGGCCCCTGTGTTTGGCAAGACTAATCAGCTCATCGAACTGCTTTTGAATCTGCTCATCCGACTGTACATTGTCCAGAAACACATCGCGGCTCAGATAGGGCAGCTGTGCTTCTCTGGCCACATCAGCGGCAACGCTGTGACTGCTGGTGACGCTGTCGATATAGAATTTATTATGGATCTTCAGCGATTCCATCAGCCAGCTCATGTGTCCCGGGTGTCGGGTCAGTAAACTGCCCATATGATTGTTTACGCCGATGGCGTGGGGTACCGAGCGTAGATTGTTGTTCAGAGTATCGATGAATTCTTTATGCGTCATTTGCAGCGTAAGTGCACCCGGCCCCAGGAACTGGTTTTTTTCTTCTGCCATAGCCTGCATCGGCAGATGCAATAACACTTCTTTACCTTTCTGATAGGCGAGCGCGGACATTTGCAAGGCATGGGGCGAGTGCGGCATGATAGCAAAGGCGACTGGACCGGGCAGGGCCAGGGCACGTAAATCTTCCCGCATACGATAACCGATGTCGTCAATAATTATACTGATCACAGGTTTCCCGCTATCTTCTGCCGATACCGGGTGGATAAAAAGTAAGATGAACAGCCCGGGGAAAAACAGCCGTCTTAACAAGAGAAACTTTTCCATGTCATCAATTGGTCCGTCAGGATTGTTTCTTGAGAATAACCAGACCTTTCAATACATTCAGTGCCTCATACAGCGCGTAGTCCTTTTTGGCCAGAGGGGATTCAAATTTTTGTTTTTCCGGATCTTTATCTCCCTTCGTGATGGATTCTTCCGGTGGCGACCTGTCATTTTCCAGATGACCGGCCAAATTTGCTTCCTTAATGCCATTGCCGGCATCAGCCAGTCTTTCTACCTTCACCTTGTCAATAATGATGTCGGGGATAATACCTGATGCCTGAATGGAGCGGCCGGACGGCGTGTAATAACGCGCAGTGGTGAGTTTCAGGGCGGATTCGTTGTTCAGTGGCAAAATAGTTTGTACCGAACCTTTACCGAAAGTCTTTTCTCCCATAATAATAGCCCGATGATGGTCCTGTAATGCACCGGCCACTATTTCCGAAGCCGAGGCCGAACCGCCATTGACCAGGACAATCAGCGGTGCCTTGCTGATGATATCCGCCGGTTTGGCACTGAACTTCATTTTGGAGTCTTTGACCCGCCCCTCAGTGTAGACAATCAAACCTTTCTCCAGGAACATATCCGACACTGCAACGGCCGCCCCCAATACGCCTCCTGGATTGTTGCGCAAATCAAGGATCAGGCCGTCCAGGTTGTTATTATTATCGGTCTTTAATTTTTCCAGCTCTCGACGCATGTCTTCACCGGTGTGTGCCTGAAATTGTGAAATACGCAGATAGCCCAGGCCCGGTTCCAGCGTACGACTTCGGACACTCTTGACCTTGATTATGGCACGAGTGATGACAATCTTGAGTGGCTTATCAGCGCCATTACGGATAATGGTCAGTGTGATATCCGTTCCCGGTTTGCCACGCATGGATTTTACCGCATCATTAAGCGCCATGCCTTTCACGGGTACGTCATCAAGACGAATGATTAAATCCCCGGCTTCCACACCCGCTTTTTGGGCCGGCGTGTCGTCTATGGGTGAGATGACTTTTACAAAGCCGTCTTCCATACCGACTTCAATACCCAGACCGCCAAATTCGCCGGAGGTGCCCTCCTGCAAATCTGTATAGGCGCTTTTATCAAGATAGGCTGAATGGGGATCCAGCCCTTCCAACATGCCACGTATGGCATTTTCCAGTAACTCACGGTCATTGATCTCCTGAACATAGTCATTTTTGATCTTGGCGAAAACCTGGGTAAAGGTTCTCAATTCGTCGAGAGGCAGTTCCTCTGCTTCAATTTGCTGCTTAGCGCCTGATTCTGTCTCGGCAGCGTAAACAGCAAGGGGCCCGGCAAACAGCACAATGAGCTGAAGCAGTACATAAGATGATAAAAATTTCATTCTTGACTCCATGGTTTTATAGTCTGAAAAATTATGATGTCCGATTTCAGACCCGATTCAGCTGTAATGGTTGCCGATCTTGTTTGTGCAGGTAAATTCTGCACAGCATACAGGCGCTTGATTGCCGGTGACAAGCCTTGATCAGTTCTTACACCAAAGATTCGGATTAACCGGATTGCCGCCACTGCGTATTTCAAAGTACAGTCCGGAGCGATGTTGACCACCACTGTCACCCACCCGGGCGATTAAATCGCCCGCCAGTACCCAGTCACCGGGTTTTTTCAGCAGACGTTCGTTGTGACCGTATAAACTCATGAATCCGTCGCCATGATCAAGAATCATCAGTAAACCCATATTTCTGAACCAGTCTGCAAACACCACCTTGCCGGTGGTAATAGCCTTCACCTCAATACCGCTGTTGGCGGCGATAGTCACGCCCTGCCATTTCAGTTTTCCGCCTTTTCTCAGACTACCGAAACGGGAAGTGATTTTGCCCCTGACCGGCCAGTCGAGCTTGCCACGCAGGCTGTTGAAAGGCGGCGTATCCTCAAAGATTTGTATTGCCAGCGTCTGTTCTTCAAGTTCGCTGAGCAGTTTACTCAAGTCCTGTTCGTTCTTTTGCAGGATTTGCAGTCTTACGCCCTGATCATCTATGTAGGCTCTTAACTCATTGGTAATCTTCTGTCGTGAGCTACGGTAGGCCTGAAACTCGGCCAGTTTTTCCTCCTGTTGAGATTGCAGTTGAGACAGCCGCTGTGTCTGTGTTTGTATACCCTTTTCCAGCAAAGATATTTCAGTCAGGGCGGCACTGATAGTGGAGATACGTTCGCTTCGGGCCCGGGAGTCATATTCATGATAGGCCAGCAAGCGGCCCACCAGGGCCGGATCTTCCTGATTAAGCAATAATTTCAGATAATTGTTGCGACCTGTTTTGTAGGCAGCTCGTATCTGTCTGGCCAGTTGTTGGCGTTGCGTGCCGAGCAGGGCTTCCTGACGGGTCTTCTCCCGGCCAAGTTGTCTCAGTTTTTCATTTTTGCTGTTGATCTCATGCTGATATTGCTGAATTTTATCAGACACATCCACTGCGGCCAGTTCATTATCCCGGAGTTGTTGAAAAAGCGCATCGACGTCTTTTTTTGCACCCTCAATACTGGATTCCACGTTTTTGATTTGCGTACGAATATTCTGCAATTTATGATCTTTTTCGACCTGCTCGGTGTTGATGTTGGTGGCCAGGGTTGGGTTACCGGCGGAGAATAAAAGCAATATGAGCGACAATGTAAACCGGAAATGTTTACAGGACACACAAACCCGGCCGGTATCAAAGCCGCTCGATAAAGCCTTATCCCTTCCCATCCGTCACACGAAAAATTGTTCGCCCTGTCATTTCCTGTGGGACTTGCAGACCCATCAGGTGCAGCAGTGTCGGAGCCAGATCGCTAAGAGCAGCATCAACATTGACCAACGCGGCAGGACGCCCGATATAGATAAGGGGTACGGGGTTATTGGTGTGGGCCGTATGGGGCAGGGCCTGTCTATTTTCCGTGGTAAATTCACGCATTTGTTCAGCATTGCCGTGATCAGCGGTGATGAGTAATTCGGCACCCGTATGTGCAGCAGCATCGACAACTTGTTGCAGGCAGCGGTCCAGGGTTTCTATTGCCTTGACGGCAGCATTGAAATCGCCGGTATGGCCGACCATATCAGCATTGGCGAAATTGCTGATAATAGCATCATATTTCCGACTGTTTATGGCCTCGACCATCTTCTCCGCTACTTCACAGGCATTCATTTCCGGTTGTTGATCATAAGTGCTGACATGGGGAGACGGTACGAGTATACGGTCTTCATTGTCAAACACCCGTTCCTCTCCACCATTGAAAAAGAAGGTGACATGGGCATATTTTTCTGTTTCGGCTATGCGCAACTGGCGTAGTCCCAGTCCGGCCAGATATTCACCCAGCACATTTTTCAGCTGAACCGGTGCAAAGGCCACCGGGAAGTCAAAATCCGCCCGATATCGGGTCAGGCTGACGAAAGTTGAATTGTCCACGGAATATGCTCTCTGGAATGCACTGAAGCCGGGTTTGGTAAAAGCCAGGGAGATTTGCCTGGCGCGGTCGGCGCGATAATTGGCAAAAATAATGGCGTCACCCGCTTCAATGCTGACGGAGGCTCCTCGACTGTCAGTAATGGCCGTGGGTCGAACAAACTCATCGCTTTCACCCCGGGCGTAGGCCATGTCAACAGCGATACAGGCATCGCCGGCCTGGTATTCGGCTTTACCCTGGGTAATGAGCTCGTAAGCCAGTTGGGTGCGGTCCCAGTTCTGGTTTCGATCCATGGCGTAGAATCTGCCGATAATACTGGCGATACGGCCTTTGCCGAGGTCCTGTATTTTCAGTTGTGCGTAATGCAGATACTCTTCAGCGCTTTTAGGCGATGTGTCACGCCCGTCGAGAAAAGCATGGAGATAGATTTTATCGATATTGTGCTTTTTCGCCAGTTCCATCAGGGCAAAGATATGGTCTTGATGGCTGTGCACCCCACCCGGTGAAAGCAGCCCAAGTATATGCACGGCTTTGCCGCCAAGGGCAACATTTTTCAGCGTCGTGCAAAGTACTTCGTTTTCATAAAATGAACCATCTTCAATGGCCTGGGTGATACGAGTGAATTCCTGATCGATTATCCGTCCGGAGCCGATATTCATATGCCCCACTTCTGAATTACCCATCTGCTTGTCCGGCAGGCCGACATCAGTACCGGAGGCACTGATCAAAGTATGGGGGCAGGTGCTCCAGAGATGATCCCAGGTGGGTTTATGGGCACTGTGAATGGCATTAAACTGGGTGTGTTCAGAGTAACCCCAACCATCAAGCACAATGAGAACAACGGGTTTACCTGGCACAGGAGTCATCACAGCAGGCAATGTGGCGCAGGTGCTTTCAGCAAAACCACCGATACCCGACGGGACGCTGAAAGCAGTCCTTTGGTAAAAACATCATTTGATCGAACATAAAGTGTAGATGGACACAATCACTGGTTTACTTATAAGCCTTAATTCTTTGCCAAATAGCGGACAATTGCGCATACCGCCACGAAGAAATGCCAGTTTATCATGAAATATTGTCTGATCCGAGGTGGTGATAGCGGGCCGGTCACTCGCATTGGCACAGCGGGATGCTGTTGCTGGAGTTTCTAATGGTGATGTTATCACGTATTATTCACGCCTCAATTACACAGTGACATAAAAATTTAAATATGGAACGACTACCGGAATTCATCAGTAACCACCTGTTCCTGGTATCACTATTGGTTTCTTTGCTGATGCTGTTGATCTGGAATATATATGGCGGTGCCCTGTCAGGCGTAAAACAAATCACTCCAGCCGAGGTGACACGTCTGATCAATCACGAGAAGGCGGTGGTGGTGGACGTGCGCCCGGCTGCTGATTACCAAAGCAAGCATATTCTTAACGCGCTGAACATCCCCAACGCTGATATGGAAGCCAGGAAAGCCGAACTGGATAAATACAAAAAGCAGCCTGTCGTATTTTATTGCGGCAGCGGGGCCATCTCGACCCGGGTGGCGCGTACATTTTCCACGCAGAATTTTGAACAGGTTTTTTGCCTCAAGGGCGGCTTGCCATCCTGGCAAAATGCGAATCTACCCTTAAGTAAAAAAACATAACAGCAGGTAAATACCCATGGCAAAAGAGCAGGACAAGCAAGAGCAGGACAAGCAAGAGCAGGAAAAGCAGGAGACAGGTGACGGCGTCGGCACGCAACAGGGGAAGTTCGGTATCCAGAAAATATATGTGAAGGACATCTCCTTTGAAACGCCTAATTCGCCTATGATATTTCAGGAAGAATGGAAACCTACAGTCAATATGGATATCGCCAATTCAGCCAGTCGAATTGCCGAAGATTTGTATGAAGTGGTTCTCAGTATAACCGTTACCGTGATCTCTGAAGAAAAAACCATGTACCTGATTGAAGCACAGCAGGCGGGAATTTTCCATATTGCCGGTTTCTCCGATGAAATAACGGGCAGGATGCTGGCGACCAGTTGTCCCAATATTCTATTTCCCTTCGCTCGCGAAATCATTGCCGATCTGGTTACCCGTGGCGGTTTTCCACAATTATTGCTGGCTCCGGTTAACTTCGATGCCCTGTACCAGCAAGAAATACAACAGACCGTGGTGCAGGAAGGCGAACGCATCACCAAACATTAATTTGCATGGAGTTGGAGCTGTCACCTGAGACAATGGCAAAGGTCAGTCCCGGTTCCATCAGGGGAGGGGCGTTTTGGATAAGCAATCGATATTAGTTATCGGTGCCGGTTCCTGGGGCACTGCCCTGGCACTGGTATTGGCACGCAATCAGCATCAGGTGTATTTATGGGATATCTCTGCTGAGCATATCGCCGAGTTGCAACAATCGCGTTGCAATCAGCGCTACCTGCCGGATATAAGTTTGCCGGACAACCTGTATCCTGTATCCACACTATCCGGGTTCGCTTGTGTCAGCAGTGTTGTGCTGGCCATGCCTTGTGCGGGATTGCAGGCGTCCCTGACCCTGTTGCAGCAGAACATTTCTTTGTCTGAGTTGCGAATCTGCCTGGCATGCAAGGGTTTTGAACCCGGTTCCAACTCGTTGAACACGGACGTCGTTAAGAAAGTACTTGGTATTGATGAAGTGGCGGTTCTGTCCGGCCCGTCTTTTGCCAGGGAGGTGGCCGAAGGCCTGCCTACTGCCATTACTGTCGCTTCCGGGCAAAAGCAGACGGCAAGCTATTTTTCCTCTCTGTTTCATAGCGAACTGTTTCGCTCCTATACCCATGACGATGTGATCGGTGTTCAGGTAGGCGGTGCGGTAAAAAATGTTATCGCTATCGCTGCCGGTATTGCCGATGGTCTCGGCTACGGCGCCAATACTCGTTGTGCGTTAATTACGCGCAGTCTGGCGGAAATAATGAGGTTGGGAATAGCCATGGGCGGACGTCAGGAAACTTTCATGGGTCTGGCGGGACTGGGGGATCTGATATTGACCTGCACTGACAATCAGTCCAGGAACCGGCGCTTCGGCCTGGCACTTGCCCAGGGTAAGGACCCGGAAACAGCCAAACGGGAAATCGCTCAGGCGGTTGAAGGTGCGGTGACGGCGGGTGTGGTGCAGGAACTGGCCAGGACTCTCCAGGTCGAGATGCCCATCACCGAAATGGTCAATAAGGTGTTGCAATCCGCGTGCACACCGCGTGAGGCCGTCCAGAAATTACTGGCGCGCGAACCCAGGGCCGAGATGTAACAGACGGCAGTTTCTTCTGCCTGCTTCCTTTTTGAACTATCTGGGTTATTCTTTTGTTCAGGCGCCTGTCGGAACCGGGCCTGTCTCCGTTGACAGGCGCCGGCAGAGGGTAGGTGTAAATCAGGTGGGCCGTCCGCATGGTGAAAAACATCTGGAATGCGGTTTCCAGCAATTGCCGATGAATATGATGATGAGCAACGAACGGGCATTGACGAACAGGATTAGCCGAAAGAGGAACAACAGCATAACGAATCCTGCCAGCATCGGGATATGCCGATGATCTGTCAGCAAGAGGATCTGTAATGCGAACCTGCCATCAGGGAATATTACTGGTTTTTCTGCTGTTGATGGTATCGGGCTCCGCTCAGGCATGGAAGATCTCTGCAGGGACAGCGGCAATGAACGATCCGATCGCGACACCGGGTTTCCAGACCGTCACCTTCAGCGGAGGTTTTTTTGATGTTGCGCCCGTGGTGTTCGTACTGGCAAAAGACACGCCGAATAATGAGCCCAGGGCCCTGCGTATTCGGAATGTGACGACGGCAGGTTTCGAAATTCTCCAGACAAGACCAACGGTTTGTGGCGGCTGTTCCGATACCGCAGGGTTTAATGTGCATACGGTTAACTGGATAGCGATTGAGCCGGGTCGTCATAAGTTACCCGGTGGACAATTTATCGAGGTCGGCACGCTGTCGACCACAACGGTACAAAAAAAGTTTGCCGGTACCAATGGCTGGGATACTGTTGCTTTTAATACCGCATTTTCCTCTGCTTTCGTTGCAATGCTGGGGCAGGTACAGACCGGCAATAATGGCGGGATATCTTTAAATGGTGGACAGACCAGCCCTTTTATCACCACTGTCATCAGCAATGCCGATGCATCCGGTTTTCAGGCGGCCCTGGAACTGAGCGAAGTCATCACGCCGTTACCATTGGCCAATGCGGAAACTATCGGTTGGCTGGCGGCACCCTCCGGCTTGACCAGTACCTTGACTGACACCGGAGGAGGCAGCGTCTTAATCGAAGCCATACTCTCAGCCGATAACATTACTCATACCTGTACGATTAATAACAATTTTCAGAATACTTACACTGCCAGTCCTCTGGTGGTCGCTTCGAAGAATCGGCGGGATGGTATTGATGGAGGCTGGATACGGGAGTGCCAGATCAATACCGGATCGGTACGCGTGCGGGTGCAGGAGGATGAAGGTACAGATAATGATGTGGCGCATACGACCGAATCTGTAGGCATATTCGTTGTTGAAAAAGTCTTTGATGCCGAGATAAAAGAGGCAAATGCAGACTGGTATGTGGATGGGCCTGTCTGGACAGGCGCTGCCAACGAGGTGATTGACAGTACGATTAACAATTTTCATGGCACCACCTTTGGTGGGATTTCGCCGGTTCCCGGCAAGGTGTGCAACGCAGCGGATTTTTCGGCAAATTCAACGGCCGATTATATATCCATGAACAGCAATGCACTGGATGGTCTGAGCAATCTAACGGTTTCCTTTTGGGTGAATACGACGAATACCGGTAATCAGGCCGCTATCTCAGCAGCGAACGGCAGTTCAGGAAATGAGTTTCTTGCCTGGTTCCCCAACAACACCAGCTTTCGTCCTTTTATAAAAAATGTGGGCCTGGGCACGATTGCCATTCCGAATATAGCCGATGGCAATTGGCATCATGTCGTCTGGACACGCAATGGCGCGACCAACTGTGTCGCCATTGACGGTGTGGGCAGCGGATGTGTTGGTGGTGGCTCCACTTTACCGCTCAATATCAGTGCGGGCGGTCTGATCATCGGCCAGGAGCAGGACAGTGTTGGTGGTGGCTTTGATATCAATCAGGATTGGCAGGGACAAATCGATGAGATCATAGTTTTTCAGCGTGATATAACATCGGCAGAAATCACCGAACTTTTTAATAACCAAAATGCTGGAAACAACTGGAACGGTACGCCGCGAGTATGTCCGCCGCCACCGCCGACGGTATTGACGAACTGGTATATGGATGAGACTGCATGGACCGGAGCAGTCGATGAAGTGAAAGACAGCGGTGGCAACAATAACCACGGTACTTCATTTGGCGGGATTTCGACGGTTCCCGGCAAGATATGCAGTGCAGGTGATTTTTCGGCGAATTCAACGGCCGATTATCTTTCCATGAATAACAACGCGCTGGATGGTCTGCGTGATCTGACGCTTTCATTTTGGGTAAATACCACAAATACAGGTACGCAGGCGGCCATTTCAGCAGCAAATGGCGGATCGGGAAATGAATTTCTCGCCTGGTTTCCCAACAACACAAGTTTTCTGCCTTTTGTAAAAAATACGGCATTAGGGACGATTACGATTCCGGATATTGCCGACGGCAACTGGCATCATATCGCCTGGACACGTATCGGTGCGAGCAATTGTGTTTCGGTCGATGGCGTCCAGAGTGGTTGTCGCAGCGGTTCCACGGCTGCACTGAATATTAGTCCGGGTGGGCTGATCATCGGTCAGGAACAGGACAGTGTTGGGGGTGGTTTTAATATTAATCAGGACTGGGAAGGGGAGATCGATGAGGTCATCGTCTTTCAGCGCGGGTTTTCCCCTACAGAAATCACCACGCTGTATACCAATCAGAATGCAGGGAACAACTGGGACGGCAGCGGCAGGGTATGTCCTGGTGGACCGTTGAGAATGGAGCTTGGTCAGATTACACTCAATGACACCAGTCTGACAGCGGCGTTTACCGCCGTGACATTGCAACAGAGCTATACCGCCGTGCCATTGATCTTTATTTTGCCGTCCAATGAAGGTGCCGATCCCAGCAGTATTCGGATTAGAAATGTCAGCACCAGTGGTTTTGAGGTGTCGCAGGTGGAACCGGATAATCTGGATGGGCTGCATGCGGCAATGACGGTGCATTACATGGCGATTGAACCCGGAGCAGGCCCGTCACCGTGGCAATTTACCCTGCCCGATGGCCAGGCCCTGGAAGTGGGGATTCACAGCACCCAAACTGTTCAGCACGGTATTGGTGTATCCGGTGTGGAGGGCTGGGACACGGTTAATTTCATCACTACCTTTACGGCCCCGGCTGTAGTGGCGGGATTACAGGGTATGGTTAATGAAAGCGCCAACCCGCCGCTGACGACTTCGGTACCCTGGATGACGGTGGCGATGAGAAATGCCGGCCCGTCCAGTGTCGAACTTGCGCTGGAGCGTGCAGAAGTTGCGACGGGGACGATTGGCATTGATGAGACTATTGCCTATGTTGCTATCGAAGGCGATGTTCAGGGCAGTTTTGTTGCCGGAGCGGCTACCATCCTCTATGAGTCGATTACCAGTGCCGATAATATTACCGGTTGGAATGACGTGAATTGTGCTGGTAATGTCGGACAGGCCGTGGGTTTTGTTAACACGTATTCAATAGTCCCGCTGGTGATCGGTCATCAATCCCGCCATGATGGTGGTGACGGGGGCTGGTTACGTCGTTGCAGTTTGAGCATCAGTCAGATTGGTCTTGCCATAGACGAAGATCAATTTGCCAACGCTGAACGTAATCACACGACGGAAACGGCCAGTTTACTGGTCTTTTCTGAAGCCTTTTGCCTGCCGGGGGGCTGTTTCGGTTCAACAATCGATCACTACGCGATAAATTATCCGCTGGGGACACCCGGCGTTACCTGTGAGGCCCTGGCGGTCAGTATTACAGCACATGATAATGTCGATGCTGCTGTGGTGCCATCAAATGCCACGACCATTACCCTGTCCACCTCGCCGCCGGCCGATGCCTGGTCCTTGAAAACCGGTAACGGTACCTTTGTCGCGCCGAATCAATATACCTTCGATGGCACGGAAACCTCGGTTGAATTCTGGTTGACTGAAACAACAGCGACCACAAGTCCGCATATAGATATTGATGTGACAGACGGGTTTGCAAGCGATCAGGACGGTGTGGCCGAGGACGATAATATTGAATTTGCCGATGCGGTCTTTCGTTTTTTTGCCGATGCCGCAGGTGAAAACATCGGTCCTCAGATAGCGGGCAAAGAATCCAGTATTGCTCCGGGCAGTCAACTTATACAGCTGCGTTCTGTACTTACCAGCACCTCGACCGGAGTCTGCGAGTCAAGAATACTGAACACACAAACTGTGGAAATGGCCTACAAGTGCAATAACCCGACAAGTTGTCAGGCCTTGCCCAGCCGGGTGCAAATTGATAATTCAAGCGATATTGTACCTGGCAATAACAATGCCTCTGTCGTCGATGCTGCCAACGGCAGTTTCAGTAATGTCACTCTCGATTTTGCTGCGACGGGGACCGCGACATTCAGCTTTGATTATAACGATGCGGGTCAGATCCAGCTGTTTGCCCGCAAGACCATCTCCCCGAATCCACCGGATCCGGCGATAACATTATTTGGTGCATCGAATATGTTTGTGGTCAGACCGTTTGGATTTGATCTTCAGGTGCCATCGAGCAATCCACCTCATGCGACAGGGCCGTTTGGCAATGATTTCACCCAGGCCGCCAGTCCATTTACGATCACGGTCCGGGCAGTGCAGTGGCAGGCCGGTGATGACAGCAACAACGACGGAGTGCCGGACGGCCATCAGAGCGGGGACAGTGATCCGGCCAACAATGTGGATCTGAGCGATAATGCTGTCACACCCAATTATGGTCAGGAAGTACCGGCAACACAGGCCGATATCAACCTGTCGGCCTTACTGGATCAACCCGCTGGTGGTATTAACCCGGGTTTGACTGGCGGTACCACCATTAGCACATTCTCCGCGGGCAGTGGAAACACCAGCACTGCACAATATGACGAAGTGGGAATAATCGAGATACGGGCGGGCCTGGCGAACAGCAATTACCTGGGTAGCGGGCAGATCCAGGGGCTATCGGGCTATGTCGGACGATTTATACCTTTTGATTTTAATGTCATCTTGAATACACCGGTATTTGGCCCGGCCTGCGGGGCTTTTGGCTATGTTGGACAGGCATTCACCTATACGACGGCTCCGGTAATGACAGCCACGGCACGTAATGCAACGGGAGCAACGACACAGAATTACAACGGCAGTTTTTTCAAGCTGACGCAGGCTTCTTTGACCTTCCCGCCGGGAACTGATCTCGGCTATGCGAGCGCAACTGGCACATTGGATACCGGTCTGGTGCCGAACAAACCGACAGTGAGCGACAGCGGCAATGGTATTGCCACACTGAGTTTCAGTGACGGGGGAGGGATTGCCTTTGCACGGGGCGCCCCACAGGCCCCCTTCGATGCCGAAATAAGTCTGGCGCTCAATATCATTGATGAAGACGGTGTGATTTACCGTGATAATCTGGGCGTGGATCAGAACCCGGCCGGATTTGCCGATGCCTCGGCCGGAAACGGCATCAGTTTTTCCGGGAACAAGCAACAGCGTTGGGGACGTCTGGTGCTCGACAATGCATTTGGATCGGAATTATTGCCCCTGGAAATTCCCCTGCGGGCCGAGTATCAAACCGGCACCGGTTTTGTCAGCAATCCATTGGACAATTGCAGCCCCTATGCGGCGGTGGCCATAAGCTATTCCAATCGAAGCGGACTGACGCTGGATCCCGTGGCCGGTGGTAGTGGCATCCTGATCAATGGCCGCTACGACCCGGCCAATCCCTTAATATTGGTAAATACACTGAAAGAGGTCGGCTTTGTGGATGTCAGTCATCTGACGGACAGCTGGTTGCAATATGACTGGGATGGCGATTCGCTACATGATAACAATCCGAATGTCCGGGCAAGCTGGGGTATCTATAAGGGCGTGAAGGAATTTATTTATATCCGTGAACCATGGAATTAACATATAAAACAATAAGTTAAGTTAATGCATTTAAGCATTCCCTGAGTTATTCCTCATAAGCCATTCACTAGTACGTTGTTTTTCCCCAACAGTTGTTTCTGCCCATGTCATGAGTTTGTGGAAAAGATAATATATAAAATTAAAGAAAATTCATTGACATTAAGTAGTTAGGCTGGAAAACTTAAGTCAATTATTAGTATTAGCCTAGGGGAAGTGCCGCTTGCTGTCAGCAGCCTGGTGTTCGTTGCCTGCTCGAGTGACAGTATTATGCCGGCCTGGAGACGATACCTTGTTTGGTTTGATGAAAAGAAAAATGCAAGTGAATACTCTCGCGGCAGTGTGTATTGAAGAGGAGGGTATGGCTGTGGCAAAGATCCGCCGGGACAAGGACGTGCCGCCTTTGTTGGAGCTTTGTGATTATCAGGCCATGGCCCCGGCGCGTAGTGGCAAAGAGCAGCTGAAAGGTTGGGTGAAACAAGCACAACTGGATCGTTCTCTCTGCGTCAGCCTGGTCGAGCTGGATGAATACAGTCTGGTCATGGTACAGGCGCCGGAAGTACAGCCCGAAGAATTGCGTGCGGCGATACGCTGGCGTATTAAGGATCTGATTGATTTTAATGTTGATGATGCGGTGATTGATGTGTTTGAGGTGCCTGACACCAAAGCAGGCGGCAAGAATACAATGGTTTATGCTGTTGTCGCGCGCGCCGCTGAAGTAAAGCAGCGCATAGAACGATTGCTGGATGCAGGTTTGAATCTTGAAGTGATTGATATACCTGAACTTGCACTGAGGAATATCGCTGCCCTGTTGCCTGAAGATGTCGCGGGCGTGGCCATGGTGTATATCGGTTCGGACAAGGGACTTATTACCATCACCCGTCAGCATACCCTGTATCTTTCCCGCCGATTTGCTACCGGTGTCAATGCTTTGCCAGATACGCTGATGCAAAGTGATGATCCGGATATGACCGAAAATTGGCTGGACGGCATTATTGTCGAAATTCAGCGCTCACTGGATTATTATGAAAGTCATTTTTCGCAGCCTCCGGTCAGCAGCCTGGTGATGGCGCCTCTGCCACGAGACCTGCCCGGCGTGGCTGAATACATCTCGGATCAACTGGATATTTCCACACGAATACTGGATGTGCGAACACTGATTGACTCGGATCAGGCTCTGGACGTTCAACTGCAGTCCCGGTGCCTGTTGGCTATTGGCGCGGCCTTGCGGCAGGAGAGCGAGTTGCTATGAAGCAGGAGATCAACCTTTTCCAGCCGAGGTTCCGGCGACAGAAGAAGGCTTTCTCCGCAGGCACCATATTGATGTTGATGATATTTTTTCTCATCGTATTTTCCGGCATCTATGCTTACAGTCTGTATCAGTTGGGGCCGGTGGAAGCCAGGATGAGCAGTATTGATGATGAGCTTGGAAAATTACGTCAGCAGGTGAAAATTCTCACGAAAAAATTCCCGGAAAAATCAAAAAGCAAACTGCTGGAAGTGGAGATTGCACGTTTGAATGCTGAACTGGACAAGCGGCGAGCGATAAAAGAAGCGCTGGTCCAGCATTCCCTGGAAAACAGCAGGACCTTTTCCGCATTGCTGGAGTCACTTGCACGACAACATGTACGGGGTACGTGGTTAACGAAGGTTTCAATCACAAATGGCGGTGCGGCGCTGGGTCTTAAGGGTAAGACATTGTCAGCTGAACTGGTGCCGGTGTATATACAACAATTGGCTGAGGAAAAATCTTTTACCGGTTTGTCATTCAACGTGCTGGAGTTGCATCGATCGGAAGACAATCCGGTTAATCTTGATTTCCAGGTGAGTACAAAGGCGGAGCAGCTCTAAATGGAGACACTGAAAGCGTGGCAGGTGAAAATTGACGGGCTCAGTCTGCGAGAGAGGGCGGCGATATTCTTCTGTGCTTTGTTTGTTGTCTATTTTTTCTGGAATATGTTGCTGATGCAGCCTTTGCAGATCAGGGAAAAGCGGATCACATCCCAATTACAACAAAAACAGGCAGAGCAGTTGATACTGAATACGCAAGTTCAAAATCTGGTGACAGACATGCGTGCAGATCCCAACAAGGCGAACAGGTAAAAATTAAATGCACTGAAATCACAAATGGAAACGATCGAGTCGCAGCTGCGGAACTCTGCACAAAAATTGATTTCACCGGACAATATGGCTGTGATGCTGGAGACTGTGCTGCTCAAGGTCAAGGGACTGGAGTTACTGGAAGTGAGGGGCCTGGGTGCAAAACCGGTCATTGAACCCAATGAAGCAGTTGCAGATGATCCGCAGGCAAACCAACTCGTCGGGTCTGCAGGCATGATCGATAATGCCTACAAGCATGGACTCAGGATTGAATTTCAGGGGGACTATCTGGGCACACTTGAATATATTCAGGAGCTTGAGAATCTGGAATGGGACTTTTTCTGGGAAAGTCTGGAATTTGAAGTCGGCGAATATCCGGAATCAAGGGCTGCCATTACGGTATTCACTCTGAGTCTGGATGAGAACTGGATAGGGGTATAGCGTAAATTCATGATGAACATAAACACTATTGGCGTACTGCTTCTGTTCGTTGCCGCTGTGGCCCGTACCGATGCCGCTCTGCCCGATCCTACCCGGCCGGCTGACTATTCTCTGACAAGGCTTGTCATTCAGGATGCGCGCAAGCAGAAAACCGAATTCAATGTCAATGCCATCCGTATTTCGGACATTGATCGCAGTGCCATTATCAACGGGAGGATAGTACGTGTCGGTGATGAGATAAACACAGCAACGGTTAAAGAGATAAATGCGGCGGAGGTGGTGCTGGATTATGAAAGAAAACTGGTCGTCATTCCCCTGTACTCACAGGATATCAGCAAGCAGTTTAAAAGCCCGGAGATGAAGGACAGGTAGAATATGGGTTCAAAATTCAACAAATCACTGTGTCTGACAGTTTTTATTATTGTATTGGCCGCCTGTCAATCGCAGCAACCGCGCCAGACAGTTCTTGAAAACATAGAAAAGGCGGTACAGGAGTCTATTGATACCAATAAAAAGCAGGATGTCATTCCTGACAACGTATCAAATGCACTAATCCCGACGATTCAATTGAGCACATCGGAAGTTCCGGTACTTGAGGATGAACAGAAGTTTGATATATCGGTAAACAATGTTCCTGCTGATCAGTTTTTTCTCAGCCTGGTGGACGGCACTTCCTACAACATGGTCGTACACCCGGAGGTGACGGGTACGATCACGCTGAATTTACGTGATGTGACCGTGCCTGAAGTCATGGAGGCGGCACGTGATGTTTATGGCTTTGAATTTGTCAGTACCAAGTACGGTTTCAATGTACTGCCTGCCCGTCTGCAGGCCCGTATTTACCAGATCAATTACCTGAATATTATTCGCAAGGGCAGCTCACAGACACTGGTGAGTTCCGGTTCCCTGACAGAGAGCAGTGGCGGTAAGGGCGATGTGAACAAACAGGGTGCGACGAATGATACGGCCTCTTCCCGCCGTAGCGTACTGGGTACCGAAATCGTCACGATACAGCCTGAAACGACGTTCTGGCAGGAGCTGCATGCCTCGGTCAATGCCATTGTCGGTACCGGGGAAGGCAGAAGTGTTGTCGTTAATCCACAATCGGGAGTGGTGGTGGTAAGAGCCCTGCCTAACGAATTGCGGGAAGTGGAATCTTTCCTGACAGCGACGCAATTGATCGTCCAACGGCAGGTTATCCTGGAAGCGAAAATTCTGGAAGTCAGGCTCAACGATGGTTTTCAATCAGGTATCAACTGGTCGGCCCTCAGCACGCCGGGTAACAATGCGATTACCGCATCAACAATTGGCGGTGGATCGGTACTGGTCAATGAATCAGGTGTCAGCGATATCGCGGGTAACAGCGGCACACTGAATCCGGCCGGGCCACAGGGGATATCCGGACCGTTGACCAATAATCTTATTCCGATAGACGGGGCTGTCACCTCGGCTTTCGGCGGCGTCTTTACCCTAGCCCTTAATCTTGGCGATTTCACCAGCTTTATTGAGCTGTTGAAGACACAGGGCAATGTGCAGGTGCTATCCAGTCCCCGTGTGGCGACAATGAATAACCAGAAGGCGGTGATTAAAGTAGGTACGGACGAATTCTTTGTCACGGACATTTCAACCACAACAACAACCGGAGCCAGCACCACCAACGTCTCACCTAATGTTACTTTAACGCCTTTCTTTTCGGGCATCGCTCTGGATGTGACACCGCAAATCAGTGAGGCGGGCTTTGTGACCCTGCATATCCACCCTTCGGTCAGTGAAGTTGTGGATCAACAAAAAACAGTGGTGATTGGTAATGTTGCCCAGCAAATACCGTTGGCACTGAGTACCGTCAGGGAAACGGACAGTATTGTGCGGGCCAAAAGCGGTCAGGTAATAGTGCTGGGGGGGCTGATGCAGGATCGCGTCAACGATATAGATGCGTCGGCACCGGGTCTGGCCGATATTCCACTGCTGGGTAATCTGTTCAAACAGAAAAAGAAAACGTCGGTCAAAAGCGAACTGGTGATTCTGCTGAAGCCCATCGTGGTTGATGACAGCAAGCAATGGTCTGGCGCTCTGAGTCAGTCGGCAAACTCATTGAGCAGGCTGAGAAATGAAATGAAGAAGACCGGAACAAAATCATTCTGGAATAAAGAGAAAGAATAACAGACGGGGTTAATCATATGTATGCAGCACATTTTTCACTCAGAGAGCGCCCCTTCAGTATCACACCGGACACGTCCTTTTTTATGAACAGGGCTGGTCATCAGGATGCTCTGAATGTATTGCTCGTGGCCCTTCGCAGTGGTGAAGGCTTTATAAAAGTGACGGGTGAGGTCGGTGTTGGCAAGACAATACTGTGCCGCAAGCTGCTCAAAATGCTTAAAGAGGATTGTGTGACGGCCTATATCCATAATCCCTATCTGAAGCCGGATACACTGTTGTATGCCATTGCTGATTCGCTGTCAGTTTCATATGAAGATAATGCAAGTCAATATGTGTTGTTGAAGGTGATTACCAGAAAATTGATTGATTATCATCGCCGGGGCAAGAAAGTTGTGCTGTGTCTGGATGAGGTGCAGGCCATGCCGGTACAGACACTGGAGACCTTGCGCCTGTTAACCAATCTCGAAACCGAAAAAAGAAAATTACTGCAGGTGGTGTTGTTTGGTCAACCCGAGCTGGATGTATTGCTCGAAAGTCCCGCCATTCGCCAGCTTAAACAACGGATTACCTTTTCCTATCGTCTTCTGCCCCTGAATAAAGTGGCCCTGGCAGTTTATATAAGACATCGATTGTCAGTGGCCGGCTATACCCAAAGGGATCTGTTTTCCATACAGGCGATGGATTGTCTGCATCATTTCAGTGGTGGCATTCCCAGACTGATTAACATTCTCTGTCACAAGGCCATGATGCTGGCCTATGGGGAGGGGACTTCACAGGTCAAGTTTAGACATATGCGTCTCGCGGCAAAAGACACGGTGGAATCACAGGGCATCAGCCGTCCCAGGTTCGATTTCTGGTTGCCCTCTTTTGGTAAATGGATATTTGCATCCCTGTGTATGGCAATGGTCGCATTTACCATTCAGTTTGCGCCCATACTGGAGCAGTACTGGTGAGCCTGATAAACAAAGTGATTAATGATCTTGAAGATCGTCAGGCTCTGTTACATAAAAACGAGAGCAGGTTTTTTCGTGGTTTGACCGGGGCGGATAATCCGAATTTTAAAAACAGACTGCTGACCGCCAGGCTGTTCGCTGTGCTGCTGTTTTTGCTGGCTTCGGTTTCCGCTACTTACGCCTTAATGGCTTACCGGAGTGAAGAGGCGATCCGGGATATTGCCGCCAATATGGAGCAGCATATCGATGCTGTCGAGATTGCCGCCAGCCCTCTGATATCGCTCGAATTGAGTAACGAAAGTATTGAGGAAACAGCATCAATGCCCGTTTCGACAGCGGTCAGGACAGGGATGAGTGAAAATAAGCTGAAACTGGATTTTTCTCTCTCTTCTTTCCAGCCCATGGAAGTCGAAACGGGTATGGCAAAGCATAGCATCGTGCATGATCGTGTGACCAGAATAGAATCCATTGATATAAGCAAAAGCAAAGACCGGGTCTCTTTACATTTGCAAGTGGCGTCAGCTGTGGATTACAGGGTCTATGCACTGTCAAATCCCGACAGGATTGTTATGGAAATCGACAATGCCGTGTTTGACGGTGTGTTACCCAGTCTGGGGGCCTACGCTGGTGTCAGCGCCATACGTCTGCAACAACATCATACCGGCAAGCTCCTGCTGGTAATAGACACCACCAAAGCCTACTCGGTTGAAGATATCGAATTACTGCCGACCACGCCGGGATACGCTTTGTCCCTTTCAATACTTCCGCTTGGCAAAGGTGGGACAGCTGAAAATAATCAACAGCTGGAAGCCGGTAAATTATCTTCTGCAAATTATGTTGAATACGGAGAAATGGAGAAAAACATAAACGCCGTTAATGAGCCGGGTCAGGCCAGAAGAATGTATATCGATGCCAGGGATTTATACCGTCGGGGAAATATTTACGAGGCCAATGACCTGCTGGTGGCGCTGTTGCAAGAGAATGCGGAACACAGGGCGGCGCGCACTTTGCTGGTGCGAAAGCTCATTGAGCAAGGGCAGTTGGGTGAGGCGGAAGAACTGTTGAAAGCGGGCCTGACCAGGCAGGTTGCAAATTCATACTGGTCCAATCTGTACGCCAGGTTGTTGGTGAATAAAGGTAATGTGACGGATGCGGTCAAGGTATTGAAAAGTGTGACGCCTGACTTGAGTACTGAACCTGATTATTACGCCTTTCTTGCTGCGCTTTATCAAAAAATCGAGTATCACGAGGATGCCGTGCTGACCTATCGTCAGGTGTTGCAGGTCAGGCCCGGCAATGGCGTGTGGTGGATGGGGCTGGCGATATCGCTGGAATCACTGGAGCGAAATACTGAAGCATTGTTCGCCTATAATAAGGCATTGGACGGGAAATTTATGTCACAGGATTTACACCGGTACGTGCAGGGCAAGATCAACTATCTGAACAGTCGTGGCTGATTATGAACGTCAGAAAAAAAATACGACTTGGCGATTTGCTGGTAGAACATAAACTTATTTCCCAGGCCCAGCTTGACGAGGCATTGGCCGATCAAAAAAAATCGGGGCGCAAGCTGGGTCGTATTCTTATTGAGAACAACTACATCAAGGAAGATGAGATGTTGCAGATCCTTTCTCAGCAATTGAAAATTCCTTTTATTGATCTGATGCATTACAAATATAAAACGGAAGTGATTAAATTGATACCCGAAATTCAGGCGCGCCGTTTTCGCGCTGTGGCCCTGTCAAAAGATGATCAGGGGATCATGGTGGGCATGGCCGACCCCACCAACATATTTGCCTATGATGAACTGTCCAATCTGCTTAAGTTGCCCATAAGGCTGGCCGTTGTCCGTGAAGCGGATTTGTTGCGTACGATTGACAGTGCCTACAGAAAGACAGATCAAATATCCAATTTTGCCGAACAGCTCAGTGATGAGCTGGCCGAAACAGATGTGGATCTTGCTGCCATGTTGTCTTCAGCGGATGTGGCTGATGCGCCGGTAGTCAAATTGTTACAATCGCTTTTTGAGGATGCAGTGCAGATAGGTGCTTCCGATATTCACATAGAACCGGAAGAAAAAGTAATCAGGATACGTCAGCGTGTTGATGGGGTATTACAGGAGCATGTCATGGACGAAGCCAGAATAGCGCAGGCCTTGGTGGTACGACTCAAATTGCTGGCAGGACTCGATATTTCCGAAAAACGTCTGCCTCAGGATGGCCGTCTCAGTATCAAGGTGAAGGAGCGCAGTCTTGATATTCGCATGTCCACCATGCCGGTGCAATATGGCGAATCCGTGGTGATGCGTTTGCTGGATCAAACCGGCGGTATACTGGATCTGAGCGATCTTGGTATGCCGATGGAACTGAGAACACGTTTTCAGACAATAGTGCAAAGACCCCATGGCATGCTGCTGGTGACCGGTCCTACGGGCAGCGGCAAGACGACCACTTTGTATGCTGCTCTGAGTTTATTGAATAAGCCTGAAGCAAAAATTATCACGGTTGAAGATCCGGTGGAATACCGTTTACCGAGGATCAACCAGGTGCAGGTGAACACCGGCATTGGTCTGACTTTTGCCAGGGTACTGCGTTCGGCATTAAGGCAGGATCCGGATATCGTGCTTGTCGGGGAAATTCGTGATGAAGAGACTGCTGAGATTGGACTTCGCGCCGCCATGACCGGTCACATGGTATTGTCGACACTACACACCAATGATGCTGTCAGCACAGTAAATCGCCTGCTCGACATGGGGGTAAAAAGTTATTTGCTGGCTTCCAGTCTGCACGCCATTCTTGCGCAACGACTCGTACGTCGCATCTGTGAAAGTTGTACGCAGCCGGCAGAGCCGGATAATCAACAGAAAGCCTGGCTGGTAAAACATGCGAATACGGATGTTGTCCACTCAATCTTTAAAAAGGGAGAAGGATGTCCGCATTGCAATTACACCGGTTATCATGGCCGTATAGGTGTCTATGAGCTGCTTTACCTCGACCAAAAGTTAAGTGAAATACTGGCACGCGGAGACAGTGCTGCCTTTGCCCTGGCGGCAAGGGATATGAAGGCTTATACACCGCTGAATATGGTCGCCTTGCAATATGCCGTTGAAGGTATTACCACGCTGGCTGAAGTTTTGCGTATATCAGCAGATGTTGACGCCATCACGGACGAGAAGATTCCCGATGCCACCTCTACCGGGACGCTTGTCTGATGCCAGGTTTTACTTATCAGGGACGTAATAATCAAGGGGCATTGATTAACGGGACAGTGGAAGCAGCTTCACCCGATGCCGTTGCCTCTCAGTTGTTAAGCAACAATATCACGCCCATTGATATTACTGAAAAACGGAAAGTCAGATCCTGGCTGAATTTCAGTCACCGTGGGAATCGGCCCGATCTGGATGATTTGATCCTGTTCAGCCGACAGATGTACACACTGATGAGGGCCGGCGTACCCCTGGTCAGGGCCATGGTCGGCTTGACGCAGTCAGCCCGTAATTATTATATGGCAGAGGCGCAGAGAGATATACTTGTCAATATTGAATCCGGCCGGGATCTGCACAGCTCTATCGGGAAACATCCTGATATCTTTTCGAGTCTATTTGTCAGCATGGTTCGCGTGGGTGAGGAAACCGGTCGTCTGGATGAATCATTTTTATTGATTGCAGCCTATCTGGAACGGGAAAAGGACACTCGTGAACGTATCAAGGCGGCATTACGTTATCCGGCGTTTGTCATTATTGCCATCGCCATCGCCATCGCCATCATCAACATATGGGTAATCCCGGTTTTTGCCACTATGTTTGCCAGTGCCGGCGCCATATTACCCTGGCAAACCCGTTTCTTGCTGGCGACATCATCGATATTTGTGAACTGGTGGCATGTCATGCTGGCTTTGATCTTCGTCAGCATT
Source organism: Gammaproteobacteria bacterium (assembly GCA_024278135.1). Lineage (GTDB taxonomy): Bacteria > Pseudomonadota > Gammaproteobacteria > Eutrophobiales > Eutrophobiaceae > WLWS01. Next base: position 25,872 of record JAJRTU010000006.1, read on the forward strand.
ATTGGCTTTCGTTCTTATATCGAAACTGAAAAAGGCCGCTATATCTGGGACAGGTTGAAACTGAGGCTGCCGCTGGTGGGAGACATTATCAAACGTGCAACCCTGGCACGTTTTTCCCGGGCATTTTCCATGGCGCTGACCTCAGGTGTTCCTATTACACAGGCTATGACAGTGGTATCCCAGTCGGTAGACAATGAATACGTTGCCGGATATGTCGTCAGCATGAGAAACGGCATTGAACGCGGCGATTCACTCACTCGTACGGCAACGGCCACTGAGATGTTCACACCACTGGTTCTGCAAATGCTGGCAGTGGGGGAGGAGACAGGTCAGGTGGATGAGTTGCTCGGGGAGGTGGCGGATTACTATGAACGTGAAGTTGACTATGATATCAAGAATCTCAGCGCAGCCATTGAACCCGTCATGATACTGGTTATCGGTGCGATGGTGCTGTTGCTTGCACTGGGTGTATTTCTGCCAATATGGGATATGGCAAGTGTGGTCAAATAATGCAACTGGCTCACAGGTGGCTGGATCGCAATCTGACGAGATTGGAGCGGGCGTTGGCATTAATAATTATTTTGCTCGTCCTCGGCACGTTTACCCGTCATATTTTACTGGTTTTTGCCAGGGCTGAAATGAGCATGGTGAGTGCCACCATTATTAATTTGAACAGCAGTCTGAAATATTATGCCGCGCTGGCGGTCATGCGTGGTGACTATGCGCAATTGTCGCGGATGGACGGAATGAATCCTGTGGATGAAGTTCAGTTGTTGCAGGACAATCTTGTTGAGAATAACGAACAGGTGGAATTGATTTCAGAGACGTCCACCTTTCCCACATTCAACAAACCGCGGAATTATATCGGCGAACTGAAGCGCCCCGATCCGGATATGATTGCGAAAGGTGAATGGTATTTTGATACTGATACCAGAACGTTGAATTATCGTGTTATCAACGCTGAATATTTTTCCGGTGAAATGCAGAGTAACAATATAATCAGTTTTAAAGTTAATATTGAATATGTCGATAGTGACGGTAACGGCCGGTACAACCCTCAAACGGATAAATTCGTTTCAATTAACGTTGAAAATATAACTGCTTATGATGGTTAATCGTCAGTGTTGCGGTACGTGAGGGCAGTTCGGCGATGAGTACTGCTGACAGCCAGACAATCCTGTGGCTGGTCTCCACATTATTTTGGGTCGGGGTAATGTTGGTACCACTGGGACTGGTGTTGTTGCTTGCTCCGGGAAAAGCAATAAAACTGGCCGACTGTTTGAATCGGTGGATATCCACGCAGGCATTTTTTGATGCCATCAACAAGCCACGATATCATGAGAAACATTTTTACCGGCATCATCATTTACTGGGTGCATCGATCGTAATCCTTGCTTCATTCAGTATTTATATGCTGATGTTTTATGTCAACATGGATACAGCAGTTGCTTATTTTATGGCGCTGGCCAAATCAGAGTTTGAGCGCTGGTTGTTTGTCAATTTTTACTACCTGCTGGTCATCATGTTATTTATCGCACTGGCAGTCGGCGTAGTGATTTTTTCCCGGCCCAGCGCGTTAAAGAAACTGGAAACGTGGAGTAATCAGTGGATAAGCACTGAAGAAAAATTACATTCTCTTGATGAAATGCATGATTTACCCGGCAACATACTATCGGAGAGGCCAAGATTATTTGGTTTGTTCATTCTGTTTGGTGCGGCTTACATTATGTACATGACAATCGGGCCGGCTTTTTAAGCTGAAAGTCGGATGCAGAATATTTTTTATCGATCTGGATGATCGTTCTTCAGGATATCGGGGTGACAGGACGGCCCCGCTGGACTTACTGCGGTAAAGATGGCGACGATGTCCATTATTCAACGGGCTGCGGCTCTTAAATAGTGAGGTGAGTATGATGAGGAACAGGCAAGGTGGTTTTACTTTAATAGAACTGGTCGTGGTGATTGTTATTCTCGGTATTCTCGCGGCAACGGCCATACCAAGGTTTGCGGTTGTGCAAAACCAGGCGCGACAGGGCGTTGCCGAAGGTATAGTAGGAGCCCTTCTGTCAAGTGCGGCAATACAATTTGCCGCGAGCAGAGCGTCCAATACATTTGCCGTGATAGCCAACAATATCGACGTTGACAGCAATGATGATATCGTGGTGGCCACCAGTGGGACGAATAACGGACCTGAATATATTTATGATGCCGGGCAACTGGCCATTACAGCGGGGACCACTGATTGTGACGGCGCCGGCAATGTCACCACAATAACGGTGTCGGTTTGTCCTGCCGGTTCGGCCAATGCGGGAGGATGTGTCACAACAGCGAATACTGATGGTACACAGGCAAGCGCTCTGCTCAGAGACACCTTGTGCTCCGGATAGGATAGAAGCGTCTTGGTCACGGGGGAGAGGAGTATTCACTTCTCTCTCCTGCCTGTAAAGACGTGATCCTGCCTGCCATACAGTGATGTTGCAACGTATCCGGGGTTTCAGCCTGATAGAACTGGTGGCCGTCATCGTTCTGGCCGGAATATTGTCTGCTTTTATCATTCCACGTTTAAACGTGACCTCGTTCGAAGAAAGCGGCTTTTTTATCCAGGCCCTTGCGGCCATACGTCATGCCCAGAAAACCGCTATCGCTTCAGGCTGTATAGTGATGGTCAATATCGATGCTGCCGGTTGTACTCTGGACTGGAGTGGCGGTCCGGCCGGCGCAACCTGTCCGGTTTTTACTGCTGCGCCGGATATCATCAACCTGGCAACAGGTGATACCGATTTCTGTCTTTCCGGCACGGCGGCGGCGCCCCCCCTTGGCGGCAGCTTTCGTTTTGATCCCATCGGCAGGCCGCTTGATAATACAGATACTGTTTTGAGTGTTGCACAGGACATTGTCATCGGTTCACGCACTATCCGTGTGGAAGCGGAAACAGGTTATCCCCACGAGATATGATGCTGCCACGACGACAGCCTGGGTTTACCTTGATCGAACTGGTGATCTCCATTGTCGTTCTGGCTATCGGTGCTACTGCATTATTGGTATTGATTAATCAAACGACGGCTAACAGTATTAACCCGCTAGTTAATCAACAGGCACATGCACTTGCACAATCCTATCTTGAGGAAGCACTGCTGAATCCTTTTTGTGATCCGGATCTGTCTTCTGACTGCCCGGCATTTTGTGTGCTCAGCGCCTGCGGCGCCTGCAGCGAGAATACCGGCGGACTTGAAACCCGTTCAAGTTTCGACGATATATGTGACTACGCTGCCATCAATGATACCGGCGGGGCAATAGATCAAAGCGGCAACCCCGTCGCGCCGGCTGTTCTGGGTGCTTACAACATCAGTGTCAGTGTAGTGGACAGCGGCTTTCTCCTGAACGGTCTGGATGCGGATGTGGGGCAGGTGGTCAGGGTGGATGTCACCGTGACACATGATGACATTGCCGATTTAAATCTGGTTCTGTCTGCATACAAGACCAATTATTAATGATGAAGGCCGGGGGTTTCAGTCTGATTGAGATGGTGGTGGTGATTATCATCGTTGGCATCATGGCGACTCTTCTGCCGGTTTTGATAAGCGGGCCATTGACCGCATTTGTTCAGGTACAGCAAAGAGCGGATATGGTCGACATCGCCGAGACCGCCCTGCAAAGAATGACCCGGGAAATTCGACTTGCCCTGCCCAACAGTATCCGTATAGATGGTGCCAATGCTGTAGAGTTCCTGCGCACCATTGATGGCGGCAGATATCGCCGCCAGCCGGCGGG
>JAJRTU010000136.1 GCA_024278135.1 Gammaproteobacteria bacterium
CTGAAGATGAAAATGTCCGCCAGTTTCGCCGGGGCGTAAAAACGGCCAAAGGCCTCCTGCATGGCGGAATCGCTGTCATCCAGCACCGGCAAGGACTCAACTTTCGCCACCGGCGTGACTGTCACTTCCATCTGCTCTTCTTCGACAGGGGGAAGAACAGGCTCGGGCACCGGGTAGCGGATCGGCTCTTCTTCCACTACCGGCGGTGGTGGGGTGGCGGATTTAATTTGAACAGCGGGTTCAGGTGCCAGCAGAACCTGCGAAGCCTGATGTTCCTGCCAGAAATAATAAGCCACACCCGTCACAACGATGAACGACAAGATGAAGATAATGGACTTGTCCATTATATTAAGAGGCGCTCCGGTACAGTATTGCTGTTGCTGTCACTGTCCCCGGTAATGATGTTGAATTAGGCAATGCATGATCCCCGTTGAATATCCGGGAAATCATAGCAAAAGCCATGCACTAACCGAAATGCTTTATGAATTACCTCCGGACCATCGCTGTGCTCAGGCCCGTACGTCCAATAATGTCCCTGTTACGCTGTCCGCTGTCCTGAGTATTGAGAAATTCGCCTGAATCGCCTGTTCCTGCGTTTTGACTTCGATGAGATTGCCGGTGAGACGGCTGATGTCTGAATTTCCTTCATTGCCGAAACGGGCTGTTTCATTTGCAGCAAGATCCATGCGTTCCATCGCCCGGAGCGCGCCTTGCAGACCTGAATTTAAAACCGAATTGATCATCAATATCGCCTCTTTGATAACAACGCCATGCTATCTCATCCGCCACTGAGATGAATTCTTGAAGGAACGATGACGGGAGTATGAACTTCGTCACAGAAAACCGGTACTTTTCTCGCTCCCCTGCGCATGCAGATATCCAATTATAGTCATGCGCCGAACCCGCCAGGGCTGGTATGATTTATGATAAATCGATTAAAGGGATGGGGGTCAGTTATGTACGACGTCTGAAACCCGCAGGGCCAGACTGTCGTAGATCGCCAGCTGGATCCTTATTTCCTGTTTTGCCCTGGCTTCGGCGACTTTCCTGGCCTGTTTCGTCGCCTGTCGTTTCATATCCGCCAACAAGACATCCTTGTTGCTTCGCGTCGGTATTATTTTCGAAATCACGCTGATGGCCTTTTTCCTGTCTTTCTTCTCACTGACAAGCACCCGTGCTTCGGGTCTGTTAACAGGGGTCTTTTTCTTCTCCACTGCCGGCGTATCCGCTGTGCTTGCCGGCAATGTCAGCGCGATGGACACCGGCGCCTTTACGGCGGCCGGATCTCTATCGTAAATCGACATGCCGGCATAGACCACGACCAGCAAGATAAACCCGGTGGCCATAGCGGCTGCGGAACGCAAAACAATCTTTTTTGTTCGCCCCGGAAAAACAAAATCCTGCATATGCTGTTTCGCGAGCGCATGTATCTCCCCGGGAATACCGACAGAATTCCTGAAAATAGCCTCAACATCATCATCATTGAATGGCATTGGCTCGCATCGGCCGACCAGCGATAATCGATGTTCCAGGTATTTGCCGGTCTGGCTCTTTGAAAACGACGGGATCCGCTTATAGATGCGATGTCCCGAATCAATCTTTTTGAAGGAAGGGAGATTCAGTTGCCCTGTTATTGACAAATCTGCAAATAATACGAAGCGGTATTGCGCGTCCTCATATTGCATGCTGGATATTTCCAGTACAAACTTCAGCGTGTCCTGGGGCAGCAAATGCGCATCATCAATCACCACCACGGGCAGCTTGCCGTTACGCTGATACAGCTGTAAAAACTCCTGCAAGGTGGAATCAGATCGCGTCAGTTGAAAACGATGCCCGGGAAAGTGCTGGGAAATAATGGCATGCGCCAGTTCGACTTTATCCATATTCGCATTGCCATGGATTAGACTCAGATGCCAATTGGGCTCTTTCAGGTAACTTAAATACTCGGCCAGCACGGACTTTCCTGCACCGGCAGAGGATTCCACCACCTGGGTTTCCGACTGTGTCTTGATCACGCTGATGATCTGATCCATCAAACGTGTCAGATTATGTGTGAGGAAGAGCTTTTTAGGAGTGGATTTTGAAGGGAAAGGATCCCTGTCTAAACTGAATTTTAGATAGTAACGACTTCTTAAAAACGCTAACTTCATGTATTAAAGAGCGTGATTGGTTCCATGAAGTCTAGCGATACTGTGGTGGATACGCAAGCTTTACCCGCTATTTTATTCAACGAAATGGCTCGCCTGCCCCGCTACCACGCCCCGGCTTTTTTCAGTTCTGCGTATAATTTTTCAGCCATGACACGATAGCCGGCTTTATTCGGATGTACCGCATCTGATTTCAGTGCATTATCGCCGAGCACATCGGCCACCAGATCTTCGATAAACACCACATCGCGGCTCCTGGCGATTTTTTCATAGACATCAGCGGACGATAAAAACAGGCCCGGTTTGGGGACGCCCAACAACACCACCGGGATACCTTTCACTGTAGCCAGATCGATCATGGCCCGTACATTGGCCTCCATTTTATCAGCGTCTTTTTTGCGCAGGAAGTCATTGCCGCCATGGCAAAGAATCATCAGAGCGGGCTGATGCTCGGCCAGCAAGGCCGGCAGCCGCTTCAGTCCCGCCGCCGTCTCCTCCCCGGATACACCGGCATTTATCACCTGCCGTCCGCTCAATGCCGCCAGCACAGCCGGATAACTCTCCGCGGGCTCCGCGCCA
>JAJRTU010000137.1 GCA_024278135.1 Gammaproteobacteria bacterium
TATTCGTTTATCAATGGGTCGATCACCATGTCCAGCTGGCCCTGGAGAAATTCGTCGAGTTTGTACAAAGTCAGATTGATGCGATGGTCAGTCACCCGGCCCTGGGGGAAATTATAGGTGCGAATTCTCTCTGAACGATCGCCTGAACCGACCAGGTTACGTCTGTTCTCGGCCATCTCCGCTGTTTGCCTGTCACGTTCCGCATTCAACAATCTCGACTGCAACAGGGACATCGCCCGCGCCCGATTCTTGTGTTGCGAACGTTCATCCTGACATTCCACCACGATGCCGGTAGGCAAGTGCGTCAGACGAATGGCGGAATCGGTCTTGTTGACATGCTGCCCGCCGGCGCCGGAGGCGCGATAGGTGTCAACACGAATATCGGCGGGATTGACAATGAATTCATTTATCTCTTCCACTTCCGGCAACACCGCCACCGTGCAGGCCGAAGTATGTATCCGTCCTTGCGACTCCGTTTCCGGCACCCTTTGTACCCGATGTGCGCCGGATTCAAACTTCAGCCGTGAATAGGCGCCTTCACCCGCTATACGCATAATGATCTCTCTGTAACCATCAAGATCGCTTGCTGTGGCACTGAGTATTTCTATCGACCAGTGCCGCATCTCGGCATATTTACTGTACATGCGCATCAGATCGCCGGAAAACAGGGCAGCCTCTTCACCGCCCGTACCGGCCCGAATCTCCAGAAAAATATTGTTACTGTCATTGGGGTCTTTGGGCAACAGCAGTTTTTGTAACTCGACTTCCAGCAGGGCGTTTTCTTCCTCGGCCAGCTGTAATTCTTCCGTTGCCAGATCGCGCATTTCCCGGTCCGGGTCATGTTGCATTTCGAGCGCAGAGCGGGCCACCTCCAAATTGTTGCGGTAGCGCTTAAAACACTCGACCACCGGCGAGACCTCCGCCAGTTCCTTGTTGAATTCCCGAAATCGGTTTTGATCCGCGATGACTTCCGGATCAGACAACAAAGCATGTAACTCGAGCTGGCGCTCGGCGAGATTTTCCAGTTTGATTTGCAGCCTTTGTTTCATCATCACTAAGGAACCAGGGGGGAAACGGGGAAGTGTAGCGGAAATCGGGCCGGCTAATGGTCTTTTTTACCACCGTTCTTTTGGTCGTACAGATTGAATAACTCATGGCAGGCCTGAATAAGATCCTGACGACCTTCGGCACTCGCCTGACGCAACTGGGAACTGGGCGAATGAATAAGTTTATTGGTCAGGCTGCGCGTTACCTGTTGCAGTATCTTCTCAGGGTCGCCCCCCTTTTTAAGTTTATCCAGGGCACGGGCCAGTTCCTCGGCCTGCAGATCACCGGCTCGTTGGCGCAGTGCACGAATGGTCGAAACAGCATCAAGTGAATTCAGCCAGGCCATGTACTGCAGCACTTGAGTTTCGATAATTTCCTCAGCCTGTTCGGCAGCCTTTTCGCGACTGCGCATATTTTCGTCTATCACTTCTTTCAGATCGTCGACGGTATACAGATAGACATCCGCCAGCTTCCCTGCCTCGGCCTCAATATCGCGCGGCACGGCAATATCAACGATAAATACCGGTCGATGCTTGCGTTTCTTAATGGCCGTTTCAATGGCGCCTTTGCCCAGAATAGGCAATGGGCTGGCGGTCGAGGAGATGATGATATCGGCTTCTTCAAGATGTTGGGGGATATCACTGAGCGTAATGGCATAGGCGGAAAACTCGGCTGCCAGCTGCTGCGATCGTTCGAGCGTGCGATTGGCGATGATCATACGCTTCAGCCCGTCGTTGTGCAGATGCCGGGCAACGAGTTCAATAGTTTCCCCGGCACCGATTAACAGCGCCGTTTGCCTGGATAAATCGCTGAATATTTGCTGTGCCAGACGCACCGCCGCATAGGCCACCGAGACCGGATGGCTACCGATGGCCGTGTTGCTGCGCACCTGCTTCGCCACCATGAAGGAATGCTGAAACAGTTGTCCCAGCAGCTTGCCGATACTGCCGCTTTTCAGGGCCGCCCGATAAGCATCTTTCAACTGGCCCAGCACCTGTGGCTCGCCCAGTACCATGGAATCAAGTCCACTGGCGACGCGTAATATGTGTTTTACAGCTTCAGCATCAGGATGGTTGTAAAGAAAGGGCTGTAAATCTGTCGGGGACAGGCCATGAAAATCGTGGAACCACTCCACCGCCTGTGGCCGATCGGCTTCGTTCAGGGAACAATATACCTCCGTTCGGTTACAGGTGGACAGTATCGCCGCCTCCCGAACACCCCGCAAATGCCGAAGATCATGTAAGGCATCAAGCAGAATATCCGCGCCAAATACCACCTTTTCCCGCACTTCCAGCGGTGCGGAGGCATGATTGAGTCCAAAAGCCAGCAATGTCATTGATTCTAAAATACTATAATTTAAGGAAAAGTACTCTTGCGTTACCAAGTATAAACCGCTTAAATATCAAGTTCTTGCTAATTTATCCGCTAGTTATGGAGAAGTCCCACTTCAAATCCGGCAAATTTACACGGTTTTATCATTAATTAATGGTACTCAGATCAATATTGGCGAGGAAATTATTAATAAATGGGACTGTCTATATAATAAAATAATGACTATGGTTTCTATATGATGAATTTATATTCAGGTGGATCGGCACCCCGTCGCCTGCCGCTACGCTTTTGCCGCAGCGTCATGCTGCCCCTGCTGTTCACGCTGCTCGCATCCTGCAGCAATGTCGCCGTCAAACAGCCTGAGCCTGCGCTTGTCAGCGACGCCGAAAAGCAGGCAACAGAAGACGATATTGTCCGGGTTGAGCCGGTTCGCCCCAAAATCCCCCTCAGCGAAGAAATCCTGTACAAGACGCTGCTGGCGGAATTTGCCGGCCAGCGTAATCGACTGGATGTTGCTGTTGAGAATTATGTCGATCTGGCGCGCATGACACGGGATCCGAAATATGTTGAGCGAGCCGCGCGAATTGCGATCTACGCCCGCAATTCGGAGGCGGCTGTAGAAGTCGCCCGCCTGTGGGTGGAACTGGATCCCCTGAACCCGGACGCACATCAGGTGCTGGCCGTCATGAATCTGCGCAAGGGCCAGATTGAAAAAGCCCTCGAACACCTTGAGATCATCCTGGATTATTCCCACGGCAAACTGGATCAGAAGTTATGGATGATCGCCAATATGCTGGGCCGGGAAAAAGACAGGGCGCTGGTGATGCAGGTAATGGAAAAACTGCTGGAGACACGCCGGCAGGATCCGGAGGCCGTATACGCTTTTGCCCATATCGCGGCCAGAACCGGTGAGCTGGAACGTGCGACTGAATTGCTGGAAGCCGCGCTGGAACTGGCCCCGGATAATGACAATGCCGCCATGAGTTATATCTCTATCCTGCAAAAACAGGGGCGTTTGAATGACGCACTGCTGTGGGTGGAAAAAGAACTGCCTACACGCAAAGACAACGATTTCAATTTACGTTCGGCCTATGCTCGCCTGCTGACAGATGCAAAACGCTTTGACGACGCCCGCCGTCAGTTTGAAATCCTGTCGGTTCAGGCCCCCAATAACAGTGATATTCTATTTGCGCTGGGGCTTTTATATTTACAGTCCAACCGGCTTGACGATGCGAAAATTTACTTCGAGAGACTGGTGAACAATGATGTCCGCTCCGACGATGCCAACTACTACCTTGGCCGTATCGAAGAGGACCATAATAACTATGAGCAGGCCGGGGTCTGGTACCAGAGCGTACAACGGGGAGAAAACTATTTTGATTCCCAGATTCGTTACGCTTTAATTCTGGCCAAACAGGGCAGAGTGGAAGCGGCCCGCTCGCACCTGCAGAAGATCTCGACGCAGGGCGAGGAACAGGCCTCCTTGCTGGTGCAGGCTGAAGGGGAACTGTTGACAGAAGAAAAGCGTTACGAGGAAGCGCTGGCCGTCTACGACGCTGCCATAGAAGGCAAGAAGTACAATGCTGATTTGCTTTATGCACGGGCCATGTTGGCGGAGAAAATGAATCGGCTGGAATTGCTGGAACAGGATCTGCGACGCATCCTGGTGCAGGAACCGGATAATGTGCAGGCCCTGAATGCCCTTGGATACACGCTGGCCGACACCACCAACCGGCATCAGGAAGCCTATGAATTGATCAAACGCGCAATGGATCTGAGTTCCGGTGATTTTTATATTCTCGACAGCATGGGCTGGGTCCTGTACCGCCTGGGGCGACACGACGAAGCCATTGAGTACCTGGAAAAAGCCATGTCCCTGCGCAGGGATCCGGAGATTGCTGCACATCTCGGCGAAGTGCTGTGGGTGAAAGGGGACAGGGATGCGGCAAAAAAGGTTTGGGAAACCGCTTTGCAGGAAACGCCTGAAGATCGCCGCCTGCTCGACGTTATCAAGCGTTTCGACTACTAAAACAACAAGGCCTCAGGCCATAGGCGCTTTGCCACTTTCTCGTGTTATTCATCCAGCGTGAAAAATATTTGGCCGGGGAAAGTCATTTTACTCCGGGGACCATCACCGCACTGACCGGCTGTTGCGTATCGCGTTCTGTTCCTGAAAAATGGCGTCATGGTCTTATCCAGCTGATTTCGTACCTGCTGTTAATGGTCTTTAGCGGTTGCGCCGTGCAGCAGCGCTCCTCAGACGCAGCCCTGTCCCTTGCCTGGGAAGAAAACAGCGCAAAGCTGGCGAAGATCCACAACTGGCACCTGAAGGGCCGGATCGCCATGCAAGTGGAAAAGGAAAGCGCCAGTGCCAGCCTGAGTTGGCAACAAAACGGACAGGATTATATTATCAGGATAATCGCTCCTTTTGGCCGCGGTACACTTGAATTAACAGGAAATCGTGACGGTGTGACCATGCGCGATGCCAAAAACCAGGTCGTCCACGCTGCAAACCCTGAGGTGCTGTTGCAGGCTCGCCTGGGTTGGCAGGTGCCACTGAGCGGTCTGTATTACTGGATAAGGGGCTTGCCGGAACCGGCTGTCGAGATAAAAACCATGATACTGGATGAGCAAGCCCGGATAAACGAACTGTCGCAGGCCGGCTGGCAAATCAGCTATGGGCGCTACATGCAGGCGGGCGAATTGAGTTTGCCCAAAAAACTGGTGCTGCAGAATCAAAAATTGAAAATTAAACTGGTCATCAAGCGATGGGATCTGTCCCTGTGAGCTGGCCGGCACCGGCCAAGATAAACCTGTTTTTACACGTCGTTGGACGCCGTGAGGACGGATATCATCTGTTGCAGACGGCGTTCCAGTTTCTGGATATTGCCGATGAACTGGAATTCAGTTTGCGCAAGGACATGCAGATACGCCGCCAGGCCAATTATCACCATATCCTGCAGGAAGCCGATCTGGTGGTACGGGCGGCGGCCATGCTGCGTGAACAGGTCGGGACGCCTTTCGGCGTGGACATCCGTATAAACAAGCGCTTGCCGATGGGTGGCGGCCTGGGTGGCGGCAGCTCCGATGCGGCAACGACGCTGGTGGCCCTGAACAGTCTCCTGCGACTCAATTTATCAGTGGACGAGCTGGCCGGTATTGGCCTGAAGCTGGGGGCCGACGTACCGGTATTTATCCGCTGTCACTCCGCCTGGGCCGAAGGTGTGGGAGAGATACTGACCGTTATTACTCCGCCGGAAGACTGGTATCTGGTGGTAGTACCGGATTGTCAGGTGGCGACAGCCGACATTTTTAATTCAGCCGATTTGACACGTAATACGCCTGCAATCACAATACGCGACTTTCTGGCAGGAGCTGGCCATAATGACTGTGAAAAGGTGGTTCGCCAGCGCTATCCTGAAATCGCCGAGGTACTCGACTGGCTGGGTCGGCGATATGAGACAAGAATGACCGGGACCGGCGCCTGCCTTTTTGCCCGGTTTACCACGCAGGAGCAGGCGAATGATGCAGCATCTACCTTGCCGGATTCGTGGCAACGCTTTGTAGCACGAGGGCTTAACCAGTCTCCCCTGGCGGCAAGATTGAGCCGGGAGTAAATCAGCACCGGCAAAGGACGAACGGCAGGAAGCCCGGAATAATACCGACACAGGCGGATTACAGGAGGAGAGCCGGACAGGCGTGGGAAGAATTTTTGGGGTGTAGCCAAGCTGGTTAAGGCACGGGGTTTTGATCCCCGGATTCCCAGGTTCGAGTCCTGGCACCCCAGCCAATGCACAAACAGAGGCATAATTTACGATGTCATTAGCGAATGTAATGCTCTTTTCCGGCAACGCCAATCCAAAGCTGGCTTTGGAGATTGCGGTTTATCTGAATTTGCCCATGGGAAAGATGACAGTCGGCAGTTTCAGTGATGGTGAAGTGATGGCTGAAATTGCAGAAAATGTACGTGGTCGCGATGTCTTTATTCTGCAATCACTCTGCGCACCGACCAATGACAACCTGATGGAGCTATTGGTCGTTGTCGATGCCTTGCGTCGCGCCTCCGCTGCACGAATTACCGCTATCGTGCCTTATATGGGATATGCACGTCAGGATCGCAGGCCCCGATCCGCCAGAGTACCGATCACGGCCAAGGTCGTGGCAAATATGTTTGCCTCGGTAAACATTGACAGAGTGTTGACGGTGGATTTACATGCGGATCAGATCCAGGGCTTTTTTGAGATGCCGCTGGATAATGTCTATGCCTCGCCGGTGCTGTTGGGTGATGTCTGGAAACACAAATATCCTGATCAAATGGTGGTATCGCCGGATGTGGGTGGCGTGGTCAGAGCCCGGGCACTGGCAAAACGACTGGATGATACGGATCTGGCCATTATTGATAAACGTCGTCCCAACCCGAATGAATCGGAAGTAATGAATATTATTGGTGATGTTGACGGCAGAACCTGTGTCATTATTGATGATCTGGTGGATACCGCCGGAACGCTGTGTAATGCGGCGGCGGCCCTGAAAAAATTTGGTGCGATTAAAGTGGTAGCCTACTGTACTCACCCGGTTTTATCAGGCAAGGCGATAGAGAACATTGATGCCTCAGTACTGGATGAGCTGGTTGTCACCGATACCATCCCTCTGAGCGAGGAAGCCGCCGCCTGTGATCGTATTCGGCAGTTGAGCGTAGCGGCGATGTTGGCCGAGAGTGTCCGTCGGATTTCAGAGGGTGAGTCACTCAGCTCGATGTTTATCGATTGATCGCACCGCCCCGGGCCACTTACGGTCAGCGTTTTGCGGATGAGATACCCGTAACAAATAGCAGTTAGCGGCAAGCAGCAAGAACCGGACCCTGCTGTTTGCCGCTATTTACTAGCAGCAACAATAAAGGTGCTTTATCTGGTCGCGGATAAAGTATATCAAGTCAATAAACTCAGGAGTTTACAATGCAAACATTTGAACTAAATGCAGAGCCGCGTGAGAGCGTGGGGAAAGGTGCGAGCCGCCGCCTGCGTAAAACCGGGAAGGTTCCCGGTATTGTGTATGGCACGAAAAAGGACGCGGTGATGATATCGCTGGATCAGAATAGTCTCGGACATCAGCTTGATAATGAAGCGTTTTACTCACACATTCTGACATTGAATGTGGGTGATAACAGTGATCAAGTGGTGCTGAAGGACTTACAAAGACATCCATACAAGAGGCTGATTCTACACATTGATTTTCAACGTGTTGATGCAAATGAAGCAATCACCATGCGTGTGCCCCTGCACTTCATTAACGAGACGAACTGTGTTGGTGTTAAAACCGATGGTGGTGTGATCAGCCACGTGATGACGGACCTGGAAATATCCTGTTTGCCGGAGAACCTGCCGGAATTTATCGACGTGGATCTGGCCGAAGTGGCGCTGGGTGAAACCGTTCATCTGTCTGATCTGGAACTGCCGGAAGGTGTCGAGATTTATGCCTTAAGCCATGGTGGAGACGAAACACGACCCGTCGCTGCTGTCCATTTACCACGGGCTGAAGAACAGGATCTGGATGCTGTTGACATGGAAGAAGGCGGTGAGGCGGCGGATGTGATCGACGCGGCCGGAACCGAAGATGGCGCCAGCGAAGAAGATTAGTCCATGTGGTAGAGCCTGGCTTCAGTGATCAAGCTTATCGTCGGCCTGGGTAACCCCGGCCCGGAACATACTAAAACCCGGCATAACGCCGGGTTTTGGTTTGTAGACAGACTGGCCTCTACACTCGGCGGCCGGTTTTCCCCGGAGTCCAGGTTCCACGGCGAAACCGCCCGCATTGCCAACGCCGATGTGGATTGCCGCCTGCTGAAGCCGGCCACTTTTATGAATCAGAGTGGGCGGGCAGTACAGGCAATGCTGGATTATTTCAGGATCAACGGCGATGAAATGCTGGTGGCCCATGACGAAATTGATCTTGATGCCGGTATTGTTCGTCTTAAACAGGGCGGCGGCCACGGTGGTCATAATGGCCTGCGGGATATTATCAGCCGAACCGGCACAAAAGACTTTCTGCGCTTGCGTATCGGTGTAGGGCACCCCGGCCAACGGGATTCCGTGACACCCCACGTATTGGGGCGACCGGGCAGTAAAGAGCAAGAAGTGATTGATGCGGCCATTGATAATGCACTGTCAAGCCTGCCTCTTGTGTTCAAAGGCGATATACAAAAAGCCATCAGCGAATTACACGCAGGCAATAAGTGAACCGGGTTTCGGACCGGACTCTTTTCTCCAATACCAGTATCTATTGACCTCGGATTTTGAACAAATATTATGGGATTTAAATGTGGCATCGTCGGCCTGCCGAATGTAGGTAAATCAACCTTGTTTAATGCATTGACCAATTCCGGTATCGGCGCGGAGAACTACCCTTTTTGTACCATCGACCCGAATGTCGGCGTGGTGCCGGTACCCGATCCCCGATTACAACAAATCAACAGCATTGTTGATACCAAACAGGTGATTCCAACCCACATGGAATTTGTTGATATTGCCGGTCTGGTGGAAGGGGCGTCCAAAGGTGAGGGGCTGGGCAATAAATTTCTCGCCCATATTCGGGAAACCCATGCCATCGCCCAGGTCATTCGCTGTTTCGATGATGATAATATTGTCCATGTTGCAGGCAAAGTTGACCCGCTGTCGGATATCGACATCATTAATACTGAATTATGTCTGGCCGATCAGGAAACGCTGGATCGGGCCATGCAAAAAGCACTCAAGCTGGCACGAAGTGGAGACAAGGAGGCCAGGACAAATCAGGCCTTGCTGGAACTTGCACTGGCGCATATCGACACGGGGAAACCGATCCGTTCTCTTGAGCTTGAGCGAGAGGACAGATTAGCGCTAAAGACCTTTCATCTGCTCACTGACAAGCCGACCCTGTATATCGCCAATGTCGAGGAAGAAGGCCTGCGCGATAATCGCTGGTTGGGCGAGCTGGAAAAGTTGGCTGCGGCTGAAGGTTCACTGGTCATCCCTGTTTGCGCGGCCATTGAAGCTGAAATTGCCGAACTCGACGAGGCCGACAAGCAGGACTTTCTTGGCGATCTTGGACTGGAAGAACCCGGCTTGAATCGTATTATCCGTGTCGGCTACGAGCTGCTGGGCCTGCAAACCTTTTTCACCGCCGGACCGAAGGAGATACGCGCCTGGACCATCCATAAAGGCGATACAGCGCCGGTCGCGGCGGGTGCCATCCATACGGATTTTGAACATGGCTTCATTCGGGCCGAGGTGATCGCTTTTGATGACTTTATTGCCTGCCAGGGTGAACAGGGCGCGAAGGATGCAGGGAAGTGGCGTCTGGAAGGCAAGGATTATATCGTCAATGACGGCGATTTGATGCTGTTCAGGTTTAACGTCTAGTCATCAGAAAATATTCCGGTCCGAAAAGGGCGCTTTAGACATGTTGCTTGCGCCTGACACCAAGTAGAATCAAGCGATGGATTACTGGCAAGGCATTATCCTGATACTGACCGGCATTGTTGCCGGTTTTGTTAATGTGATGGCCGCCGGTGGTTCCATGATCTCTGTTCCGGTAATGGTATTTATGGGCATCCCCGGGCCGGTGGCCAACGGCACCAACCGTATTGCCATCCTGGCGCAGAATATCACCGCCGTCATTACCTTCTTCAGAAAGGGCTACTCCGACTTCAGGCTCAGCCTGACACTGTCCCTGTGCGCCCTGCCCGGTGCCGTCGCGGGTGCGTTTATCGGCACGCGTCTTGAGGGTCTCTGGTTTAATCGCATACTTGCCCTTATCATGCTCGCGATCATGCTGGTCATGGCGCTGAACAAGAGAGGAAGTACAGAGCAGTCCGCTTTTCCCATCCCGCGAAAAAGAATGCTTATGGGCCATCTGCTCATGCCGGTGGTGGGCTTTTTTGGCGGGTTCATCCAGGTGGGTGTCGGCTTTATCCTGCTGCCCGTCTTGCACAAAGTGCTGGGAATGGACCTGGTGCGCGCCAATATGCACAAGGTGTTTATTATCGGCACCTACACCATTGCCGCCCTCATCATATTTATCACTCAGGTGGAATTGCTGTGGATCCTGGGACTGTGTCTGGCACTGGGAAATTCCATCGGCGCCTGGCTGGGTGCACATATGTCCGTGACCCGGGGTGAAGGCCTGATAAAAATCGTGTTGAATACGGTACTGATTATCTTTATTGTCAAATTACTGTTTTTCCAGGACGCAGGTATTCAATGACAAAAGTCAAACTACATTGCTGGAAATGCGCTGAGCCTCTGGTGGATATTTTGTTGCCTTTTTCGCGTCTGGCCCGCTGCAAAGCCTGTAAAGCCGATCTCCATGTTTGCCGGATGTGTGAGTTCTTTGACACCACGGTCAGTCACCATTGCCGCGAACCCATCGCCGAAAAAGTGAACGATAAAACCCGGGCAAATTTCTGTGGCTACTTTCAGCCCTGCGAAAATGCCCGGAGAAACGAGCATACCCGGGCAAAATCAAGCCAGGCATCGCTGGAGTCTTTGTTCGGTCTTGAACAGGGAGACAGCAAGCTGTCTGCCGACAATGCTGATAAAGCCTTACAGGAGCTGGACACCCTGTTTGGTCTGGATGAAAAAAAACAGGAATAGTCCGGGGGATTACGCCGCTAGTTGTCAGAATGTATCAGCGTGCCGGCGGGGCCGGTGACAATCATGTTCAACAGGGCCGACATTCCCCGCGCGTTGGTTTTGTTGTATATACGTTTCATATGTGTGCGGGCCGTATTCAGCGTAATACCCAATGCAGACGAGACTTCTTCCAGATGCGGCGTCAATATCAGCCGGGAAACTATTTTCGCTTCTGCCGGCGACAAATGATAGAAACTGCACAGTACATCCTCAATTCTCTCCAAACTGTTTACCGTTTCAAATGTATAGATGATGGCAATGGGCAGATCATGACCGTAATTGGCTTCTCGTAACGTCAGGGGAGTGGCCAGAATACGCAGGGGTGCCTGGTCATGCTCCCGTTCCAACGACAAAGTACGCGGTCTGTCTTCCAGCACACACTTATGCAGCGCGGCAGTGTCTCCGGCCGTACCGCAGCTCAGATGATCATTATTCCGCTGCAATACATTTTCCCTGTCCAGCAACTGCCTGGCCGATTTGTTCAGATAAAATATTTTCAGGTTTTCATTAATGAAAATGACACCGGTGGCGAGATTGTCCAGGGCCTCCGACAGCGTGGCCTCCTGAATAGAGTGATCACTCAACTGTCTGTGCTCAGTAATATCGGCAATGCTCAGTCGTACATTATTGGCTTTACCGAGAGCACGGTATTCCCATGAAAGCATCCTGTCCTGCAGCCTGCCGTGTACCCGCTGTGGTTTTTTTGAAAGGCGGGCGCTCGTTGCATACCGGCAGCTCCCTTCCGGCAGCAGGTCTTCCATATTTTCCAGCTGTAAATGCCTGAGAAACCTTTTGAGGGGCGGACTGACGCGAATGATATCACCGTGCTCATCCAGCACCATCTGCATTCTGTCCTTAAGCGGCAGCGTATTCGTTGTGGAGACGTCTGTTTCATTTGCGGCTTGCGCACGTTCAAACGCCAGGGCGATCGTCGTACGCAGATCCGTCTCTCTAAGCGGTTTGTTGATATAACCGTAAGGATTGGTAAGCTTGGCCCGCGCCAGGGTTTTCTCATCAGCGTAGGCCGTCACAAAGATAACGGGGGTCTTATGATCTTTACTGATGATGTCGGCAGCATCTATTCCATCCATCCCTTTACCAAGATTGATGTCCATTAACACCAGATCCGGCGCATGTTTACTCACGTCCTGAATAGCCAGAGAAGCCGATTTTGCGATAGAAACGGCAGGGTAGCCCATTTTTTGCAATTGCAACTGGATCACCCTGGCCGTCGTTCTGTCATCATCCACCACCAGAATCCGTTGTTCTACCATTTATCCTCCAATAATGACAACTTTCTGTCTGGAATCGACATCAAGCCGGTGCCAGACGGGCGGAAAAACAAGAATAATGTACTACACCTTTTTCGGGTCAGCCGCCCTGGAAATATATATCTCCACCACCTCGTCACTTTCAAGCAGGCGAATGATCTGATGACCACTACGGGCACAGTAGGCCTCGAAATCAATGGTGGCATGAGGATCCGTCGCTTCGACATAGAGAATCTCGCCAGCTTGCATCCTGTTCAAAATAAGCTTGGCCTTAAGAACGGGCAAGGGACAATTCAGGCCTTTGGCGTCCAGATGTTGATCTACCTCAATGTCGATACTTGTTTCGCTCATGACATGAATTATACAGCGACTGGTTTAATTGGAAACCGGGGCTGAAAACAGCGCGGTAATAGCGCATAAAATTATTTCCAGGACGGCATTTTATTGCAAGCACCCAATGTAATGTTATAGTATAACACTTATATTTTAATACCTACCTGTTATGGCACAGACAAAGCTGTTGCGCGAATTTTCCCGGGGCAAGCACAGGCATTCTGTCTGCATTGATGAGGCACTGGCAGCAGCAGAACAGACCTGCAAGGAAGGCGGCCATCGTCTTACACCCGTCCGGCGACGGGTTCTGGAGCTGGTATGGGCCGGACATGGGCCGGTGAAGGCTTATGATGTGCTGGATATTTTACGCAATGAACGCAGCAGCGCGGCCCCGCCCACCGTCTACCGTGCCCTGGCATTTTTACTGGCACAGGGACTGGTACACAAGATCGAGTCACTCAATGCCTATGTGGGCTGTGGCAAACCGGGACATCCGGACTCCGGCCAGTTTCTGATTTGCAGTGACTGTGGCGAGGTAGCCGAACTGGATGATCCGGAACTGGTCCGCCTGGTGGAGGAAAAGGCCCTGCAAGTTGGTTTTTCCATTCACGATCAGATAGTGGAAATCGTGGGCCGTTGTCAGCAGTGTACGTCCAGCCACTAAAAAAGTTTCCTTGTTGAATTATGTTCAAAGCTGCTCTGTTCCTGTTTATCTGCCTGTGGCCATGTGTGTCCCCGGCAAAGCAGGTACTGCAGATTTTTGTCAGTATTCCCGCCCAGAGATTCCTGGTAAAACGTATCGGCCAGGACAAGGTTGAGGTTCAGGTCATGCTGAAGCCGGGCAGCTCGCCCGAAACATTCGATCCCTCTCTCAGGCAAATCATCAGCCTGAATTCCGCGCAGCTCTACTTTCGTATCGGGGTGGCCTTTGAGAAAAAGTGGATTGACGGCATTGAAAACAAGCATGCGGGCATACGCATCATCGCCTGCTGTGAAAATATCCTGAAACAACGCCGGATCATATCCGCCAGCCATATCTGGACCAGTGTAAGAAATGCCCGCCTGCTGGCCGCGTCAATCAAACAGGAGTTGATTAAAATTGATCCGGTGCATACAGCGTACTATGAACAAAATTATGTGGCTTTACTCGCTGAACTGGAACAGCTCGATAAAGAAATAGTGGCGATGTTGAGTCAGCGCCGTACCGATTATTTTGTTATCTCCCACGCCGCTCTTGACAACTTTGCAGATGACTACGGCCTGGTTCAACTGCCCCTTGAAAGCCAGGGCAAAGAAGTGGGGGCAAAGGGTCTGATCGACATTATCCGGCGAGCGAGGCAGGAAGAGATACATACGCTGTTCGTGGAGAAACAACACAATACGGCAACTGCCGGCGCCTTTGCCAGGGAGATTAACGCAAAAATTATCGAAATCGATCTGTTGCGGGAGGATATCATTTCCAATCTTCGCGACATCGCCAAACAGATTGCCGGAGCAACACGCTGACATGTCAACCGTCATTTCATTTGAACACGTCAGCTACGCCTATGCGCACAGCAACGTGCTGCAGGATATTTGCCTGGACATCGAAGCAGAGGAATTTTTTGGTGTCATCGGACCCAATGCTGCCGGCAAAAGCACGCTGTTGAAATTAATGCTCGGTCTGCTGAAGCCGGACAGCGGTAACATAAGCATATTGGGCCTTACACCCAAACAGGCCAGCAAACAGATAGGTTATGTACCACAACACCCTGCATTTCCACGCAATTTTCCCATCAATGTGGGAGAGGTGGTGCTGATGGGACGTCTGGGCAAACACAGGCGCATGGGAGGGTTCAGCCACCACGACAGGGACATCGCTCTGGAATCTCTCAGTGTGGTGGAGATGGCCGATCTTGCACTCACACCGATAAAAGAACTGTCCGGCGGCCAGTTGCAACGCATGTTAATCGCCAGGGCCCTGAGCTGTGAACCTGAAATTCTGGTACTTGATGAACCAACGGCCAACATCGATATGCAGGCGGAAGAAAATATCTTCAGCCTGCTCAAAAAATACAACGAGGACATGACCATTATCGTCGTATCCCACGATATCGCGTTCATTTCCGCCTACGTCAACCGTGTGGCCTGTTTGAATACGACCCTGGTATGCCATGAAACGGAAGCGATCAGTGGCAAGACCATAGAGGAGCTTTATGGCTCACCCGTGAAGATGATTCATCATGGCCATTGATTAAGCACAACGATACAGACAGATAACATGTTTGATTTTTTTACCGCTGTACTTGAGTACCCGTTTTTGCAATACGCCTTGCTCGCCTGCCTGTTGGCCAGCCTCGGTTGCGGCGTCATGGGAACCTGGGTGGTGGTAAAACGTATCAGCTTCCTGAGCGGCGGGATTGCCCATACTGTACTGGCGGGTATGGGCGTCGCCTATTTTTTTCAGGCTTCGCCCATTGTCGGTGCCGTGATTGCCGCCCTGCTGACAGCGATATTGATAGGCTGGATAAAACTACGCTGGCGACAGGATGAGGATGTTTTGATAGCCGCATTCTGGTCGGTCGGGATGGCTATCGGCATCCTGTTTATTTCCCGGACGCCGGGGTATAACACAGACCTGATGAGCTACCTGTTCGGTAATATCCTGCTGGTGACCGGCAAGCATCTTATCCTGATGGCGATACTGGATGCGGTGATTATTGTGACCGTGTTCCTCTTTTACCGGCAATTCCTGGCAGCAACCTTTGATGAGGAATTCGCCCGTCTGCGTGGCATCAACGTCGAAGCATACTACATCCTCCTGCTTTGCATGATCGCCCTGACGATAGTGTTGCTGATACAGATCGTCGGACTGATTCTGGTCATGGCACTGTTGATCCTGCCCGCCGCCAGTGCAGTACAATTCTCCAGTTCGATACCCCGTATGATGGTGATAGCCGTTGTGCTCAGCACGCTGATCACCAGCATCGGTCTGCTGCTGTCCTATCAACCCGATCTGCCCTCCGGGGCCACCATTATTGTGGTTGCCGGACTGGTGTATTTTGTGGCCATTGTCAGCAAACAACTCGGAAAGGCCCGGTAGTCTGTCGGATCCACGAGGGGCGCTCTGAATTTACCCCATTGCCGTTGAAAAATACTGCTGCGTTGTCAGTATTTTTACTGTATTCCTTTATTGCAGGATGAAAATCATTCAAAATCCGCAGTTGAACAATTTCAAACGCCCGTAGAGGGACTGTTATTCTACTATTCAGAGGAAAAGTAATGAGCAATTTTGTAAATGAACTGGAACAGACTGCCCGCACCATGGTAGGGGCCGGTAAGGGCATCCTGGCGATTGACGAAAGTTCGCCGACCATCAAGAAACGCTTCGATACCATCAATATCGAATCCACAGAAGAAAACCGACGGGCCTACCGTGATTTACTCATCACGGCGGCGGGCAGCAATGCCTTCATCAGCGGCATGATTCTTTATGATGAAACCCTGCGACAGTCCAGCAGTGATGGTCGTCCCTTCCCCAAAGCCCTGTTGGACGAAGGTATCATGCCCGGTATCAAGGTCGATATGGGGGCCAAAGAACTGGCCGGGCATCCCGGCGAAAAAGTTACTGAAGGTCTGGATGGTTTACGGGAGCGTCTGGCCGAATACCGTGAACTGGGGGCCAGGTTTGCCAAATGGCGGGCGGTGATCACCATTGGCGAGAAAATCCCCAGCACCGCCTGTATTGACGCCAACGCCCATGCCCTGGCCCGTTATGCCGGCCTGTGCCAGGAGGCCGGTATCGTGCCGATGATTGAACCGGAAGTATTGATGGACGCGGACAACACCATTGAACAGTGCTACGCCGTTACCGAGGCCACACTGAAAACGGTATTCAATGCGCTGTACAGCCAGGATGTGGCCCTGGAACACACTATCCTGAAGGTCAACATGGTTATCTCCGGCAAACAATGCCCCAGCCAGGCGAGTGTACAGGAAGTTGCCGACATGACCGTCCGTTGCCTGCTGCATACAGTGCCGGCGGCACTACCCGGCATTGTTTTTCTGTCCGGTGGACAAAGCCCGGAACGGGCAACAGCCCACCTCAATGCCATGAACGCCAGCAACAGCCATTTGCCCTGGCCACTCAGCTTTTCCTACGGTCGTGCCCTGCAGGAGCCCTGTCTGCAGGCCTGGGCAGGCCAGCAAGCCAATGTTGCTGCAGCACAAAAAGCCCTGTTGCACAGAGAGAAATGTAACAGCCTTGCCTGCTCCGGCCAGTACAGCGAAGACATGGAAAAAGCAGTATAAAGATCGGCATGCAGGGCCGGAGTTCAGTATCCCGGCTTCCGGTTCCTGCACAAACCCTTTGACTGTTCCATGACCCCTCCGACAGACCATAGCCCTGGCACCGCCGCCGAACTGGCGTGGCTGGCTTATCAGGCCATGGGAGAAAGCAAAAAACGGTATTTTGATTTTTTGCAGCAATTGAAACAGAAGTACCAAATAAATGAAATGCCTTCCATCGCCGAAAACCTGAAACTGGAAAAGTTATTGAGAGAGCACGATAAAAAAGTGGCGGCCTTCAGCGACGCGATGAGCAACATTGAAGACCCTGCCGCACGCCTGGCGCTGATTACGAAACTCTCCGACGACAAGGTCGCTGTCGAGACTCACTGACAGGATTATCGCCGGACTCTGCGCGCATAACGCCGGGAACCGTGTCCGGCCTGAAGCAGGCCGACGTTTTTATATTTGAACAGGGGAATCAGGGCCATGCCGGCGATAAAGCCGCCTATATGGGCAAACCATGCCACGCCGCCACCCTCTGAGCTGGTCAACGCCGAACTGAGTATCTGCATGCCGAACCACAGACCCAGCACCCAGCCCGCGGGCAGTCGAATCAGTTGCGAAAAGAAACCCAGCGGAATAAAGACCAGTACCCTGGCGTGAGGATAAAGCAGGAGATAGGCACCGAGCACCCCGGAAATGGCGCCGCTGGCGCCTATCATGGGTATTTGTGAATCCGGATTCTGCAGCGTTTGCCCGGCGACGGCCGCCGCTCCACAAAGAAGATAAAACACGACAAAGCGAAAATGGCCCATGGCATCCTCGACGTTATTGCCAAAGATCCACAGGTACAGCATATTGCCGGCCAGGTGCATAAAACCGCCATGTAAGAACATGGATGTAATGACGGTCATCCCTGCGGGAATCATCACCAGTTCCGCTGGAAGGCTCACTTTATGCAGGAGGACAGCCGGTATCACGCCCAGACTGACGACTGCCAGCTGATTCCCCTCAGCACCCAGCGAAACCTGCCACAGATACACCAGTACACACAAGACGATGAGAAAAATCGTGACGACGGGAATCAAACTTGTCGGATTATCGTCGTGCAGCGGGATCATACGAGCCTGTTCTCTCCGGGCTTATCGCGTTTGCTCTTCTATCGCCTTCGCCCGATCTTCAGCGGACTTACGTAAAACCGCCTCAACCTCTCTGGCCTTCTCCATTGTTGCTGTTTGTTCTTTCCAGACATTATCGTTACCGGTTTCGTTTTCATTACTGTCGGAACAGGCCAACATGAACAGAACGGCCATGACCATCAGCACAGCATGCAAGCATCGCATCAATTTTTCTCCTGTATCTATCGCCACCTGGAATAAATTTTTCTATTTTTCACTCCCTGCCATCAGTCACTAACGCATCAACCTGTCCTGCGCTTCCCGATATTTTGCTGCGGTGTTATCAATCACTTCCTCCGGTAACCGAGGCCCCGGGGCCTTTTTATCCCAGTCCAGTGTTTCCAGATAGTCACGGACATATTGCTTGTCGAAGCTCTGGGGACTGCTGCCCGGCCGATACGTGTCCGCAGGCCAGAATCGCGAAGAATCCGGCGTGAGCACTTCATCGATTAACACCAGTGCACCGTCTTTGTCCATTCCGAATTCAAACTTCGTGTCGGCGATAATAATACCCTTTTCCAGCGCGTATTCCGCCGCTTCCCGGTATATCTTCAGACTGACGTCACGAACCCGTTCCGCCATGTCCTGGCCCAGCAGTTCTATGGTCTTGTCAAAATTGATATTTTCATCATGCTCTCCCACATCGGCCTTGGTAGAGGGTGTATAGATCGCCGTCGGCAATTGTTCAGCCTGTTGCAAACCGGCCGGTAACTGGATACCGCACACTGTTCCACTGCTCTGATAGTCCTTCCACCCGGATCCGATAAGGTAACCCCGCACGATGGCCTCCACCGGCAAAGGTTTCAGTTTCTTTACCACGATACCGCGCCCCGCCAGCGTGTCGCATTCCGTTTCGTCAGCGATAACATCTGCCGGTATCAGGTCGCTGAGATGATTGGCAATAATATTCCCGGTACGCTCAAACCAGAAATTGGAGACCGTGGTTAATACCGCTCCTTTACCGGGAATAGGATCCGGCAGAATCACATCAAAGGCGGAAAGTCTGTCCGTAGTCACGATCAACATATGATTATCATCAACATCATAAATATCACGTACTTTGCCCTTGTTGATTAATGGCAGGCTTTTCAAGTTTGATTCATATAATGCTGCTGGTATCTTAGACATTGTCGGTATCCATTATAATAGAATTATTTTTTGCTCACCTTGCCCCAGGTATCCCGCAGGGTAAGGGTTCGATTAAACACCGGGCGCAGAGGATCCCAGTCGTTTTTATCCGCCACAAAATACCCCAGTCGCTCGAACTGAAAACGATCTTCGGCCTGTGCCGTTTTTAAAGAGGGTTCCACCAAAGCATCACGCAATATTTCGACAGAGGCGGGATTTAAAAAGTCTTTGCTGTCACCGTCCCCCTGCCCGGGATGAGCTGCGGTGAAAAGTCTGTCATAAAGACGCACTTCAGATTTTATCCCGTGCCGTTCCGACACCCAGTGCAAAGTCCCTTTTACCTTGCGACCATCAGGAGCATTGCCTCCCCGCGTCGCCGGATCATAGCGGCAACGCAGTTCAACAATTTCTCCTGTCTCCTCGTCCTTGATCACTTCCTGACAGGTAATAAAGTAAGCATAACGCAGGCGGACTTCCCGTCCCGGTGCCAGGCGGAAAAATTTCTTCGGCGCCTCTTCCATAAAATCATCCTGTTCTATGTAGATGACCCGGCTGAACGGCACCTTGCGCGAACCCATCTCCGGCTTTTGCGGATGGTTGGCTGCCTCCAGTTCTTCTTCACCGTCTTCCGGATAATTTTCGATGACCACTTTTAAAGGTCTTAAAACGGCCATCGCCCTGGGGGCATTTTTATCCAGATCCTCACGCAGGGAGTTTTCGAGTACACCAATATCTATACGCGTATCACTTTTGGTGACACCGATACGATCACAAAAATCCCGGATAGCCGCTGCAGTAAACCCCCGCCGTCGCAAACCGGACAGAGTCGGCATCCGTGGATCGTCCCAGCCGCTGACGTGAGCTTCCTTCACCAGTTCGATGAGTTTGCGTTTGCTCAACACGGTATAGCTCAGATTGAGTCTGGCAAATTCATACTGCCTGGGTCGTGAGGGCGTTTCCAGATTGTCAATGAACCAGTCATAGAGAGCACGATGATCTTCGAACTCCAGCGTACAAACGGAATGGGTGATGTGCTCTATTGCATCTGACAGGCAATGGGTGAAATCATACATGGGATAGATGCACCAGCGGTCACCGCTGCGATGATGGGGGGCCTTTCTGATACGGTAAATTATCGGGTCACGCATGTTGATATTCGGCGAAGCCATATCGATCTTTGCCCGCAACACGCTTTGCCCTTCTTCCAGTCTGCCATCGCGCATGTCTTCGAACAGCGCCAGATTTTCATCCACAGAACGGTCCCGCCAGGGACTTTCCCTGCCTGGCTCAGTCAAGGTGCCTCGATATTCCCGAATCTCCTCCGCACTGAGGCTGTCGACATAGGCCTTGCCCTGTTTTATCAGATCCACGGCATATTGATACAGCTGATCAAAATAGTCCGAGGCGAAGTATTCTCTGTCTTCCCAGTCAAACCCCAGCCAGCGCACATCCTGCCTGATCGACTCCACATATTCCGTCTCTTCCTTCTCCGGATTGGTGTCATCGAAACGCAGGTTACACAGGCCACCGAACTCCTGTGCCAGACCAAAATTCAGGCAAATGGACTTGGCGTGGCCAATATGCAGATAGCCATTGGGTTCGGGCGGGAAGCGAGTATGGACGCGCCCCTCAATTCTATTTTGTTGCAGATCCTCGCTGATTATCTTACGGATAAAATTGCTGGGAACTGATATCTCATTTTCCGACATAAATTTTCCACTTAACTCAGGTACGATTTCATTTTGCCGCTACCGGCAGGTCACCGGACAGACCCATTGCATAACGCATAATAGTGTGTTTCAAAGGAATAAACGAATTGGCGAAATTCAGTGCCCGGTTGCGCAGCATCGGCACAGGCGAAGACTGATTCTCAAAGACGTATTTGAAACCTTCCATCGTCATCATCACTATCCTGTTTTCGCCCTTTCGCCATCGTTCGTAGCTTCGCAACACCCGCCTGCCCCCTATATCCCTGCCTTTTACCCCTGCTTCCAGTATCAATTGCGCCAGGCTGGCGGCGTCAAGCAAGCCCAGGTTTGCCCCCTGTCCCGCCAGAGGATGTACGGAATGCGCAGCATCACCAATGAGGGCAAAACGTTCGCGACAATAATATTCCGCCTCTGCCCGGCGCAAAGGAAAACAGCTTCTGCGCTCACTTTCCTTTACTTCCCCGAGCGTATGTTCGAAAGCCGCCTGCAGGGCCTGGTTGAATTCCCTTTCAGTCATTTTTAAAAGTGCTTCTGCATGGGCCGGTCGGGTAGACCAGACGATGCCACATTGATGATCCGGATACATTGGTAAAAAAGCCAGCGGTCCATCCGTCAAAAATCGTTGTCGGGCAATTTCTCCATGAGGCAAGGCGGTTCTTGTCACACAGACCACCGCCCGTTGCCGGTAATCGTGTACGCGGTAGTTTATCCCGGCCATCGCTCTGCAGGCAGACTGCACTCCATCGGCGGCCACCAGTAAATGCGCCGATATGTTTTCACCCTTATCCAATATTACCGAAACATGATCGTCCTGCCACTGAATATCGCAGGGTCGGGAGTTATGGAGTACGCTGATCCCGGACAGGGAACGGACTGCCTGCTCCAGACTGGTCTGCAATACTGCTTGCTCGACAATATAGCCCAGTGTCGGCCGGCCAAGTTCGGTACTGTCAAAAGCTATCGCACCGCTGCCATTTTCATCCCAGACCTGCATGCCCCGAAAACAGGCAAGACGATCCTGCGGCAAGCACTGCCAGGCATGAAAACTGGCAAGAATATTCCGGGAAGCATGGGTGATCGCCAATGCCCGTGGATCATCCGGGACTGAATCCACCCGGTCGATTTTTTCACCGGCCTCTATCACGACGCACTCCAGTCCCTGATGGCCCAACAAGCCCGCCAGCGTGAGACCCGCCAGACCGCCCCCGACGATAATCACGTCATACTCAGTTTGCATCCAGGCCCGGCTCCCTCAGGCGGCCTTGCCGGCAGCCATCAGCGCTTCTATTTCATCAACCGTCTTGGGCATGTCCTTGCTGAGCACATCATGGCCATCCTTTGTGACCAGCACGTCGTCTTCGATTCGTATACCAATATCCCACCATTTTTTTGCCAGACCGCGACCCGGTGCCAGATACAGTCCGGGCTCTATAGTCAGAACCATGCCCGCTTCGAGCATGCGCCATTCGCTATCCACTTTATAGTCTCCCACATCATGCACATCCATGCCCAGCCAGTGACCGGTACGATGCATGTAATACTTCGTATAGGCCTTCTCCTTGATCAGACTGCGCACGCGACCCTTTAAAATACCCAGAGCGACCAATCCAGTGGTCACCGCATGTACAGCAGCTTCATGGGGATCGTTCCAGTGGTTGCCGGGCTGAACGGCTTCAATTGCAGCCAACTGGGCTTTCAGTACAACTTCATAAACCGCCTTTTGCGCCTCACTGAAAATACCATTAACGGGAAAAGTACGGGTAATGTCACTGGCGTAACTTTCGTATTCCGCACCAGCGTCTATGAGCAGGATATCGCCGTCTCTGAGTTCGTCCGAATTATCCGTGTAATGCAGGATACAACTGTTTGCACCGCCGCCAACAATGGAGGAATAGGCCGGACTGCGGGCACCCCGACGGGTAAATTCGTAGGTCAATTCAGCTTCTATCTGGTATTCCATCATACCGGGCCGGCACATCTGCATGGCCCGCCTGTGTGCGGCAGCAGAGATACGGGCCGCCTGACGCATGGCCTTTATCTCATGGCGACTCTTGTACAGCCGCATATCATGTAAAATATGGTTCAGCGTGATGAACTCATCCGGTGCACTGATACCGTTTCGGGCCTGATCACGTACATGTTTTACCCAACTCAACAATCGCTGATCAAAAGCCGGATCATTGCCCATCGTATAATAAATACGCTCCTGATCTCCAAGCAGGCCGGGCAGGATGTCATCCAGATCTTCTATGGGAAACGCGTCATCGGCACCATGTTTTTCAACTGCGCCTTCCAGTCCGGCCCGAATCCCGTTCCAGGTCTCCATCCTGGCATCCCGTTCCCGGCAAAACAGGATGTATTCACCGGATGAGCGCCCGGGGATCAACACCGCAACCGACTCCGGTTCGGCAAAACCCGTCAGATAATAGAAATCGCTGTCGTGCCGAAACGGGTATTCAACATCCCGGTTGCGAATACGTACCGGTGCAGTCGGAATAATGGCGATACTTTCATCTCCCATCATGTCCATCAATCGTTTGCGACGACGTTGGAATTCGCGCGTGTCCACTAATGTAATACCTCCGGTTGGCCAAATGCAGGCAGTGATTCTTCAAAAATCAATATGGCACCCATGCGCACATATTCAATCAACTCCATTAAGGAATGTTCGTCCCCGGCATCTTCCCCGTCGATCCCAAGCCGGCATATCTGGCTGAAATCTTCCAGGACTTCATTACATTGTTCGGAATTACCGGCCGGATTTGGTGTTTCACTGACACCATAACCGTTCAGGAAACCGTGACACCAGTTGCCCAGGGCTTCCGCCCGTAAAGCCATGGACACCTCATCATCGGGCAATAACAGCTGCAGACCGAACTCGGCTGAGTGCATTTGCGCAAGGGTCTCCGAGGCCAGATGCCTCACTTCTTCAAAACAGGTACGCGCCAAATTGTCGTCATCGCCCTGTATATTGAGAAAATCCTCCCACAAAGTTTCATCTGCCGTGCCAGTCGCACATATCTGACCGCAGACAAAGCCATGGCATTCAGTCGCATAGGCCTCGGCCTCAACCCGCACCAGCAGGGCATCGAGCACATCAAAATCAGGCATCGCCTTCAAAATCCTCCTTTTCATTCGTTTTCCAACACTGCATTCTGCAAGGCAAGCGGGGGTAAACACAAGTCACAACGTCAAATACCCGTTTCAACTGTTGACCGTCATGTATCACCGCTCTATATTGAACGCTAATGATACTCACCAATGCCCAATGCTGACAAATAAGTAGCCACCATGACTGATACCGAAAACATGGATCTTGTCGCCCTTGAAGGCCGGGTCGACGAGCTCATCCGCACAGTGGACGAACTTAAATCGGAAAACTCCGCCTTGCGTAACCAGCAGGACAATCTGGTCAGCGAACGCGCAA
Organism: Gammaproteobacteria bacterium; assembly: GCA_024278135.1. Classification (GTDB taxonomy): domain Bacteria; phylum Pseudomonadota; class Gammaproteobacteria; order Eutrophobiales; family Eutrophobiaceae; genus WLWS01. The sequence goes on from JAJRTU010000137.1 coordinate 24,364, forward strand.
CGCTGATTGAAAAGACCGAGCAGGCCAGGATCCGTATTGAATCGATGATTTCACGCTTACGAGCAATGGAAACACGCTCATGAATGAAAGTGGCAAGCCCATCACTGTTAACATCCTGGACAAGGAATACCTTATTTCCTGCGATGAGAGCGAACGTGAGCAGTTACACACCGCCGCCACTTACCTCAATACAAAAATGCAGGACATGAAAAACAGCGGCAGAGTCATTGGCGGAGAGAGAATTGCAGTAATGACTGCGCTGAATCTGGCACACGAATTGCTGGCTTACAAACAGGAAAATGATAACTATACTTCCAGTATAGATACGACGATTCAACGTTTGCAAAGCAAGATAGATGAGGCTCTGGTCAAGGGCAATCAACTGGAAATGTAGGCGGCCGTTTAGACGGGCCGCGAGTAACAGGAATTAGATTTGGGTATCTTCTGCGGTGTTTGTGATTAGACAGGTGTAACTTGAGCCGATAATACACTAACCAGGGAACTAAACAGCGATGTTGTTGTGCACACCCCCCGCTAAGGTGGGCAGCCTGATATGTCGCTAGCTGTTCCCACTTGATCCTATGGTTCAAGTTGGATTGTCTTTTGAACGACATTGCGGTTGATACCCATCCTTTCTCTCGGGAATTTTGATCATTGCCGTATCGAATTTCACCTGCTACAAATTTCAGGAGTTTGATTCAGTGAACCGTGTTTGCCGGGCTGAGCGGACAAACTTGCCGGTTCGGAAGGCAGTATGGACTGAAACTTGAAAAAGGCGGGAATACAGGACCTGATATCACATCGCAAGTTCAGCCCAGAAACATCCGGTAGGCCGGATTCTCCTTTTCATCCAGATACTCCATTCCCAGACCATCCAGAAATAACTGGAATTCCTCTCGATCTTTGTCAGGGACCTGTATGCCCAGCAATACTCGACCGTACGCGGCGCCATGATTGCGGTAATGAAACAAACTGATGTTCCAGCGATCGCTCATGGCTGTTAAAAAGTACAACAGTGCTCCTGAGCGCTCGGGAAACTCAAAGCGGTAAAGCAACTCATCATCAATCTGACTGCTGCCGCCAACCATATAACGGATATGCATCTTGGCCACTTCGTTGTCGCTCATATCCAGCACCTCGTAGCCCCTGGCTTTCAGACTTTCCAACAGCCCCTGTTTTTCCTGCAGGCCTTTTTTTAATCGTATACCGACAAAGACATGGGCCTGCCGGCTGTCAGAGTAACGGTAGTTGAACTCGGTGATGAGCCGTGGCCCCAGATCATGGCAGAGAATGCGGAAACTTCCCGGGCGTTCCGGAATGGTGATACAAAGCAGGGCCTCTCTTTGTTCGCCCAGGGCAGCCAGTTCGGCAATATGACGCAAGCGATCAAAATTGACATTGGCACCACTGAACACGGCAACCAGCTCCTGGCCCCGTATCTGTTCTCTGCTTACATACTGTTTCAAACCGGCCAGCGCGAGGGCTCCCGCCGGTTCCGGTATGGCCCGACTGTCTTCGAAAATATCTTTTACCGCCGCACAGATTTCATCCACATTCACCAGCAGGACTTCATCGATCAATTCGCGGCACAGGCGGAAATTCTCCTCACCCACCTGCTTCACCGCCGCTCCGTCCGCAAAAACACCGATATGCTCCAGCGCTACTCTTTCTCCTGCCGCCATCGCGCGATACAAACAGGGTGCTTCGTCCGGCTCGACGGCGACGATCCTGATGGAAGGTTTGACTGATTTAACATGTGCTGCCAGCCCGGCAATCAAACCACCGCCACCGACAGGCACAAAAATAATATCCGGCCCGGCGTGCTGCTCCAGGATCTCCACGCCCACCGTCGCCTGGCCCGCGATAATCAGCGGGTGATCATAGGGGGGAATATAAGTAAGGCCCTGCGCGGATGCCCGTTCCAGGGCATAGTCTCTGGCATCGTCATAATTATTACCATGCAGGATCACCTTTGCCTGCAAACGCCTGACGGAAGTCACTTTTATTTCCGGGGTGGTTTTCGGCATGACGATGGTGGCGGCAATATCCAGCTTCTGTGCCGCCAGTGCGACGCCCTGAGCATGGTTGCCGGCCGACGCGGCCAACACGCCGGTGTCTCTCAAGACTTCTGCAAGCGAGGCCATCATGTTATAAGCGCCCCGGATTTTATAGGAAAACACCGGCTGTCGATCTTCCCGCTTCAACCAGATCCGGTTGTCATAAATTTCACTGAGCTGTGGCGCATAATCAAGATCGGTTTTGTTGGCCAACTGATAGACACGCCGGCTCGCTTCCGCAATTAATTGTTTGTATTCATTGAACATCGGCATAAGATAACATTTACTGCTTGCTGTCAGAAACTTTCAGCCTGACGGCAAGCGAAAGCCTGCTCTTTCTCTTCTGAAACCGGGACAACAACTGTGAATCAAGATGAAATGAAACAAGCTGTCGCTGAGGCGGCACTGAAGTATATCGACGATGATATGATCGTCGGGGTCGGCACCGGCAGCACAGTGAATTTTTTTATTGATTCGCTGGCCACCATTAAACATCGTATTGACGGTGCCGTCGCCAGCTCCATAATGACAGAAGAACGCCTGCGGGCGCATCACATCCCGGTTCTGGACCTGAACAGTGTCGGAACCTTGGCGGTTTATATCGACGGGGCTGACGAAGCGACAAAGCACCTGCATTTGATCAAAGGCGGTGGTGGTGCCCTGACCCGGGAAAAGATTATTGCTGCCGCCAGTAAAACCTTTATCTGCATTATCGATAACAACAAGGAAGTGGATATACTGGGTAACTTCCCCCTGCCGGTAGAGGTGATCCCGATGGCGCAAAGCTATGTCGCCCGGGAACTGGTCAAACTGGGTGGACAGCCGGTGTTACGTGAAGGCTTTCGTACGGATAACGGCAATATCATTCTTGATATACATCATCTTCGTATTATTGAGCCGCTTGAGCTGGAACAGGTGATAAATAATATCACCGGCGTGGTCACTAACGGCTTATTTGCCAGACGCGGGGCAGACATATTGCTGGTAGCCGATAACAATGGCGTGCGTCAGCTTGACTGAGAGGGAAATAGCGACTAATTATTAGCTGTTTTTTATAATTATCATAAAGTTATGTGCCTGACTTATGATATTATATGGGATCCCGGCTAAAGTTTCCGGGCTTTGTACACGATAATAAAACTGTATAACCAAACAAGAACATTGGGGCCAAGATATGATTTTTTATATTGTCTACACTCTCGCCATTGCTGTATTAATTCTGCATTTCACGGGTTGGCTGGCGCGGCGGAATATGGAGTGGGCTGTTATGGCCGCTGCGATCGCATTATTTGCAGTCAACATTCTGGACTACATGAAGATTATTTAACTGTTCGACATACCATTCCGTGATCGGCCTGTTACAACGGGTCCGACAAGCCCGCGTCGTAGTTCAACAACGCACCGTCGCTGAAATTGGTACCGGATTGCTGGTACTGATCGCTGTCGAAAAAAATGATAATGAAACCAGGGCAGATCGTTTACTGGAGCGATTGCTTGGCTACCGCGTGTTTCCCGATGAGCAGGGCAAAATGAATCTGAGTCTGGTTGATATACAGGGTGAGCTGTTACTGGTTCCTCAATTTACCCTGGCAGCGGATACCCGCAAGGGTATGCGACCGAGTTTCAGCAGTGCCGCAGCGCCGGATCAGGGCCGGCTGCTTTTCGACTATCTGATCAGGACGGCCCGCTCAAACTACAGCAGGGTTGCTGTCGGTCAGTTTGGTGCTGATATGCAGATCAGCTTAACCAATGACGGGCCCGTCACCTTTTCTTTGCGGGTATAGAACAGACAGCCGACAGTACAACGTTCCCAAAGGGCGTCTGCTTTGTTCCGGCTAATCCAGGGGAGGCAGGACATCTGTTTAAATATCCTGGCTTAATTCGCGGGCACTGAAATCGGCTTTGATGCTGCGGGTAAGACGGACATAGTTCGTGTACAGAGTTCTGATATCGCGTACATAGACGACGGTCTGACCACATCGGCAATTACGCGTTGTCTCACCGTCTTTCCAGTAAGGTTTGGCCAGCGTGAGCATGGCTTTTTCCACATTATCAAACCACTTGTTCTTATCCAGGTTCATCCGTTCAGCCAGCAGGCGCGCGCGCTGCACACGATTGTAGCCGGCGTTATATGCCGCCAGGGAAAACCAGATGCGATCTTCAAGCAGCAGACTGTCCTCAAATTTACCGCGCAAATAATGCATGTAACGAACGCCGGCCTGAATACTGTTATCCGGATCGTAGGCATTGTCGATCCCCAGCAATTCGGCTGTTGCCGGAATGAGCTGCATCAGGCCTTCTGCGCCGGCATAAGAAACTGCCTGGGGGTTGAACTGGCTCTCCTGATACATCTGGGCGACAATCAAACGCCAGTCAAAACCATAGTGCTCTGCATATTTGTGTACGATGTCATCATAGGGTGAAAGCTTTTCGATGCCTGCCAGTAATTGGGTATCTCCCAGTAATACTCGCGGCTTGTCTATATATTTCGAGTAAAGCACATTGTAAAAACCTTTGCGAAATTCCCTGCTGATATACTCATTCAAGGCCGTTAATAATTGCCTGTCCGCTTCCCTGACCATCCACACATGGGGCAAAGGTTCTGTCAGCGCAAAATGCGCCCGCAGGTTGATTTGCCGGGCAAAACGGGCCTTGAGTTCATGTCCTCCCACCACGGTCAGGTCGTACATGCCCTGTGCCACTCGGAACAATATGGTTTCAGTGCTCTCGCCGACATCGGCTGTGACAATATCCACGTCTACTCCGCCGGCCTTGATTCTTTGCAGTACCTTCTTGTAGGGACTGGCAGCCGACAACACTATACGACGCCCGGACAGGGCATTTATATCCAGCAGCGGCGTATCAACTGATCGCCCGACCACGGTCGGTACGGCATGTGCGTAAGTCCGGCTGAAAGCAAGCTGTTCATTGTCGTCAAAGCTTTGCCGGGGGACCGATGCCGCCACGACATCGCCTTTACCTGTCAATAACAGCGCTTCCATTTCTGCGTGGCTGTCGGCAATGACAATTTCCAGGCGCATTTGATGCGACTCGGCAAATCGCTTTACCAGGTCGTGTTCGAAGCCCTTGAGTTTTCCCCCGCGAACATAGTAGTTCACCGGGCTTTGGTAGGTAATAAGACGCAAAAGTTTCCTTCTCTGTAATGCGGGCAAATCTTCCTGATAGCTGCGGGCAATATCGGATTGCAGGTATTGCCTGTCAAGAAAACCGTTTAATGAGGCACGCAATTCTTTTGCAGATGCACTCACCGCCCAGGACATTGTTTTCGCATCGGTGATATTAAATGCCACGTCCAGGCTCAGAAATTGTGGCAAGTAGGGCTCCACGGCCAGATTATCCAGAACCGCAACATCGTATTGGGCGGCGGCTACGCGCTGCAAAATGCTTTTAGTGTTAATCGTGTCAGGAATTATGATCAAATCCATGGCAGGATTGATCTCTGTCTGGGCCTGCAATATGCCCAGAATGGGGGAGGAGGCCTTGACAGCAATCTGCCGCGTTCCCAGGTCTTCCAGCTTGCGGATACGACCGGTATCACTTCGAGAAATGACCTGCTGTTGCGAGATCCCCCAGGGCAGCGTCAGTTGTACCTGCTGCGGCCTGTCCTGGTAGGAGGAGGCGCCGGCCCGTAAAATGATGTCACCTTTGCCCTGATGTAAATAGGTATATAACAGTTGCGCTTGATCGACTTCAATCCAGTCTGCCTGAAGTCCCTGCTCGCGCATATATTGCCTGATCAATTTCCAGCCGGTGGAATTTTGCCTGTCCAGAGAAGAAGCCTGTTTCTGCACCAGAATACGCAGGCGGCCCCGCTGTTTTATCTCACTCAGATCGCCCCCGGCAACAGCAGATGTAAAAGATCTGTCAATCGCTGTTGTACTGCGCTTTTCGGGCAATCGCGGTATAGGAGAAGAAGGGTCGGCATCATCAAAACGCCAGACAGACTCCGCCATAAAGAGGAAAAGAAGCAGTATACCGGGAAGTATGATGGTGAGGATCTTGCCGCCTGAACTGCGCGACATGGAAACACTGGACTTCAAAAATAAAGTACATATCCAATAAAGCATTATCGGACCATGAGCTCTGTCTGAATTCGAGGCGAACTATACAGGATCTCTACATTGATATCTATATCTTGTGGGATCTTGCTGAGGGACTACTAGATATTGTTCTCTGCGCTGCAACAAATCTTTACATTAGGACCGGTTGTATTACGACGCAACAAAACGGATCCTGAAAATCTTAACGATCACAAATGCGCAGAAGAAGCAAAAGAATCTATAAGTATAGCGGGTGCTTACTTACTGTTTAATGCTTTATACTCAGCATCCCTCAATCTATCCGGTGTGCCAATATCAAACCACACTCCAGTATACAGCTCGCCGCTGACCTGGCCCTGCTCCATCGCAAGGCGTAGCAGGGGCGCCAGCGGAAAGGTGCCCCCCTCCCTGTTCGCAAACAGGGCCGGTCGATACACACCTATGCCACTGTAGGTCAGTCGCTGCTCTCCGGTATTTTCCACTTTCTTCCCTCGCAACTGAAAATCGCCTGTTGGATGGTGGGCAGGATTATTCACCAGTATCAGATGCGCAAGACCTTCCGGCTCGGCAGGCAGGCGGGAAAAATCATAGTCGGTCCAGACATCGGCGTTAACGACAATAAACGGGGACACTCCCAGCAGCGGCAGGGCGTGCTGTATACCGCCCCCTGTTTCCAGCGGCTCATCGCCTTCCGCTGAATAGCGGATGTGCAGATTGTATGAGGCGCCATCACCAAAATAATCTTCAATCTGCTCGCCCATCAAAGCGTGATTAATCACCAGTTCTCTTACGCCGGCCGCCGCCAACGCTTCTATGTGGTATTGCAACAGCGGCTTGCCGGCGATGGTTAACAGCGGTTTCGGCACCCGCCTCGTCAAAGGCTGCATGCGCTCGCCCTTGCCTGCAGCCAGTATTATCGCCTTCACCGACGTGCCAGCCCTGGCAACACTGTGTCCTGCAACAGCGCCATCAGATATTGCAATTCGGGGTATTCATCTTTCAAATCGAGGATGTAGGACAGGGTTCTGGGAATATCCTTCAGATAATCCGTTTTGCCGTCTCGATGATACAGGCGCGCAAAAATACCACTGGCTTTGAGATGGCGTTGCACGCCCATCAGGTCAAACCAGCGTCTGAACTCTTCCCTGCTCACCTGCACACCCATAACGTTAACCAGTTGACGATGGTATTGCAGGAGCCACTGCTCAACTTTTGATTGTGGCCACTTGATATAACAATCCTTTAACAGCGAGACCAGGTCGTAACTCACCGGCCCGACGACCGCATCCTGATAGTCGATGACACCGGGGTTGTTTTGATTCAGAATCAAATTACGTGAATGGAAGTCTCTATGTACAAACACCTGAGGCTGTGAGGTGGCTGACTCCGCCAGGTAAACAAACAGCGCCCGCAGTTGCGCCAGTGGCTGCTCTGTCAATGGCTGCTGCAGGTGTTTATCAAGCAGGTAATCGTTGAACAGGCCCATCTCCTGTATCAACAGTGCCTCTGTATACAAGGGTAAATTCTCTACCGAGCTACGGGTCTGCATTTTCACCAGCGTTGTTATGGCATCACCATATAACCGGTCGGCCCGGTTTTCATTCAGCTCGCCAAGATATAATCGGGTTCCTAAATCGCTTAACAACAAAAAGCCTTGCTGCAAATCCTGCGCAAACACGCAGGGGACATTGACGTCGGCTGCCAGCAATCGCTTTGTCACATCCAGGAAAGGCTGACAATCTTCCTTGTCGGGCGGCGCATCCATAACAATTTGCGTTTTCCCCGCCGTGATCACCCGATAATAACGCCTGAAGCTGGCATCTTCTGATGCCGGCTGCAGATCGTAGTTCGTCAGACCGAGATCAACACGCAGCCATTCGTGTAACATACTCAGACGATCAGTCATTCGTGTCTATATCCCGGCCACTGTGATCAGATAAAATAACAAAATGCGTACGAAGACCCCTTTCGAGCAGGGGAGCACCCATCTATCATAAACGACAAATACCTCAGATGGGCGACTGCGAATTTCATGTCTCTCATTAATCTGGCATTATCATGAAAAAATGTAAACTAGCCAATGTTGATTAATTCCCTTTTCGTTCTGGCAGGACTGACCCTGTTGATCACCGGTGCTGACCGCTTTGTTGCCGGTGCGGCCAGTATCGCTCGCTCGCTGAACATCTCACCGCTGATCATCGGCATGACCATCGTCGGTATCGCCACTTCGGCACCGGAAGTGCTGGTGGGTTCGGTAGCTGCTTTTAATGGCAAGACCGCGCTCGCCATCGGCAACGCTGTCGGTTCCAATATCGCCAATATCGGTCTGGTGCTGGGTGTGACGGCACTGGTCTGCCCGCTGATGGTGAAATCCCTTACCTTACGCCGGGAATTTTTACTGATGTGCGCCGCTATAGGCATCGCCGCCCTGTTGCTGCTTGACGGTTACCTGGACAGGCTTGATGGCGTGATCCTCATACTCTGCCTGATCGCGGCGATGTGGTGGATCATACGACTGGCCCGGAGTTCCTCGAAAAGTGACCCGCTGGCCGGGGAGTTTGAGCAGGAACTGGAGCAAACCAGTTCGATGGGCAAGTCATTGTTTTTTTTACTGCTGGGCCTGATGCTGTTACTGGGCGGGGCGGAGCTGCTGGTGCGTGGTGCTGTCGCCATTGCGCTTGAATTTGGCATCAGTGACCTGATCATAGGCCTGACCATCGTTGCCATTGGCACCAGTTTGCCTGAACTGGCGGCCTCGATCATGAGCGTAATCAAAAACGAAGCGGATATTGCCATTGGCAACATCATTGGATCGAATATGTTCAATATGTTGATGGTGTTGGGCGTCCCGGCCCTGATTCAACCAACCAATGTTGATGCTGATGTGTTGCTGCGGGACTTCCCGATCATGGTAATCCTGACACTGTTGATGGGCTGGATGGTCTTTGTTCATGGTCGTGGCCGCTTTGATCGCATTGAAGGCGGCTTTTTGTTTTGCTGTTTTATTGGCTATCAATACTGGCTATTTAATGCGATCTCCGCTTGAATACCATCATCCCGACGAAAGAGAACCCGCTTTATGAACAAAATGCCCAGAAAGGACAGGGAAGCCCTGATTCGTTACGGCAAATCGGTAATCGAAACCGAGCTCTCGGCAGTCAGCAAACTGCCGGACCGTATTGATGAAGCGTTTGTCGATGCCTGCCACCACATCCTCGATTGTCAGGGCAGGGTTGTCGTTATCGGCATGGGCAAATCCGGTCATATCGGCAGCAAAATCGCCGCCACGTTGGCCAGTACCGGGACACCCGCTTTTTTTGTCCACCCCAGCGAGGCCAGCCACGGTGACCTGGGCATGATCACGCCGAAAGACGTGGTTATTGCCTTGTCCAACTCCGGGGAAACAGATGAGATTACCGCTCTGCTGCCGGTCATTGAGCACCTGCAGGTACCCCTGATCGCGCTGACCGGGAATCCTCGCTCAAGTCTGGCCAGGGCAGCCGGTGTTAACATCGATGTCAGTGTCAGCCAGGAAGCCTGCCCTCTGGATCTGGCGCCTACAGCCAGCACCACAGCTGCGCTGATTATGGGTGATGCGCTGGCTATTGCCCTGCTTGAGGCGCGCGGTTTCAGTATTGAAGACTTTGCCCTCTCTCACCCCGGAGGGACATTGGGTCGACGTTTGCTGTTGCGGGTCAAGGACATTATGCACAGCGGTGAAGATATCCCCTGTGTCTACAGGGACACCTTGCTCAGCGACACGCTGGTGGAGATGACCCGTAAAGGACTGGGGACGACAGCGATCATTGACGTTGACAACCGGGTTCTGGGTATTTTTACCGACGGCGATGTACGGCGGGCGCTGGACGCCGGTGTGGATGTGCATGGCACCCGAGTCGCTGAAGTCATGACCGCCGGCGGTCATACCATCGGGCCTGATGCCCTGGCGGTGGAGGCCCTGAGCATGATGGAGACACATAAAATTAATGCTTTGCTGGTCGTGGAACAGGACAATATCCTCATTGGTGCCCTGAATATGCATGACCTGCTGCAGGCCAGAGTGGTGTGATGATTCAGGCGATACTGGACAAAGCCCGGCCCGTCCGTTTAGTGGTCTTTGATGTGGACGGCGTACTCACCAATGGTGCTTTGATCCTGGGAGAGAAGGGGGAGGAATACAAAGTTTTTCATGTACATGATGGTCTCGGCCTGGTCATGCTGCGCGAAGCCGGGCTGAATATCGCCGTGATTTCCGCCAGATCCACACCCATTGTGGCGGAACGTATGGCCGCACTTGGAATTGATTATGTTTATCAAGGTCAAAGTGATAAACGGACGGTGATAACAGAATTAATGCAAAAACTGAATGTCAGCAAGGATGAAACCGCTTTTGTCGGTGATGATCTGGTTGACCTGCCCGCCATGTCCCGGGCCGGGCTGGCCGTCGCCGTCGCCAACGCCCGGCCACTGGTGCGGGAAAAGGCAGACTGGGTGACCGAACATGCAGGCGGCCAGGGTGCGGTCAGGGAAGTGTGTGAATTGATATTGGAAGCACAGGGAAAACTGGAAGCAGCCTGTCAACACTATGTATCGAATTAGTCCCCCTGTGCCATGTGCCGGACAATCACGATTAGCACCCCTGATGGTTTATTGATCAGCTGACCCATGTCTCAACGAATGATCATTGTTGTTTTCCTTGTGCTTACCGCCCTTGGCAGCACCTGGCTGCTGAACATCATCAGCCAACAACGCCCCCGATCTGACAGCGGGAGCTATCATGAACCGGATTACTACATGGAAGATTTCACTACGCTGACTATGGATCAGGAGGGCATACCCAAGAGCAGTCTTTATGCCGTTTATCTGGAGCATTTCCCTGACAACGATACCAGCGAGCTGCTGCAGCCGAAAATGGAATTGTATCGAAAAACGAGACTGCCTTTATATATCAGTGCCGATAAAGGCTGGGTCACCTCCAACAACGAAGTCGTTCTGTTAAAAGGTAATGTACAATTATGGGAAGATGATGAAACCGGTCAGCGGATCTTGCAGGTCAACACCAGCAAGGCCAATGTGCTATTGGAACAGGATTATGCAGAAACCGATCAACCCGCCACCATCAAAACGAAGCGCACGACCATTAACGGTATCGGTCTGCGCGTGTATTTTGATGACAGCCGCCTGGAAGTATTAAAAGATGTGCATACGTATATTGAACAAAAACAAACTCTTTAGCCTCTCCCTGGCTGTCGCCCTGCTGGGCCTGCCGTACAGCGCCTGGGCACTGGAGTCTGACAAGGATCAACCGATTGAAATAGAGGCCGACACCGGTGAGCTGGACGATATTAAAAATATCAGTATTTACCGGGGCAATGTCATCACGGTACAGGGCACCATCCGCATGACCGGTGACAAAATGACGGTCTATTATACCGACGACGACGAAATGGACCACATGATCATGGAAGGCCGCCCTGCCACTTACCGGCAACTGCCCGAAGACAGCAGTGTTTATGATCACGCCGAAGCATTGACGATGGAATACTATGAACTGAAGGAATATGTCATATTGATTGACAAGGCCCTGGTCACTCAGGAGGGGCTGCGTTTCAGCGGTGACCGAATTGAGTATGATACCCGGCTCAGTCAGGTAAAGGCCTGGAGCAATAAAACGACCACGGGCAGCGATGCGGAAAAAGCCGCGCCGAAAAAGAAGGATAGGGTTAAAATAATCATCAGGAAGAAAAAAGACAAATGCGGCGACAAAAAATACAAAAAAAGTCTCGATGCCGCCCAGTTAATAATATTTAACCGGGAATGCGCTAAAAAGAAAGAAAAAGAAGAAGAAGAATAGACCCGTTGATAAATACTGATAAATATTCACACTTCCTTGCAGCCATTATTATCAAAATAGCATTATCGTGAGCGTTCTATCCGCCCATCACTTATCCAAGCGCTTTCGTTCGCGCACGGTCGTACATGATGTCAGCATCACCGTACAAAGCGGCGAAATTGTGGGTCTGCTGGGTCCAAACGGCGCCGGGAAGACCACCAGTTTCCACATGATAGTCGGCCTGATCCCCTGTGATGGCGGCACGATCCACCTTAATGACAATGAGATCAGTCAGATACCCATGGATCAACGCGCCAATATGGGGCTGGGCTACCTGCCACAGGAAGCCTCGGTGTTCAGAAAATTGACGGTGGAGGAAAATATCCTGGCAATTTTGCAGACCCGGGCGAATTTATCTGCTGCCCAGAGAAGCCAGCGGCTGGAGTTTTTGCTTGATGAATTTCATATCTCCCACCTGCGGGACAATCTGGGCATGAGTCTGTCCGGAGGAGAACGACGTCGGGTGGAGATCGCCCGGGCGCTGGCGACGGAGCCCCTCTTCCTGCTGCTGGATGAACCCTTTGCCGGGATCGATCCTATATCGGTCAGTGATATACAACGGATCACCGGCTATCTTAAACAAAACGGACTGGGCATCCTTATCTCTGATCATAACGTTCGCGAGACGCTGGGGACCTGTGATCGGGCCTATATCGTCAACGAAGGCAGAATAGAGGCCGAGGGGCTGCCCGATGAAATTCTCTCCAATCAACGCGTGCGTGATATTTATCTGGGGGACCAGTTTAAATTATGACCTTTGTTGGGATCGTCGCAAACATTGGCCCGGTTTTTGCGCTAAACTAGAAGTATGAAAGTTTCTCTTCAGTTAAAAATTGGCCAGAGTCTGACCATGACACCACAATTGCAGCAGGCGATTCGCCTCTTGCAGTTGTCCAGCATGGAGCTTGAAACTGAAATCCAGGAAGCACTGGATTCCAATATGATGCTCGAACTGGACGAAGATCATTCCCAGCCGAGCAATGGAGAACAAAGCAGCACCGACAGCCCGGACGCCCCGACACCGAATGACATACCCGAATTCTCTGAAACAACGACCGAAACACATTCTTCTGAAACCGAAACCGGTTTGAATAACGAGAATATTCCCAACGACCTGCCGGTGGACAGTGCCTGGGAGGATATTTATGACAGCGGCAGCTCTTACGCCAAAAGTTCGGGCAACAATGAATACAACGGCATCGACAACCAGGACACACAGGATCGCACACTGTCCGGCCACCTGCTCTGGCAGCTCAATCTGTCACAATGCAACGATACCGACAAAGCCATCGCCATCGCCATCATTGATGCCATGGATGACGACGGCTATTTAACCTGTTCACTGGAAGACATACGCGCCTCTTTGGGCGATGAGCAGGCGCTGGAAATAGAAATGGACGAAGTGGAGGCGGTACTGCGCCTGGTGCAGAATATGGAACCCCTTGGTGTCGGCGCAAGAGATCTACAGGAATGCCTGAGTTTACAGCTGGCTCAACATGATCCGGACACGCCCTGGCTGGCAGAGGCGAAGGAACTGGTCGACCATCATCTGCATCTGTTGGGCGGACATGACTACAATCGTCTGCTCAGACAAATGAAGCTGAACCGCGAACAACTGCAGGAAGTGGTATTGTTCATTCAAACGCTCAATCCACGGCCGGGAAATCAGATACAGGAATCGCGCATTGAATACATCGTTCCGGATGTCTTTGTAAAAAAAGTAAAAGGGGTCTGGCGGGTCGAACTCAATGCAGAAAATATGCCTCGCCTGCGAATCAACTCCGGCTATGCCAGCATGATCAAACGTGCCGACAACAGTGATGACAATACCTCGCTTAAATCGCATTTACAGGAAGCCCGCTGGTTTATTAAAAGCCTGCGAAGCCGCAGCGAAACCCTGTTGCGGGTGGCCACCTCCATTGTCGAACGACAGCGGGCCTTTCTTGATTACGGCGAAGAAGCCATGAAGCCCCTGGTATTACATGACATTGCCGAATCCCTCGGCCTGCACGAATCCACTATTTCCCGCGTCACGACCCGCAAATACATGCACACGCCCCGCGGTATTTTTGAACTGAAATATTTCTTTTCCAGCCATGTCAGTACGGATTTGGGGGGGACCTGTTCCTCTACCGCCATTCGCGCACTGATAAAAAAACTCATTATCGCCGAGAAACATGAAAAACCCTTAAGCGATAATAAAATTGCCTCCATTTTAGCGGATCAGGGTATCAATGTTGCGCGCAGGACCGTGGCGAAATACCGCGAGGCCATGACAATTCCCCCTTCAAATGAAAGAAAACGACTTGTTTAATTATATTCAGGACACCGGTTTCCAAGTAATGATCTGCTGTAAACAAGTTGCCGACCGTCTTTTCAATATTTTCGACGCCACCATAATACAGACATCCCATAACGGAGACAGCCATGCAAATTAACCTGACCGGTCACCATATCGACATAACTTCGTCCCTGCGTAGTTTTGTGAATTCCAAGTTTGAACGTCTTCAGCGTCATTTTGACAATATGACCAGCACCCATGTGATTCTGACCGTGGAAAAAGATCGGAAAAAAGCCGAGGCGACCATTAAAGTAAACGGGGGTCGTCTGTTCGCCGAAGCGGAGCAGGAAGATATGTATGCGGCCATCGACAATCTGATTGACAAGCTGGACAGGCAGGTGAAAAAACACAAGGAAAAACTGACCAATCACCATCGTGGAGAAGGCAGCATCAAGAACCGCGAGACAACTGAATGATCCCTGTCACAATTCACCGACAACAGCCTCTTTTTTAGCACTATGCAGATCTCCGAAATCCTGTCTACAGATCGTATCCGCTGTGATACTAATGAGGCCAGTAAAAAAGCAGCCCTTGAAACGCTCGCCACTCTGATTGCCGATGGCAGTTCCAGTCTCACGCAATCAGAGGTTTTTGACAGTTTACTGGCCCGCGAAAGACTGGGCAGCACCGGCCTTGGCCATGGTGTTGCCCTGCCACATGGGCGGCTCAACCATGGCGATAAAACCATGGGCGCGTTTATTCGAATGCAAACGCCGGTGGATTACGACGCAATAGATATGCAACCGGTTGATATTCTATTTGCACTGCTGGTGCCACAGGAATCCACTGATGAACACCTGCAAATTTTATCCAGGCTGGCTGAAAAATTCAGTGATGCCGGTTTGTTGGACCAGTTACGCACAGAGAAATCAACAGAAGCTATTTTCAATCTGCTGACCGGTTGAAAACAGAAAAACCTCCCCGGGCAAGAGAATTAAAATTGTCATTGCCTGGAAATGTTTGTTCAGGGGATCACCGAACCTGGCCGCCTGTATGAGGTACCTTGGCTCCTGACATTTTTTTATAACCGTAAACAGGACACAGGATCATGTCGGTACAGTCTCAACCGCTCAGTATTGAAGACTTGTTTCACGAATTCAGCAGCAAGTTGCTATTGCAATGGGTTGCCGGGCAAGCCGGGGAAAAGAGAGAAATCCTGCCGGAAACAATGAGCAATCTTAGCCAGAGCAGTATCGAGAGCAAACCAGCGCTTACCGATGAAATTGCACCTGAAACGCTGATCCCCACCGGCCGATCCTTTGTGGGCTACCTTAATCTCATCCACCCTCACCAGATCCAAATACTGGGAAACACCGAACTCGACTACATAGAAAAACTTCGCAGCACCACCCGGGATGACGCTATCCGACAATTATTTGATCATGACCCGGTCTGCCTCCTGCTGGCCGACAACAAGGAGATCCCGGCCTACCTGAAGCAAAAATGCGATGAATTTGCGGTACCCATGTTGATATCACCTTTAAGTGGTAACCGTCTGATTGAATCCATTCATTACTATCTGTCCAATCTCTTTGCTGAAGATCTTACCCTGCACGGTGTATTTATGGAGGTCATGGCCATCGGGGTGCTGATCACCGGCCCCAGCGGCATTGGTAAAAGTGAGCTGGCTCTTGAATTAATCACTCGCGGCCACCGACTGATTGCTGATGATGCACCGCAATTCTCCCGCATTACACCCGACATCATTAACGGCACCTGCCCGGAGGCACTGCGTGACTATCTCGAAGTACGAGGCATGGGTATTATCAACATCCGCCAGCTTTACGGCGACAGCGCCATTAAGAAAAACAAATATCTGCGTCTGATCGTACGGCTCGAACCCATGAGCAAAGAACAGTTGTTACGCCTTGATCGACTCGAAGGAAGCCGTAACACCAGGAAAATAATGGATATTGAAGTCCCGGAGATTACCTTGCCGGTCGCACCGGGCCGCAATCTTGCCATCCTGCTGGAATGCGCCGCAATAAATCACAATCTGATTATTTCCGGATACAACGCGACGGAAGAATTCATTATTTCCCAGCAGGCAATGATTGATCAGAAAAATGTCTGAACTGACGGGAAAAGAGCGTCGTCTCATCATTGTCAGCGGCATGTCCGGCGCAGGCAAGTCTGTCGTATTAAATACACTGGAAGACCTGGATTTTTACTGTATTGACAATCTGCCGGTAAGCCTGCTCAAGCACCTGAGCGCACTGCTTGTCAATGACAAAGATGAGTTGCCGGTACAGGTCGCCGTGGGCATTGATGCGCGTAATCCTGCTGAATCGCTCTCGTCGCTGCCCGATTCCATTGCCCGGCTCCGGAACGAAGGCATCGCCACCGAACTGGTGTTCATGGAGGCGGGCGACGAAGAACTGACAAAACGCTACAGCGAAACCAGGCGCAAACATCCCCTGTCATCAGAGGAAGTATCCCTGGCCGATGCGATTACTAATGAAAGGAGCATTTTGAGCGATCTGTCCGATTTTGCCGATCTGCGCATTGACACCAGCCATAGTGTTGTCCACGACTTGCGCGCTATAGTACGGGACCGTATTGCCTTACGTACTTCTGCCGAACTATCCATCCTGTTCCTGTCATTTGGCTTCAAGCGGGGCGTTCCCCGCGAAGCGGATTTTGTTTTTGATGTGCGTTGCCTGCCAAACCCGCACTGGGACAAAAACCTGCGCCGCTATACCGGTAAAGATCAGCCCGTCGTCGATTTTCTGATGGCACAGACGATGGTGGTGGACATGCTGGATCAACTGAAGAGGTTTCTTGGTTACTGGATACCAAAATTTGAGGATGAAAATCGCAGTTATTTGTGTATTGCCGTAGGCTGTACGGGAGGACATCATCGCTCCGTTTTTTTAACCGAACAACTGGCAGCCTGTTTTACCGGACTGGAGAAAAAGGTCCTGATCCGACATCGGGATTTATAATATGAGCATTGGACTGTTGATACTGAGTCATGACGGCATTGGTTCCTCCTTACTGGGCACTGCGATGCAGATGATCACGGACTGTCCGATTAAAACCAAGTTGTTGACCGTCGAACGGGACAGTGATCCGGAGGAATTGCTTGAACACGCAAAAGTTATTGTCGATGAACTGGATTCAGGAGAAGGTGTTCTTATATTGACCGATCTCTATGGTTCAACACCCTGTAACATAGCAACACATTGTGCAAAAGAAAAAACTGTCGGCGCCGTCGCCGGACTTAATCTTTCCATGCTGATCCGGGTAATGAATTATCCTGAACTTGATCTGGCTGCTCTGGTTGACAAGGCCATTAGCGGTGGACAGGAAGGCGTCAAACAAATACTGGCAACAGATAGTTATGCAGACTAAAGCAGTAACAATAATAAACAAGCTGGGCTTGCATGCCCGCGCAGCAGCGCGTTTTGTTCAGCTCGCCTCCAGCTTTGATTGTGAAATCCATGTGTCTCTTCACGGCAAGAAGGTCAGCGGAAAAAGCATAATGGGCATCATGATGCTGGCCGCTGCCAAAGGTACGACCATTGAAATCACCACGGCCGGTGCCGATGAACTTCCCGCCCTGACACAACTGGAAAAATTGATACTCGACCGCTTCGGAGAAGACGAATGACCATCGCCTTACAGGGGATGGGAGTATCGCGGGGTGTTGCGATCGGCAATGTGCACATCATTGAGCGCGACCAGCTCGAGATCGTGGAATATCAAATAGAGGACAGTGCTGTCGAGGCCGAAGTCCTGCGTTTACTGGATGCTGTCTCACAGGGCAAACAACAGTTACGCGCGATACGTGATCACATCCCGGATTCCACCAGTGCAGACATCGCCGCATTCATTGATACCCATCTGCTGATGATGGACGATATCGCCCTGACTCAGGAACCCATCCGGCTCATCAAAGAAAACGGTTACAACGCCGAGTGGGCACTTAAACTGCAGCGCGACGCGCTGGTCGCCGCGTTCGAAGAAATGGACGATGCCTATTTACGTACACGTCGTGACGATGTCGACCATGTTGTTGATCGCATTCAACGCGTATTGCTCAAGCACGCACCTCTGCCCCATGAAGTCCCGGACGACAAACTCGATGGCTTTATCGTTCTGGCTGACGATTTAACGCCCGCTGACACGGTATTGATGCAGCACCAGGGCATTGTTGCGTTTATTACCGAGTACGGCGGACCGACTTCACACACCGCGATTCTGGCAAGAAGCCTCGGCATTCCTGCCGTCATCAGCCTGCATAATGCGCTTCAGTATATTGAAGAGAATGATCTCATCATCATTGACGGTACCTCGGGTGTGGTGCTGGTCGATCCGGATGAACGCAACCTGGCCTGCTACCGCAAGCAGCAACAGGAAGACATCCACTACTATTCCGGCTTAAGCAGACTGAAAGAAGGACCGGCGCTGACTAAAGACGGTGTGACCATAGAGTTAATGGCCAATATAGAACTGCCTCGCGATTTCGATACTGTGCGCGAAGTGGGTGCCAATGGGGTAGGCCTGTATCGCACTGAATTTCTGTACATGAACCGGGACAACCCTCCCGATGAAGAAGAACACTATCAGACCTATCTGAAGGTACTGGAAAAATTAAATGGTCTGCCGCTGACCATCCGAACCCTGGATCTCGGTGCGGACAAGCAGGTTGACGGCGGTCGCAAGAGCGGTCCGGTGCAGTCCAATCCGGCGCTGGGGCTGCGCGCCATCAGATTGTGTCTGAAAGAACCGACCTTGTTTCGACCTCAACTACGAGCTATATTTCGCGCCTCCGCACACGGCACCATCAGACTGATGATCCCGATGCTGTCCAATCTGCAGGAAATGCAGCAGGTGCTGCAAATGATCGATGACATCAAGGCGGAACTGGATAAGGACAAGGCCGATTATGACCGCGACATGCCCATAGGCGGCATGATAGAAGTGCCGGCGGCGGCAATATGTGCAGATATCTTTGCTCACCACCTTGACTTTCTATCCATCGGGACCAATGACCTGATTCAATATACCATTGCCATAGACCGGGTAAACGATGAGGTCAACTATCTTTATGATCCTCTGCATCCTGCCGTACTCCGTTTAATCAACACCGTCCTGCAGGCGGGGGAAAAAGCCGGTATTCCCGTGGCAATGTGTGGCGAGATGGCCGGTGAAACACAATTCGCCCCTTTGCTGCTGGGTTTGGGTCTGCGTCAGTTCAGCGCACACCCGGCAAGTCTGCTTGAATTAAAAAAAATCATTGCCGAAACAGACACCGGCCAACTGAACCGGTTTACCGAACAGGTGCTGGCGGCCAGCAGCGGCGTCGATATCGCCTCTCTGGTTAGAAAACAAAATCTGGAAAATTACTGAGGGAATATAAGGAAATACCTGTCCGGGCTCAGCACCTTATGTTTGCCTGTTCTCAATTTCCTTTCCCCAAGCCCCCGTCACGCTGATACACTTAGGCCTGGTTTCCACCAGGCCTGGCAATGGACACAATCACCCGACAAGAAAGCATTCTAACTGCGCTGTCAGTAGAGGACTTCGGGCAGGTACGTGCCCTGCTGGGCGACATGCATCCTTCAGAGATCGCCGATCTGGTGGAGAGCCTGCCACCGAAAGACAGGGAGACACTCTGGGATCTGATTGAGCCGGCACTTGAAGGAGATGTGTTGTCAGAGGTGCAGGATGCGGTGCGTGCCGGTTTACTGGAACAGATGCAGCCACAGGAAGTTGCCGAAGTAACCAAGGATCTGGAAACTGACGATGCGGCGGACATCCTTCAGGATCTGCCGGAAGATGTTATCAACAGCGTGCTGGCCTCCATGAATGCGCAAAACCGCGAGCGACTGGCGTCCATCCTCTCCTATCCCGAAGATCAGGCCGGCGGTCTGATGAATATAGACGTGGTCTCCATCCGGGCTGACGTGTCACTGGATGTCGTGTCCCGTTATCTGCGTAAGTTGGGTGAACTGCCGGAACAAACAGACAACCTGATGGTGGTAGATCGTGAAAACCGCTATCTCGGCGTCTTGCCACTGGCAGATATTCTGACCAAAAAACCGCATACCAGCGTGGGCGAAAACATGATCAGGGAGGCGGGAATCACTGCCGACACACCCAGGTATGAAGTGGCCAGAATATTTGAACAGCGTGACTGGTTTTCCGCAGGCGTCGTGGACGAGGAAGGCAAACTACTGGGCCGCATCACCGTCGATGATGTTGTCGATGTCATTCAAAAGGAAGCGGAACAAACTGTGCGCAGCATGGCAGGTCTCGGCGAAGATGATATGTTTGCACCTGTGCTGACAACCGCCAAACGCCGATCCATCTGGCTTGGTATTAACCTGATGACGGCGTTTCTGGCTTCCTGGGTGATCGGTCGTTTCTCCGACACCATCGAACAACTGGTCGCACTGGCCGTGCTGATGCCCATCGTCGCCAGTATGGGCGGCGTTGCCGGCAGCCAGACGCTGACCATCGCTATTCGGGGCATCGCCCTTGGCCAGATCAGCAAGAGCAACTCTCGTATATTAATGATGAAAGAAGTGGCCGTGGGCGTGTTTAACGGTCTGATCTGGGCTGCTGTAGTGGCCGTGGTGGCCGGCCTCTGGTTCGGCGATTCTTCAATTGGTTATATTATTGGACTGGCAATGATTATTAATCTTGTGATTGCAGCATTGGCAGGCGCACTAATTCCCTTAACCCTGAAACGCTTCGGCGTTGACCCCGCCATTGCCGGCGGCGTCATACTGACCACCGTCACCGATGTTGTCGGCTTCATGACCTTCCTCGGTCTGGCGACATTGTTTTTGGTTAACTAGGGATCTGTCCGGCTCAGAGTTCCTGTATGCTGATTTCACAACTTGTGCTGCTGCCTGTGTTCGGCGTTGTTATCTGGGGTTATTTCTTTTTCACCTCGAACTGCAAGGATCACCGCTATGGCAAAGTATACGATACTGTGATTATCTGTCTGGCAGCCGGCCTCTCCCTGCTCATCGCCAACGAAACGTACTCCCTGAATTACGGTGACTACGCACCTGCCTGGAAACCGGTATTCGCCGCCCTGTCTTCCGCTCACGTGTTCCCCCTGACCATGCTGGCAGGCATGCGGCTGAAGCTGAAGCTGTTTCAGTAAGCCCTGGACGCCGGATATCCTTTTATTGATATAGACCAACAAACCGGGTGACCGGCTGTTTATACTCGGGCACATGA
>JAJRTU010000138.1 GCA_024278135.1 Gammaproteobacteria bacterium
CCCGCCTTTTCAATAAAAATCTCATCAAACTTGTTGACCATGATTTCGGTGACATCATCATTTGCCAGTAACTCTTCCAATGGTCCCAGGCCGACCGCTTCATTCAACACGTCACTGGCAAGTTTTTCTTTATCAACGTCCCCGGGCAGTTTTGAGCCCATGTCGGTGATGATTTCGCGTACCAGGCCCTCAACATGTTTTCTCAGTTTGTCTTCATCCATGTTGCTGATATCCGTGCGGCGCAGATCCATTGCCGCAAGCAGTTCGTCATGCACCCGATTACGCCATTTGAATTTTTCGTCGTGTTGAATATTAATCAGTGTTTTGCTGAGTTCTTCTGATTCACCCAGCACCTGATGAGAGGGTACACCAATGACGGTCTTCATGTCCTCAAAGGCATCTTCATCATCCTCATCGACTTCTTCCGCAGAATCGGAACTTATGCCGGCCTGTATGTAGTAGCCGCCAATGATGATTTTATCGGAAGTTCGGATCGGGCCATGATGGTCCATATCAACGCCATTGACTTCAATATTTCCCTTTCCGGTTCTATCCTCTATGAATAAACCTTCTGAGGTCCGAGTGATTACGGCGTGATGGTTTGCCACTCTCCAGCCGCGCAACTGGATAAAGTTATCGCGTGATTTACCAATGGTACATTCGCTTACGGGGCAACTGAAATTCTTTATCCGTTCGCCTTTGCTGTTATTGACCAGTACATCAAACATAAAATTTCCTTAAAATTTTAATAAATTATATCGAGGCTTTTCAGATCGATTTCCTTGATCACATTTTCAATTCCTTTTTTTGCATAGTCGAGTGCTTTCTTATTGACCTCTGAATTGGCATCAAATACTTTTGGTGTGACGAAAATCACCAGCTCACTTCTGTTGTCACGAAATGTTTTTGATCTGAACAGGGCGCCGAGGATTGGAATATCTTTCAGGAAAGCCACGCCGCTGGTATCTTTTGATGCTTGCTGGTTAAGCAGACCGGACATCACCAGCGTCTCGCCGGAGGCGAGAATGACATCAGCAGTGGTCCTGCGGGAAAGCAGGCCCGGTATGCCGTTCACCGCCACAGAGTTGTCAATGGCGCTGAGTTCCGTTGATACGTTGGCGCGAACGTTATTATTGATGTCCACAGTGGGTTTGACCTCAAGCTGGATACCAAACTGTTTGAATTCAACTGTCGTACCATTGATGTTGGAAATTTCTATCGGGAATTCGCCACCGGCAAGGAAGGTGGCTTCGCCTCCGCTGCGGGCTGCCAGCCGGGGTTCCGCCAGGACCAGAGCATTGCCGGAATTGACGGCAAAGTTTATCCGCGAGGTGATCTCCGAAACGATACCGAAGTAGCCAAGTGGGCTTTCAGCGACAGCAGGTGCCAAACCATTGAAGGATGTATTAGGTTGTTCTGATGCCCGAAATACGGGGTTGGCCGTCGCATCAAATGCCAATGCGGCTGCCGGACCCGCCACGGTTGTATCCCACTGAATGCCCAAACTCTTTAAATAGTTTTTGTTGAACTCAGTGATCTTGATATTCATCAACACCATTTTGTTGTCCGGACTGCTCAGATCCAGACCACCCGTTCTGGTCAGATTCATCACTTCCGGGAAAGCCTGTTGAACTGTTGTGATAGCTTCTGTGTATCCGCCTTCCACTTCTCCGGACAACACAATTTTTTCTCCGACAATCCTGACCTTTAACCCGCCAATATCAGAGAGCAGATCCTCGACCTCCATTTTCCGACGAACCAGGTTGCTGGCAGTGGCTTTGACATGGACAGAATAATTCTGCTCGCTGCCGTCGTTAAACCAGACATGTACTTCGCTTGCGCCTTCCCCTTCGGCAATCAGCAGCAACTGGCCATTATTCAGCAACGAGTTGCTTATCACTGCCGGATTGCCAACAGCCATACGCTCTATATTGCCCAATTTCAGGATCTTGATCTCGCCAACGTAGAGTTCTATTCTTTCTTCGGCCAGACAAACACCGGCCGTCAACGTTAAGATACAGGCTACGAATATATTTTTTATCATGATTTTAATTATCCTTCATACTCCTGAATTATGATGATTCTATTTTTATTAAAACGATTGAAAACAGAATTTAAATAATGTCATGTCCGCTTGTTCCTGTTTTACGGGATAAACAGCTAATCACCGACAGTTAATGTTAACTGCTTTGCCAGGCCATCTTCCGACTGTCCTCCCACTATCATTTTTATCGAGTGTTTTTTTTGTTTTGACACAGGGGTGTTGCCGATTTTCACCGGTAAGCGTTTGGAATCGTTGCCCGGGTCTGTTTCCGCTTCAATATTCCTGAGCTCAACTGTTGAAGACGGGGGTTCACGCCGGTCTTCCGCTACAGCCGTTGTCATCAGCAGTCCACACCCCATCAGCAAGCCGGCAGGAAAGATAAGGGGTCGGACGCTTATAAGTCTATCGAAGCTCATTTATCTTTATTATCGCTTTCTTCCTCTTTCGGCAAAGTCACCGTCTTGGATAAAGCAACCCCATCTTCACTGGCACCACCTATGATGAGATTGTATTTTCCTGCCGTTTTTTTGATGCCGGTAATAGACTGCCTGGCTGCCACCTGCGCAATATCATCAGCAGACAGTATCTTACCGTCGGAGGCAATCATGATATTGCTCGGATCAACAACATTACCGTCCTTATCAACAATTTCGCCATTTTCATTAATGCTGTAACCGGCGGCTTCCAATTGTGCACGACTGGCCAGGGCTTTACCGTTGGCGTCCACCAGGTTTCCATTCTCATCTACTCCGGAAGCCACTTTGATCCCCGCTGCTGCAAGTTGTTTCTTGCTCAGCACCTCGCCACTGGCTGATGTTATCAGGTCATCTTTATCGACGATGTTGCCGTTGCTGTCCACAATATTTCCATTTTCATCAATACTCAGTCCGGCGGCGGCAAGCTGTTGTTTCGTCATGACAGAGCCATCCGCGGCAACAACGATGCTTTCCGGGTCAACAATATTGCCATCTTTGTCGATAATTTGGCCAAGCTCATTGACGCTGAGTCCGGCGGCGGCAAGTTGCTCTTTGTTCAGTACACTGCCATCGGCGGCGATAATCAGGTCCTCAGGCTTGATGACATTGCCGTCTTTGTCAACGATCTCCCCCTTCTCATTGATACTGTAACCGGCCGCCGCGAGCTGATCTTTTGTGATGACGCTGCCATCTTTCGCCACCACCATTTCATTTGCCGAGATTATCTTGCCTTTGGAATCCACAATCTCCCCATTTTCGTTGACGCTGAGTCCGGCGGCGGCAAGTTGTTGTTTTGTCATGATCGTGCCATCAGCGGCGACAACAACATCATTGACATCCACGATATTGCCGTCTTTATCAACTATCTGACCACTCTCATTAACACTGAGCCCGGCGGCGGCAAGTTGCTGTTTTGTCATGACCGTGCCATCAGCGGCGATGACGAGGTCTTCGGGCTTGACAACATTGCCGTCCTTGTCAACGATCTGTCCATTCTCATTCATACTGTAACCCGCCGCAGCCAGTTGCTGGGCGCTGACCAGCTTATTGCCTTCGGCATCAACCAGGTTGCCATTCATGTCAACGCCTGCGGCGACAGCTGCGCGCGAGGCGCGTTCTTTTTC
This sequence comes from Gammaproteobacteria bacterium, assembly GCA_024278135.1. Taxonomy (GTDB): domain Bacteria; phylum Pseudomonadota; class Gammaproteobacteria; order Eutrophobiales; family Eutrophobiaceae; genus WLWS01. Next base: position 3,645 of record JAJRTU010000138.1, read on the forward strand.
GGCACTGGCCATACGGGCGGCATTACCGAACAAATCCTGGGAAGCAACGGTGGTGAATTCAGAGGCGCTCTGGTCGTTACGATTACGTAACAGCGTCACAATTTCGCCTTTATCTTCCGCCAATGTGATCATCGCCGCCTGTTGCGGGTCCACTTCCAGCGTAATGTGGGAGAATGTACTTTCGGTGCGTCGTTGAGGTTGTCTTAACGCATCCAGTGTTTCTTTGTAAGGATCTCTTCCTGCCGCCAGTACCGTGATGTTTTGCAGTACCGGAATAATAACGTCGTCGGGAGCAACCATGCCCAGCAGTTCTGTCGGGTTTTCAAGACTGTCGGCGGCTTCCAGTAACTCTCCGGGAATGGAATCCAGCACCTCGGCAGGTAATATCGAGAGTATTCCCGCGTCCTTTGCGGCGGCAAAAAGCGCCGGGCTGAAACCCGAAGCATTGAAAGGGATGTTGACGAATATATCAATCCGATTGCCGGGTCGCAGAAAGCCACCAATAGAATTGATATCGTCCACGGTGATGGTCATGGCACGTTTACCTTCAGCGATAACATCGGAGAAGTCACGAGGGAAATCCTCATTCATAAAGCTCCTGAGCAGCGTTTTCCCGCGGCCCAGATTTGCCACCAATGCACGGCCGAGATAGCGGTCAAAATCGGCAGGGAAAACGGCATCGTCATGCACAAAGCTGTCTGGCACCGCCCTTGCGCTGAAAAGATTTTTTGTTATTTCCTGGCCTTTCTGCAGGTCCTGGTTGGCGACCACAACCGTGATTGTTCTGGCCTGATTTTGTTCGTATTTTGCCTTTAATTCCGCCTCCTTTGCGTTGAGGTAGAGCATTGCCAATAATGCTGCCACAATTCCAAACCCGATGGCTCCGGCAATCAAAGGGACCGTACTGTTTTCTTGTTTTTTAGCCATAATTGTTATTCTTTACATTAATTAGAAAAAAGACAAACCTTCGGTAAGATCAGTCACGCTGGGCGGCACTTCGGAGGGGAACGCAAATGTTGGGGATGACGGAACCGAGTTGTAGAGTTCTTTTAATTTATTTTCAACAGCGGTGATATCCTCGCCGTTCGCCTCCAGCACATAATCTCCGAGGCTGTCATATTGGGGCAGCGTAGACAGTGAGGCCGCATAAGAATAGCCCTGGTGGTTGTCATTTATGACTGCCAGCAAATCCAGTAATATATCGCCTCCGGGGCTCATCGTCAGCACCATGACCCCGAACATGAGAATTACCACGTATTCGGCCATACTCTGGCCTTTCTGAAATTTAATAAGCTTACTGTCCCCCAGCATTACTAGTATTAGCCCTGTATTGTCAGAATACGGAATTTTTCACTGAGTTTACAACCACCCGAGTGTAATTTTTATCTTTCAGCAGCATGATAGTGACACGATTTCGTCGACTTTTAAACACTAACGAGTGGCCTTCATCTCTGCCCAGATTCCGGTCTGTTTCCGTGGTCCAGCCATTGCCCTGATAATAATTACGATAGAAGTCCGCATTATTTCTGACAGAATGTGTATTTGAAATAATCAGTGTGCGGGCTTTTTTCCCGGGATCATCGCTCTTCATTTCACTCATTACAAAACTGCCCGGTATTTTCGGTATTGTATTACCGAGTTTCGCGGTTTTATTTTGCGCTGCCGGCAATGGACTCGTGGACAGGTAGCCCCATGAGCCCGACGGGTTGTTTTCCTGAATCCGTACCTGCACAGTAAGAAGATAGCCATCTTCAATACGACTGATAATGTACCAAGGGGCGGCGTCAATGGTTTCCATAAAACCCGGCTTGCCTTTTTCAACGGGTCTTTTCCACTCGCGTCGATAAAATTCGACTATATTTTCAATTGATTTTTTACTGTGAAAAGCACGTATCGCCGATCGTATACCGTTCACTTCAATATTTTTACCCACCCACTCGACAGAAGCACCGGGCGGTGGCGGGAAATCAGGTGGTCCGGCCAGCAATAATGGCGATGTCGAAAAGAAAAGGAACAGGCCGGTAAACAGTAATTTATCAAGGCTCCTGAGTCGCGCTTTAGGTTTTATCATAATAATCTATCTGCAGCTTCGAGAGGCATCAGTTCGCGCATTTGCAGGATCAGTGTAGGTGAAATCACTCATGCCCGCAGCATTAACAGTATGTGTACCCACTCTCTCATCCGGTTTGCTCGGATCTGCGATCAGCCGATCGGGGTGTATGGCGTCAATATCGATATAACCCAGCCAGAGACTGCCCTTGTCATTGGCCGGCCAGGGAAACCCGGGATTGCACAGGCGCAGTTCGGGTGCGAGCAGAGAGGCAATATTCCAAATCGTTGTAAACCCGGGGATTTGATTGAATAATTCCTTCAACAAGGTGGTGGGCACCATACCGCCGACCTGATTGGAGGTGTGTTCTTTACCGCCGGTATTCCATGCATCAGACAGCACTGCCGCCGACGAAATAAAATTCAGGCTGGTCGGTGCTGCACCGGCAGATGTCAGGTTGGCGTCATTTCCAATCATGTATCTGTAATTCGGCGGCACAGCAACACGCATCGATTCAGTGACGTTGGCATAACCTTCGGTGGTCATGGCATTAAACTTGACATCTGAACCGATGGCCGACATCAGGTCGCCGACAACGCCGAAGATAAGGCCGATTCCTTTTAACAGCAGGTCTATCACATCTCCGGCGATGGGAAGTGTGGGTGTGGCCGTTGAACTTGTCAGGTTGACATTAATACCATCCTTTCCGGTATAGAGCGGTTTACCGGTATGGTCGGTCCAGAGTGGATTCGCATTATCGGCTTTCCAGCCAGTGGTGCCGTCAGCGGCGGTAATGGCGGTTGTCGTACTCTCGTTGCCGGGATTTGAATAGAAGCGTTGTTTACTCTCGTTGCGTGTTGTGAGCGCTGATTTCACGGGCAGATCGAAAGCATTAAAGCCGCTCATCACCTCTCCACCATTGTTAATCTTGCCTGAACTGTAATTAATTCCCCTCTCGGTATCGTTGGCAAACCACACAGTATATTCCCAGGCCTGATAGCGTGCGGCCTGAATATTGGCCTGTTTTATATCAATGTATTTCGCCACAAGAGACATGGCCAGGAACAGCGGTATCAGGAAGAAAGAAGCGCTGATTAAAAACTCCGTCATGGCCTGTCCTTGCTGCTTGTGGGGTATGTGTTTCAAACCAGGTCTTTTCCTTTAAAAGGGCAGCAAAGATGAGAGCTTGTTCAACAGTGAGTCAAAGGAATTGCTTAGATTAACAAAGTCCTGTTTTTGTTGTATTGCCAGCCCCAGCGTGCGATCAGCATAGCTGGTATCAACGAGCCTCGCCTGCCAGTAAGGATTAAATGCACTGCCGACTTCAGTCAATCCATCGCCGCGATGAAAATGGGTCGCCAGCCTGTCCGTTGGTCTGGAAAAATACAGTTCCGATTTAGCCAATACGGCCAGTTTCCGATCAGCCAGGGCCTCATTCAATTTTAATCGTCCGGCGGGCTCGTCAGAAGTCTCAATGCTACCATCATTTTTATAATATGTGTCGTAATCCGTCTCGTCCTGGACTATACCAATCAACAGATTTGGCGCGCCCACGCCCAGAAAAGGGCCTTTGCCGGTCGTGTCGACATAGAAGGGAAGGCCGCCATAGCTTTTGTTCACTCTGGAACCGAGGATGGTTTCATAAATCTGGGCTGCGCCGGCAATGCCAATGGGCGGAATGGGCCCCGGCCCCGGCGACAGCCAGGCCAGCATATTGTTGCCTGCTCCTCCGTAATGCTCAATCTCTATATCGCCGCCCAGGGAAGCCAGCAGCATGTCAGCGGTTTTCAGGTTATTTGGGGTGTTTTTACCTACTTCGGCAAATCCTGAGCCGAACGGCGCGGCTGTGGGGAAGGGGATATCCAGGATCTGGATATTGGATCCAAGGATTTTGAGATTAAGTTTTGCTCTGCTGTTGCCGAACTCAAAGCCACCGCCAACACCGGTTTTAAAACACTTCTTCAAAGGCGATACTCCGATGCAGGCCTTGGCCCAGACATACAACTGGATAGCCAGTTCCACGAACAGG
>JAJRTU010000139.1 GCA_024278135.1 Gammaproteobacteria bacterium
ACTTTAATCATATATAACCAGATAATTTCATTCACTCAGTTTCAACTTTCCAATGCTGTAAAAGGGGAACAAGCCATGAATGTTCACAACACCCGCCTTTTAAAAATGGTATTGATGGCATTCACATTTCTCATCCCGGCATGTAGTGATTCCGGAAATAACGGCGTTGAACATATCAGTGCCACTGCCGCTGGAAGACCCTTGTCCAATACGGATATCCCTGTGCCGGTCACAGATGCACGGTTAGTCAATGCAGATCTTGAAACACATAACTGGCTTACCTATGGTCGCACTTATACAGAACAACGATTCAGCCCGCTGGCTGATATCAACAGCGCCAATGTGGCTGGACTGAAGCTGGCCTGGCATCTGGATCTGCCCGGTCGGCGGGGTCTTGAAGCTACACCACTGATTGTAGACGGCCGCATGTATACCACCGGGACCTGGAGTCGGGTCTACGCCATTGATGCGGCTAGTGGTGAACTTTTATGGGAATACGATCCGAAAGTTCCCCCGCAAAAAGGCATCGACGCCTGTTGCGATGTGGTGAATCGTGGTGTGGCCGTATGGCAGAACAAGGTCTATGTCGGTGCGCTGGACGGTCGCCTCATTGCCATCGATGCCGACAGCGGCAACGAGCTTTGGTCTGTGCAAACCACGCCCGAGGATCGGCGCTACACCATTACCGGCGCACCCCGGATTGTCAACGGCAAGGTACTCATTGGCAATGGTGGTGCTGAATTCGACGCACGCGGATTTGTCTCCGCCTACGATGCGGCGACCGGTGAACTGCTGTGGCGTTTTTATACTGTCCCGGGTGACCCGTCCCTGCCTTTCGAAAACCCGGTACTTGAACAGGCCGCACAAACCTGGAACGGTCAATGGTGGCGTTACGGTGGTGGTGGCACGGTCTGGGACGCCATTACCTATGATCCGGAACTGAACCTTGTTTATATCGGCGTCGGTAACGGCACGCCCTGGAACCAGAAATTTCGCAGCCCCGGTGGCGGTGACAACCTTTTTCTCGCTTCCATCGTCGCACTTAATGCCGATACCGGTGAGTACGTCTGGCATTATCAAACAGCGCCCGGTGAATCCTGGGACTTCACTGCCACCCAGCAAATCATGTTGGCCGATCTGCTCATACAGGGCAAAACCCGCAAGGTCCTGATGCAGGCACCGAAGAACGGTTTCTTCTACGTTCTGGATCGTCTCAGCGGTGAGTTGCTGTCCGCTGAACCTTATGTCAAGGTAAACTGGGCAACACATGTCGATATGCAAAGTGGCCGCCCGGTGGAAACGCCCGACGCACGCTATATTGATAAACCCTTCGTTGCTTTTCCGGCGGCACCGGGTGGTCACAACTGGCAGCCGATGGCTTACCACCCGGGGACCGGTCTGGTTTATATACCTGCCCAGGATTTACCCTGGGTATACAAAAGCGCGAAAAAATTCAGCTTTGACCCCATGGCCGTCAGTACGGGTCTTGATCCCATCTTTGCCTCCATGCCGGAGGACCCGGAAAAACAACAATCAGCAGCGAACATTCTACAAGGCTATCTGTTGGCCTGGGATCCCCTGAAGCAGGAAGCACGCTGGAAAATAGAATATCCGATTGCCTGGAATGGCGGCGTCCTGGCCACCGCCGGCAACCTGGTATTTCAGGGCACGGCCCACGGTGAATTTATTGCCTTCGCTGCCGACAGTGGTCAGCAACTGTGGTCCCATCATGCGCAGACCGCCGTGCTTGCCGGGCCGGTAAGCTACAGGGTAGACGATAAACAGTACATCGCTGTCATGGCAGGTTGGGGTACTGCGTTTGGTATTCAATCGGGGATCGTTGCCAAATGGGCAGGCGTGCGGCCACTCAATCGCATTGTGGCCTATACACTTGATGGTGAGGACAGCCTGCCACCCTTGCCACCCCCCGCTGAAATACCCGAACCGCCGCCGCTGACGGCATCAGCCACGCTTGTCGCTGGCGGCAAGCTGCTTTACCATAAATATTGCACGCGTTGTCATGGTGATGCCGCCATCAGCGCCGGTGTGATCCCCGACCTGCGGTATCTGGACGCTGCAACCCGCAGCAACTGGGATGCCATTGTACTCGGTGGCAGCAGGTTTAATCTGGGTATGCCGGCATTCGGGACGCACTTGAGTAAAACAGACACGGATGCGATTTATGCCTATGTCGTCAAGCGCGCACACGATCCCGAGTACATGCCGGCCAAATTGGCTGTAGAATAAATCACCCTGCAACAAGCAGCTTACGCCCGGCCCCCGCAAGATGGGCAATCAGTGTCAGCTGCGCTTGCGATATTCCCTGTAATAGGCAATCACTTTCTTTACGTAATTTCGGGTCTCTTTGTAAGGGGGGATTTTGTTACCGTGTTTTTTTACTGCGCCCTCACCGGCGTTATAAGCCGCCAACGCCAGCACCACGTCGTTGTTGAACATTTTCAACAGGTCGCGTAAATAGCGTGTGCCTCCATTCACATTATCTGAGGGACTGCGCCGGTTGCGCACACCATAACGTTTTGCGGTTTCCGGCATCAGTTGCATCAATCCCACCGCACCTGCCCGGGAGATGGCATTGGGATCGTAGGCGGATTCAGCCGTGATCACCGCATGTAACAGGGATGTGGGTAAACGATAACGGCTGGCGTAATACTCGATGGTGGATGTGTACTTCTTTTTATTGGCCTCGAATTTATCGTAATTAATCCGACTCTTCTTCTCCTCCCAGCCCTTCCAGGTTTTGACCAGACGTTTGTAATTATCGTTTTTGGGTTTATCTGTGAGGATGACACGCCCGTGTTTGTCAACATACTTGTAGATGTCGGCACCAAGCGGTAACGAGGCCGCGAGCAAAAAAAGAATGATCGGGAACAATAATTGACTTCGCATATCCAACAAAATCGAATTACATTGAAGTGCTTTCGAAAAGATTTGACTAACTTTATAACAAATAACCTGTTAAATGTACAAGAAGCAGGCGGTATAGAACAATAAAGCGGCTATCTATCAGCCATTTCAGGCCATTTTTCGCCGCTTTGTCACAACGTATTCGAACATTGATCGAAAAGGAACAAATTATATCTATTGCTGCTGAACCTATTATGGGAAAATACCGCCGGGGCGTGCTTACTGTAATAAATACTGCATTCGTTATGCTGTCGAGTGCAATTCACTGATATGTTTGCTCATGAAAGAATTCCATCTGGCCCAACTGAACCTTGCTAAAATGACTGTTGATATTGACGATCCGGTAATGAAGGATTTTGTCGACAATCTGGACAAGGTCAACCGTATTGCTGACAACAGCGCGGGTTTTGTCTGGCGACTTCAAACAGAAGAGGGTGATGCCACCGGCCTGAGAGTCTTTACAGACCGCCTGATGTTGGTGAACATGTCTGTCTGGAAATCCATTGAAGAACTGAAAAACTTTGTTTATCAGTCTTTCCATGTCGAGATACTGAAACGAAAGAAGGAATGGTTTGAGAAAATTGATCGCATGTATCAGGTACTCTGGTGGGTGCAGGCGGGTACGCTGCCGGACATCGACGAAGCCAGGGCCAGACTCCATTATCTTCAACAACATGGAGAGTCTGAAGTCGCTTTCAGTTTCCGTCAAAGCTTTCCCCCTTCCGAGTATCATCTTCGATTGCCGACAAGGTGAAGTACACTGATCATTTTTCCAGCCAGTCAGCTGACTATTCCTTGTATCGGCCGGACTATCCACAGGCATTATTCCGGTATCTGGCCTCTCTGTGCCCGTGCAGAGCGCTGGCCTGGGATTGCGCGACCGGCAACGGACAGGCCGCCATCGGTCTGTCACGGTATTTCACCCGGATTATCGCGACTGATGCCAGCACCGAACAAATCGGCAAGGCGCAATCCCGTGATAACATTGAATACAAAACGGGACGAGCGGAACAGTCCGGTATTGATCAACACTCAATAGACTTCGTTATGGTGGCACAGGCTTTACACTGGTTTGATTTCGGATCTTTCTATCGCGAAGCTGCTCGTGTACTGAAACCCGGCGGCCTGCTGGCGGCAGTGTCCTATCAGCTGTCACAGATCAATGCTGACATTGATGCCGTCATCGACACCTTCTATCGTGATATCGTTAGTGAGTACTGGCCTGCTGAACGACGCCATGTGGAAGAAGCTTATCGCAACATTCCTTTCCCTCTGGAAGAAATCACCACACCGGACTTTCAGATTGAACAGAACTGGACTCTGGATCAGTTTCTGGGCTATTTGCAAAGCTGGTCGGCAGTAGTGTATTTTGAAAAAGAACGGCAGCAAAACCCTGTTGATCTGATCAGAGAAAAACTCGGTGACTTATGGGGAAAGAACGACACACAAAAACGTATTTGCTGGCCACTCACGCTGCGTGTCGGAAAATTCACCGATCATGCAAACAGAGCTGATTTCGCAAAATGAAATATTGCCCGCAATGTAAATCCGACCTGCTGGCCAAAAAAATTGAGGACCTTGAGCGACTGGTCTGCTCGTCCAGTGATTGCGAGTTTATTTATTGGAATAATCAGGTGCCTGTCGTTGCAGCTGTCGTTGAACACGAGGACAAATTAGTTCTGGCCAATAACGTCAGTTGGCCTGATCATATCTACTCCATCATTACCGGCTTTCTGGAAAAAGAAGAGTCTCCGGAACAGGGTACCGCCCGGGAAGTCGAAGAAGAACTGGGCCTGCATACCGAGACAGTGGAGCTGCTTGGCGCTTACCCCTTTTTCAGGATGAATCAAATCATCCTGGGCTACTACGTTCGCGCCACGGGAACGGTCAGGCTGAACGAAGAATTACGCAGCTACAAGCATGTGAACAAGGAAGATGTGAAGACATGGGACTCCGCCACCGGTTACATACTCCGGGACTATCTGTATGCACAGGGTTTTGAACCGGAGGAAATCAACTTATTTAAACCCGCTGCAGGCAAAAGTACCCGCGGCCCGCTTTATCAGCGTATTGATAGAATGGTCAATGCCATACCGGAAGGCCGCCTGGCCAGCTATGGACAGATTGCCAAACTGGTGGGCTCATGTGGTGCCCGACAGGTTGGCTATGCGATGGCGGCCCTGCCGGATGATACGGATATTCCCTGGCACCGGGTCATCAACAGTCAGGGACAAATCAGTGCCCGACGAGGCGGTGAAGGACATGAATATCAGCGTATACTGCTGGAGGCCGAAGGCATAGTATTCAATGACAAGGGCAAGGTGAATCTTGAGGTTTTCAGGTGGCAGGGACCGGCGCCGGAAGAACAGGCCAGGCATTTTGGACCGGACAACAGTTAATATCAGGTAAAACGTATGTTACTCATTTTTGTCATCAATACCTTCGTCATCGCCGTGGCGGTCATTATTCATTTTGAAATGCTGTCGCGCCTGTCCAAACTGATGCCACGTCTGTCCATACGCTATCGCTTCCGTATCGCCGTCGGACTGTTCGGCGCGCTGCTGGCGCACATTGTCGAGGTCTGGTTGTTCGCCCTGGCGTATTTCATGCTGATTCAGACTGAGAAATTCGGCTCGCTGGCAGGCCTGCCGGATAGCAATTTGCTGCATTGTGCCTACTTTTCGTTCATTACCTATACCACGCTGGGCTATGGGGACATTGTTCCCGTAGGACACATACGCTATCTGGCCGGGCTGGAAGCACTGACCGGGCTGGTACTGATCACCTGGACCGCTTCATTCATGTTTTTTGAAATGCAGAAATACTGGAACGAAGATTAATCACAACAGGAGGACATTCAATGAAACTCTACGACATGAACATGGCACCCAATCCGCGCCGGGTACGTATTTTTCTGGCCGAGAAAAATATTGACATCCCCATGATGGAAATAGATCTGATCGAAGGCGAAAATCTGAACGAGGATTTTCTGAAGATCAATCCGCGCGGCACGCTGCCGACACTGGAACTTGATGACGGTTCCTGTCTGGACGAAAGTGTGGCCATTTGCCGTTATTTCGAAGAACTCCACCCTGAACCCTGCCTGATGGGTGCGGATGCTTTAAGCAAGGCCCGCATAGAAGCCTGTCAACGACATATGGAATTCGATGGTCTTATTCCTTTACTGGAATCCTTTCGTAACTCATTCCCTGCCTTTTCCGAACGGGCCGTACCCGGTTTGCCTGCGGAGTACAAGGCCATTGCGGAACTGGCCGAACGCGGACAAAGACGCTACCGCTTGTTCATGAAAACATTCAATGATCGGCTGGCTTCCCGGGATTACGTTGCCGGTAAAGATTTCTCCATTGCCGACATTACCGCCTTTTGCGCCATCGACTTCGCCAAAATGATGAAAATAGAATTACCGGAAGAATATACACACGCCAGACGCTGGTTTGAGCAGGTATCCGCCAGACCGGGTACCGGCGTTTAAGGATGAAGAAATCCGAATTCAGCACCGGGACATTAATGACTGAAACATGAACAGCACAGCAAAATTATTTTTAATGCTTGGCAGTCTGAATGCCGCTCTGGCGGTGATGCTGGGCGCTTTCGGCGCGCATGCTCTTAAAACACGTTTGTCGGAGCACATGCTGACTGTGTATCAAACCGGTGTCCAGTATCACTTTTATCATGCCCTGGGTTTGCTGGCATTAGGCGTGATCGCCTTTCATCTGCCTGTTTCCAACTGGCTCAAGTGGTCAGGTTATTTAATGTTCAGCGGCATTGTTTTATTTTCCGGCAGTCTTTATCTGCTTGCCCTGAGCAATGTCCGCTGGATAGGGGCCATCACGCCTGTGGGTGGCACAGCGTTTATTCTTGCCTGGTTTTTTCTGACGATGGCAATTTCAAAAAACACATAATTCGTGTACAAATAAATACTGTCGAACACGGCCTGCAGGAAACAGCCTCGGTTCAAAACAAAGACCGAGGCATCGTGTGAGCCTGTCTGGCGTGTTCTGATCCCGAAATATCAGTTCATAATCCGAATATTTATCCCCGCAGCACTGTCACCCTCTGCTTAATGAAATACCCTGTGCAGTGAATATGAGGGGTTTCCCGGTGCCAATGCATATTGATAACACAAACCATGGACCATGGAAACAATATCGATTTACCGGTTAATGAATCTTTCGATTAATTGATTTGTCGTCATATAAGCTGGAGCTGATGAAATGAACGATTATAAAAATATAATTATTGATATAGCAGAAGATGTGGCGACAATCACTTTTAATCGCCCGGAAAAAAAGAACTGTATGAGCCCGGATCTTCATGCGGAAATGTGCGACGCACTGAATGAAGTTCGTGATGCCGGGATTAAGGTGCTCATATTAACCGGCGCGGGCAACGCTTTTATTGGTGGCATGGATCTTGAAAAATGCTTTCTTGACAACTGGGATGAGCCGGAAAAATTCGTCGAGGGGGTTGAATACTCCTTCGTATGGATGAAACACCTGAAGACCTTCCCCGCAGTGACCATTGCCAAAGTAAACGGCTGGTGTTTTGGTGGCGGCATGGAAGTTGTGGGGCTGTGTGATATCGCCATCGTGGCAGAAGAATCAACCTGGGGGCTGTCTGAAGTGAATTTTGGAATTTTCCCGGGTGGCGGCACCACCTGGACAGTTGCCAGAAATATGCCTTCGCGCAAACAGGCACTTTACTACTCATTGACGGCAGATACATTCAACGGCGAGGAAGCTGTAAAGCTGGGTTGGGCCTCAAAAGCGGTTCCACTGGCGGAGCTGGATGCTGTTACACAGGAAGTGGCGAACGGCCTGGTCAAAAAGGGTCGGATTGTGCTGCAGAAAACCAAGGAAGTGTATGAGAGGGTTTTTGATATGGATTTTCCCGAAGCTGTTGATTATGAGATTGCCAAACTGTATGAGCTTTCCCGTCTGACAAACGACGACTGGATACGTACAGCACTGAAGTCCTTTAAAAAACGTGAATTTAAACCGGGACTCGAGGAATACAAACTGACACGCAATGATGTTTAACATGAATGGCACTTCTGATTAAGTAGATTCTCCGTCGTGCTGGTGAATACCGGCATGCGCCAGCATAACGATTTAATATGTTTTTATACTTAATCAGAGAGCCCCTGGCATATTTATTGTTGATTGTAATACCCCTGCTTACCTTGCTGGCTGTGATATTTCGACATGCGATTTAACAAGTAAATTCGAATGAATAAAGATGAACTTACACTGAGGGACTTAATCCACCACACCGCTGAAAGCCACCCGGCCAGTGTGGCGGTAACTGACGATATCGACAGCTATACCTATAGTGAGTTACTCGACAAAGTTCAGCGAATGGCGAAGTTGCTGCATACGCTGGGCGTGAGAAAGGGTGACCGTGTGGCATTGATGATGCCACCCTCCGTCAGCCATGTCGTTGCGCTGTTCGGCTGCATGGAGCTGGGGGCCATTCCGGCTGCCCTGCATGTTCGCGAGTCGGAGTCCGTGTTGACGGCGATATTGGAACGTCTGTCCCCCAGAGTGCTGATCTATGATGCGGCGTTCAGAGACAAGGCTGATAAATTGCCTGGTCTCGTACCGTTTATAACAGCTTCCATTTGCTCCGTTTCCGGGATTACGCCGAAAGACAAGTTGGGGGCGGGAGAACTTCCCCTTATACCCCGTGATTTGGAAAAATACGAACTGGACTTTGAACCTGTGCCTGTGAGTATCGACGATGCCGCAATCATTGCCCTTTCTTCCGGGACGACCGCAAGGCCTAAAAGCATTATACACAGTCACCGTACATTGATGGCCAGTGCGCGCAATGGTGCATTGTATATGGCAGCGACCGAGAGCACGACGACCATCAATACTTTCACGACAGCATTTATTGGCTGGTATAACTGTGCTTTGCCGTTTTTTTACAGTGCCTCCGGAATCATCTTTATGAGCCGCTGGGATCCGGGGCGTTTTTTACGAACCATTCAGGACGAAAAAGTCACCGTGTGTTTCGTTGTGCCCACGATGTGGCGGATGCTGCTTGGAGAAAAGCCTGAAGCGTACGATCTTTCATCTTTGCAGCGCGTTGGCTATGCCGGTGAACCTATGGATCGGAAGACCATGACCCGAATTCGAGAAAAAATCTGTCCCAACATCATCAATACTTATGGCACGACAGAAACAGGTTCATGGGCTGGTTGTTCGGTAATGCTGCCCGAAGATTACATTGACGATACGAAAATAGAGAGTGTCGGGAGAGCCGCTGCGGGAGTGGAAATTCGAATTGTCGAACCCGGTGGGTCGACAAAACATACGCTCGCAGCAGGTGAATCGGGGGAAGTGATTATCAGTGGGCCTTCGGTTACCGGGCAGTTATGGGAGCAAACCGAAATAGCACGTCGCATATTTGACGGGCGCTGGTGGCGGTCCGGCGATCAGGGAATGATGGATGAAGATGGCTACTTGTATTTACTGGGTCGTCTGGACGACATGATCATATCCGGAGGCATAAATGTGATGCCCGGCCAGATAGAAAAAATAATATTGCGCCACCCGGCCGTCAGTGATTGTGTCGTCATCGGATTGCCTCATGAGAAATGGGGGCAGCAAATAACGGCTGTCGTTCTGAAAAAAACAGAAGTCAGCGTCGAGGAGCTTGCAGAGTATGTCGACAGGAGCACATTGTCTTCATACCAGAAACCACGTGCATATTACTTTATGGATCGCTTCCCGCACGGCAACACCGGTAAAGTCAGCCGGAGAATGCTTTACAATCAGGTAATCAGGGG
>JAJRTU010000140.1 GCA_024278135.1 Gammaproteobacteria bacterium
ATGCTGGCCTTCGAGGGTGCGGAAATTATTGATATCGCCGGACCACTGGACATTCTTTGTGCCGCGCCGTGTTTCCACGACGCCACTTTCGATATGGAACGCCGGTATAAACCGCTGGTCGTTTCTGAATTTGGCGGGCCTGTTACCACCCATCCCGGTGGCATCACGATTCAGACACAGCCGCTGACGGCACTCGGTCGCCGGGTCGTCGACACTCTAATTATTCCCGGTGGCTACTGTATGGAGCAGGTCCTTGACCGGCCGACCATTATCAGGTGGATACAAGGCATCGCATCCCGTGCCCGACGGCTTGTCTCCATCTGTACCGGTGCATTTTTACTGGCGGAAGCGGGGGTGCTGGACGGCAGGCGTGTCACCACACACTGGTTCCGGGTCCGGGAACTGACGCAACGCTATCCCCGGATAAACGTTGAGGCCGACGCCATCTTTGTTGCGGACGGCAATGTCTTTACTTCCGCCGGCATCACCTCAGGTATGGATCTGGCCTTGCATCTGGTGGAAGAAGACTGGGGACCGGACATAGCGCTGAACATTGCCAGACACTGGTTGCTTTACGTCAAACGTCCCGGCGGCCAATCTCAATTCAGTGCCCTGTTGCCGACGAAGGTAACGAAACGGGCAAAGATCGCGGAGTTGCAGGCATGGATAATGGATAACCTGAATGCCGAGCTCAGCGTCAGCGCACTGGCCTCTCGTCTGGCCATGAGTCCACGGCATTTTGCCCGCGTGTTCCAACACGAAGCCGGTATCACACCCGCTAAATTTGTTGAGACGGTGCGTATTGAGGCCGCACGCCGTTGGCTGGAAGAAGGCTCGCGCTCCATCGAGCTTATTGCACATGAATGCGGCATGGGCGATACGGAAAGGCTGCGAAGAAGTTTTATTCGAAGACTGGGGGTGAACCCGGGAGACTATCGCCGTCGCTTTGAGCGAGGTAATGAAAGAAGCGCTCACCAGGCATAATATTCAACTAAAAGAGGAAAAATCGCTATGTCAAAACCATTGAATGTCGCTGTTTATTTATTTGATAATATGACCATGCTGGACGGCTATGCACCACTGCAAATCCTGTCCTTTGTTGAACAATTCAACACTTTCACCTTCAGTAAAGAAGGCACGGCGCTTAAATCTGACTGCGGCGCCCTGCTGACACCGGACTTCAGTTTCGCCAGTTGTCCTGCAATTGATATTCTTGTCGTCCCAGGCGGGGCCAATGTACTGTCGGAAATGATTGACGCAACAGTGCAGCAATTCATGCAGGACAGGGCCGCCGACGCTCGCTATATCACCTCTGTTTGTACCGGCGCACTCATCCTGGCCGAAGCAGGACTTCTGAACGGGTATCGGGCAACAACGCATTGGGCGAGTATCGATCAGCTCGCGGCCTATACTGATATCGAGACCGTCAATGAACGCGTCGTCGTGGACAGAAACCGGATTACCGGTGGTGGTGTCACGGCGGGAATCGATTTTGCGTTAACGCTGACCGCCGAAGTGCTGACGCCCGAAGTGGCGCAGACGATTCAGTTGATTTTTGAGTACCGGCCACAACCACCTTTCAATGCTGGATCACCGGAAACCGCACCGGAAGGAATTGTCAATCTGGTCAGGACAATAGCCGGTGAAAAAAGCAGAACGCTGCAGGATTTCATCAAGGACAAATACGCGACCTGATGCTAACAGCCCTGTCCCGACCCGGAATCATATCACCAGGGGATTCGGCAGGAAGACAGCCCCGGTAGACAACACAGCATGAAGCTCGGTGCCGCGTGTTCAATAGATACGCGGCACCTGCTTTCCAGCTTCCTCTATTTCAATGGTCTCCACTTCAGCCCTGGCCTGTTCCAGCCAAAGCTGCATTTTAGGATGCATCATCAACTGCTCCATGTAGGTTCTGGAAGCTGCCGAAACCACAATATTGTAAGTACCAAAGCGGGATACCACTGGTGCGAACATACAGTCGACAATAGAGAATTCGCCAAACAGCCAGGGGCCCCGGGTGGAATACTGTGCTCTTAAACCTGACCACAGACTGTCAATTCGCGTGATGTCTTTTTCAAGTTCCGCAGTGAGCGCCACTTTACGATCAAGTGCCCGGCAATTCATTGGCAAGGCTTCCCGAATGGCAAAAAAGCCGGAATGCATTTCAGCACAGCAGGATCGTGCCACCGCTCTGGACCGGATATCTTCCGGCCAACCCCTGCCCTGCAGATACTGCTCTGAAATATACTCACAGATCGCCAGAGAATCCCAGATCACGGTATCACCATCGTAAAGCACAGGTACCTTGGCCGCGCCTGAATATTTTTTTAATTCTTCATGTCTGTTCTCGGAAAACAGGGAGACCAGCACTTCCTCAAAAGAAATATCGTAAGCACTGAGCAGCAACCACGACCTCAAAGACCAGGAGGAATAATTCTTGTTGCCAATGATGAGTTTCATTTATATCTCCGGATGAAAAGTCAGACGCCGGTGCTATCCAGGGTTTTCAGCATATTGATACCGGTAAGCTGATATTCCAACTTGCTGTACAGGGCCTGTGCTGCCGCATTATGGCCAACACGTACAGACCGATACGGCTCAGACCAGGTTGACAAACAAGGTGTTCCAGGGCTTCGAAAGCAGCCCCGGCGTAACCCCGTCGACGATATGCCGGCATAATTTCAATATCGTACACAAAGGCGGTACGCTGCCCCCTGCTCTCCACGATAGCAAACCAGAGAAAGCCGATGACAGGTGTTGTTTTCGCTTCCCTTATTTCAAACAGGTGATTATCAGGTGTTTGCAGACCCTGCGGAAGCAAACTGTCAAACTCCGCCCGGGACCGCGCAAGGGCACCTTCTTGCGGCCAGCGACCCGAGGCAACATTATCTTTCGCATAAGCCGATATTGCCGTTTCCAGATAATGAGAACAGGCCTCTGCAGACATAGGGAACAAGGACGGTCGCAGCCCATTCTCCTGTGGAAACGAGGCTCAGTCGATGAGACCGGCTTCTTTCAATCTTGTATCAACAGCATGACGCTCATAGTCTGTCAGCAATTCAAAAGGTGGCCTTACCGGACCGCCGGGCAGACCCAGCTTTTCCGCCCAGTATTTTAAAGCGGTAAGAGGAAAGACACCCTTGCCCATCAGGCTGGCGACCTGGGTTTCATGAAATAATATTCGTAACGGTGAGAGTTCATTATAAATTTTCATGGCTTCGGCTTCCTTCCCTTCCTTGAGCAGGCGCGTATATTCAACCAGCCTGGGTTTCTCCGGTGTCTGGAACAGGGCCGGGGCGAAGTTGCAGAACTGAAACGCTGTATCCGGCATGTATTTGATCTGATCCGGCCAGTAATCTTCAAAGGGATCACCCACGACGATTTTATCACCGGCCAGC
This sequence comes from Gammaproteobacteria bacterium, assembly GCA_024278135.1. Taxonomy (GTDB): domain Bacteria; phylum Pseudomonadota; class Gammaproteobacteria; order Eutrophobiales; family Eutrophobiaceae; genus WLWS01. The sequence goes on from JAJRTU010000140.1 coordinate 3,402, forward strand.
TTATAGGCCCTCAGGGTTTGATCAACACTGCCCATGCCCTGTTTGATACCACAGATATTGGGGATTTTTTCCGCCAGCTCGTTGATGAACTCCGGTGACAGGACGTAACCGGTGGGCCGCGTGTTATAAAGGCAAATACCAATATCCACCCTGTCCGCCAGGTACTTGTAGTAACGATACACACCGTCATTCGATGATGAATTGGCGTAGGGAGTACAGTGCATCAATAAATCCACGCCCACGTCCTGAGCATTCTGAGCCAGTTCCACTGCCGATACGATGCTGGG
>JAJRTU010000141.1 GCA_024278135.1 Gammaproteobacteria bacterium
CCCTTGGCAAATTGTTGTATCCCTTTGTCTGGGTCATCAACAAAATTGCCAACAGTCTGCTGATTCTGTTCCGTGTGAATGTGGAAGAGATGGAAAAAACCCCGGTCACCCGGGAAGAACTTCGCAGTGTCGTGCTCGAGGCAGGCAGTATGATACCCGGCCGTCACCAGAAAATGTTGATCAGTATTCTGGATCTGGAAAACATCACCATTGATGAAATCATGGTGCCGAGAGGAGAAATTGACGGGATAGATCTGAATGATTCTCCTGCCGAAATAGTGGATTTACTCAGCCATGCCCAACATACCCGACTACCGATTTTCCGCGACAATATTGACAACATTGTCGGCATCCTCCACGTCCGTAAGATACCGCGCGTGTTGAAGACACAGGAAAAAGACGATTTCAGTATGACAGAACTGGAAAGTGCCACCGTTGAACCCTATTTCGCGCCGTTAGGGACGCCACTACACACGCAACTTGTCAATTTTCAAAGACAAAAACGGCGTATCGCTTTAGTCGTGGATGAATATGGCGACATACAGGGCCTGGTAACACTTGAGGATATTCTGGAAGAAATAGTGGGTGAATTTACCACCGATCTACAGACCTTCACTCAGGACATTCACGCACAGGATGACGGCAGTTACATCATCAACGGCTCGGCCACCTTGCGCGATATCAACCGCCAACTGGAATGGAAGCTGCCGGTTGAAGGCCCGAAAACCCTGAACGGCCTGATACTCGAACAATTGCAAAGCATCCCGGAGCCTGGCACCAGCCTGCGTTTGGGAAACCTTACGCTGACCATTACCCAGGCAGTGGATAACGCTGTAAAGAAAGTCAGAATCATGGAAATCCCCCAGGCGAAAGAAGAAAATTCCTGAACCTGAACACGGCCGGACACAGGGCTGTCCGGGCGGATTCATCCCCTCCCCCTGAAAATCCGGATCCTGACGAAACTGCATGGAAGTTCCGATTTCCCGTACATTGACAAACAAGCGAACCCTATGCCGCATCCAGGCGCACATCGATGTATTCACGGCATATCGGCGTACTGTTCCTGTCAATGTGCCGGCTTATGATCGCCGTTCAGGCCCTTTTATTCAGAAAGCCAGTGGTGATACCCCGAAAAGATAGGAATGCGCAAATATAAATACGATAAAACCAACAAGGCCCGTTATCAGCGTCAACAGCTCAAACTTGAAAGAGACGGGTTCAGGCTTTACCCATGTGCCATCCCGCCTGTTAATCAGAAGCATTTCGGCCAGGGCCCACATACCCAGCGCCGAAAACAGCAACAGGGATCGCATATCACCATTTGAGAGAAGGTGGGCGATGCTCCAGACCACCAGAGCACTCAATTGTGGATGTCTGACAAGGCGTTTGATATTACTTTTGAATTGCGCCGCAGCAAACAGGACAAATGTTACCGGCATCAGCAGGGCGGTCGCCAGAGCACCCCATGCCGGCGGAGCATAGACAGGCACAGGGTGTATTGCGCGCCAACCCAGCACCATCATCAGCACTGAGCTCAGCAGCAGGACCGCAATCACCATCTTGTACGGAATTTCACCCCAACGCCTGATCAATTGTTCCCTGCCGGATATCGCGACGGCTGGAATAAAATGTACAACACTCCACATCAGCAGACCAAGTATTAGTAACAACATTGATATCTCCCGAATTCCAGCTGACAAGTATAACGACTTGATGAAACAACGCGAGTGACAAGTGCCTGAGGTCGCCAGCCTGTTTGTTCGAACAGAACAGCAACTGTGCCAGCCTGCCGACACAAGCTGGAAATGATTTCAGCCTGGCGCTTCACCAACGCCGGCAGAGCGTTGAAGCTTCCGGCGTTTACACCGCCATTCGCACATTGGCTTGTGCCGGCAACGGCTCCAGTACCGGAATCAACTTTTCGAGCAGAAAATCCACTTCCTTTTTATTAATGACCAGCGGTGGTGCGATACGCAGCACATTGTCGTGGGTTTCCTTGCAAAGAACGCCCTCCTGCAGCAGACGCTCACAATGCGGTCTGACGGGGACACTCAGTTCGATACCGATAAAAAGTCCTCTACCTCTAATTTCAATCAGGTCGCGAAAACCCCAGTCCCGGTTTAACTGCGCCAGTAAATACGAACCCAATTCTGCCGAACGGGCACTGAGATCTTCATCAATCAGCACATCCAGCGCCGCAATACCCACAGCGGCAGCCAGGGGATTGCCGCCAAAGGTACTGCCATGCTGTCCCGGTGTGAACAGACCCAGTATCTCCCGTGAAGACAGCACAGCGGAGATCGGATAAACACCACCACTGAGTGCCTTGCCGACAATGAGAATGTCGGGTTTCACTCCGGCTTCATGCTGATAACAGAAAAGTTTGCCGGTTCTGCCAAAACCTGTCTGAATTTCATCCAGGGCGAACAGCAGTTCATGTTCAGCACAGAGTTGTTGCACGCCTGCCAGGTAAGCATCCGGCGGTATCCGGATACCGGCTTCACCCTGAATCGGCTCAATCAGGATGGCCGCTGTCCTCTCATTCACAGCATCAGCCAGCGCCTCAATACTGGCGAATTCGACAATTTTAAATCCCGGGGTAAAAGGTCCAAAGCCATCACGATAAGCCTGCTCGGATGACATGCTGACGGTACTGATCGTACGCCCGTGAAAATTATCACGACAAACAATAATCTCGGCCTGATCCCGGGCAATACCTTTCACCTTATGCGCCCATAAACGGATGGTCTTGATCGCCGTTTCCACGGCTTCGGCACCGGTATTCATCGGTAAAGCCATCTCCATCTCCGCCATCTGACAGAGTGTCTGTAGAAACAGGCCCATTTTTTCATTATGGAAAGCGCGTGAGGTAAGGGTCAGCTCTTGAGCCTGTTCACACAATGCACCGATGATACGCGGATGACAGTGACCCTGGTTTACTGCTGAATAAGCACTCAGACAATCGACATACTTATTGCCATCCATATCCCATAACCAGATACCCTCCCCTTTTTTCAGCACCACATTCAGCGGCGAATAATTATGCGCGCCGTAATGATTGCTTAACTCAATGATCGCTGTTTGAATGTTCATAGCTTAGTTCTCCAAAACCGGACGACTGGAAGCAGGAAGGATCTGTTTGCCAAATACACTTTCGGCAATTTTGACGGCAAGGCGACAAGTTGCATCGGATTTGTCCAGCAAAGGGTTCAATTCGACCAGATCAATCGATTGCATCAAACCGGAGTCATGGATCATTTCCATGCACAGTTGTGCTTCCCGATAATTCAGGCCACCCGGGCTTTTTACTCCCGTACCTGGCGCCAGTACAGGATCCAGGCTGTCAATATCAAAACTCACATGCAGGTGTGCCTGCTTTCTTTCCACCTCTGTCAGGATGTGCTTCATTATGTGGCGCATCCCGTATTCGTCGATAATACGCATATCAAAAACCTGAATACCGCTTTCAGTGACCAGCCCCAACTCGGCAGGATCGATGGAGCGCACGCCCAGTTGATAAATATTATGCGTATCCACCATGGGCTCGCCGTGCCCGATTTTCAATAGCTCAGTGCTGCCAAATCCGGCAATCACGGCAACAGGCATACCATTTAAATTGCCGCTTGGAGAGGTTTCAAATGTATTGAAATCCGCGTGTGCATCAATCCAGAGGACACATAAGGGCTTATTGATACAGTGACAATAACGGGACACAGCGGCCACTGTTCCTATCGATATTGCATGATC
>JAJRTU010000142.1 GCA_024278135.1 Gammaproteobacteria bacterium
CCCGTGAGCGCCTCTGCATTAACAGTTATCGTATCGTTATCTTCATTGGCCCTGACGGCAATTGTGGCACCATTGATATTCCCTGTTAAAAGATAAGTATCCGCGGCAGCACCACCGGTAAAATCGATCAATGTGGTCGCCGTCACACTGCCATCAATAATGACTTCGTCGTCGTCCGCATTACCGACAAATTTAACTGTATCGGCAGTGATGGTCCCGGAGATGACTGTCGAGCTGCCACCGGCATCTGCATTGCCGAAATCAGCAAGCAAATGAACCTCATCCCTTGCATCGATGACTGCGCCGGATTCCACAGAAATAATGTCACCACCTTGCATGAATATACTGCCTCTTTGTGCCTGGATAAGGACACCGGCCCTGACAACCAAATTATCCACGCCATCTGTCGCGCTGTCTGTGGCGGTGAGCGTGATATTATCACCTTCACGGCTGACAATAATATCTTCCTCAACGATAATCGGACTCATGGCGGTTAAATTGACAGACCCCAGCGAGGTGAATCCCTCTTCTCCGGAGACCCCGCCAATGACCAGCTCGCCGACATTGGTTATCCAGACACTGCCTCCTGTTGATCTGCCTTCCATTGAGCCGACCTGGGTCAACAATCGATTGCTCTGCTCACCGATATCCCCGCCGGCAAACAATCGTGTTTTACCCGCTGCCACATTGAAGCCGCCGGTAGTATTGCCGTTGAGTATGCGGGCCGGCGCAAAGATAAAGGCTGTGGAATTTGCTCCGGTGCTGATGGTGTTGATTTTCAGATCGCCGCTTGTTTCAATTATGTAGGCATTCAGAAAACTGGATACTGTCAATACGCCGGTGCTTAAGTTCTTATTCCTGCTGTTGATATCAAGGTCATTCCCATTGGCTCCTATGGCGCCGAGTTCTGATGTCAGACTGATACTGTTACCGGATACATCCGTATTCAGATCATCGGATGCATCAATGATGGATTGATGCGCCCTGAGATCAACATTTCCATTATTTGAAACAATCTTGTTAAGATTTAAATTACCGAAAGTTTCATCGATAAAAATATCGTTATCAGCTGTTGCCGTAAGTGTTGCTAATGTGGAATTCAGGTTGGTTTCCAGATAATCACCATTCTCGCCAATGCCGCCGCCAATGGCAGTGAGAACGATATCGTTAGCCCGGATCTTTTCGAAACCGTGATCCAGACCGTCAACTATGGAACCGCTTAAGGTCTTCAGGTTGACGCTCGCTGTCTGGGAGAACAGAGTAGCTACATTCAGATCCCCGCTGGTTTCCGTAAGGTAGATTTCCTCGCTCGCCCGTGCTGTGACAGTTGCACCCACATCCAGATTCAGGTTGATATTCTCCGCAGCAGTTCCTATCGCACCATCAGCGGCCTCAATGATCAGATCGCCGCCGCGAATATCCACCGATGAACCCGGGGCGCTGATAATGTGCTTGCCACCCTTGATACGAATGGCATTACCGGCATCAATACCTGCCAGTTGAATATCCGACTCCGAACCGATAAACGCTGTATTTCCGGCTGTGACACTGATATTGGCTGTCGCCTCGACGTCGATGTCATCCTTTTGATCCACCAGTATGGATTTGATGGTAACGCCGGCACCCGGATTATTCGGATCCAGCACAACACCTGCTATCTGGATATCGCGACCCAATTCCGTTTGTAAACTGTCACCGATATCCAAAGTAATAATGTTACCGGTGACCGCGGCAATGGTATAGAAACCGCCTCCCACACTGATATTCGCAGAATTACCAAATACCTGCACCGTCATGCCACTTGTAAACCCGTCAGTGAGCCAACTGCCGCCATCAGTGCGGGTAATGGTATCTGCTGAAGCGCCGTTATCCAGGAAACTGACCCGGGCTGAGGCCAGATCGGTCGACAGGTAAGAAATGTCTGTACGTTCCGCTGCGGAAAGCGTCACTCTTTGTTCGTCAGTCAGGCTGAAGCCCGGATCAGAACTGTTGCTGACATCGATAAGGGTCTGACCGTCGGCATTACCCACACCGCCCGCTGCGATGATGGTCACGTTGGCAGCCGTAATATTCGCTTCCTCTATATCCACCTGCGTATCGGTTACGGGATTAAGAATACCTGCACTCAGCAGATTGAGTAACTCTTCTTCTGTCCAAACCTTGATGCTGGCTGTCAATGCCTCATCTTCCGCCGTTGTCAGCGTGTATGTATAAGCATCATTAAAGGTATCGCCAACACTGCCGTAATCACTGTGCAGAGACTGATACTGCGCTGTCAGGTCGTCCTCCAGGGCTTGAATCGCTGCATCGACATCGCTCACTTCCGGATCGTTGGTGAACAGATTTCGATAATAGCTTTCTTCTTCTACAGTCAAGGTGATCGTATCACCGACATCATAGTCCGGCGACAATCGATAAGTGACTGTATCTCCTGTGGACAGGCCATGGGCCAAATCCAGCGTGATGGTATCCGTGGCGCTGTCCACACCACTGTTAGAATCAAAAGTGATTACCGTCCCGTCGCCCAGAACAATTCGATGTTCCGCACCCGTCGTTGTCGATGCTGTCAAATCAAGGATAATGGGATCGCTCGCGTTTGCATTGCCTGCAGATGCTGCCAACTGGATACGATTACCGTCAACGACGGTGACAAAATAGGTCTGGTTATCACTGATGCCGGTCACGACATCATCGTTAAGAGCCGCCCTGGTTTTCCAGTAACTCCTGTATTCAGATTCTTTGGTGCCGGCAAAAGAGGCTTTTGTCTCTGCAACCTTGTCACCCGCACCGGTGCCGGCGGTTAATCCGAGATCGGCCCAGATACCGGCTTTGAGTTCATTAAAAGTACGTTCATCCCTGGAGGCTGTGTTATTGCCGTCAATCAGATCACCATTGTTGATCTTGATATAGACATCACCCGTATCGGCTTTAACACTTTTGAGTCTCAGATCCCCGGTCTTTTCTTCGATAAAAACACCACCTTTGGCATCAACAGTCACCGTATCTTTTAGCTGGTTGCCCGAGTCAAGCACGATAGTGTTCGTACTGCTGCTGCCGACACCGCCCAGTTCAGCTGTCAAATTGATAACGCCACCCTGTATTAAACCTTCCTTGCCTGCAGCTTTCTGTATTCCTGATTGTGCACTGACAGTCACATCTCCGGATTGCTGGGAGACAATCTGATCCACCAGGACATCACCGATGATTTCATTCAGGTTGACGGCGCCACTGCCCGTTATTGCTTTAAGACTTGCAGTGGCTGTATCGGTGACATCCGTGTTAATCGCCAACAGTGAATCGCCGATACCCGTTGCCGCTGTCAGAATAATGTTGGTACCGCTGACCGATGCGCTGTCATTGAGTTGTTTTATCTGACCGGCGGAAGTAATCGTGGTGGTACCGGACTGGTTCTTGATGGAATCAACAATATAAATCGTCTTGCCGGAGACGGTGGAATTAATGGTTACCGTGCCCGTTTCATTGCCGATGAATCTCACATCAATGGGCCTGTCTGCATCAATGGTATGGGTGTAAAGCTGATAGTCTCTCGATTCTTCAGTGACCTTTTTGAAATAGGTCTTTTTGCCATACCAGGTACTGGTGGTCCAGTTTTTGGTGAAGGTTTCCGTCGCCAGATTCTTGGTGACGTGGGAATAAGTATAGTTATCGGTAATACCCGCATCCAGAAAGAAGTATGTACCATTATCGATGGGCGCCGGTACAGTCAGATTGACCGGCGGCACCCCGGCAAGGATATCCGCATTGGAGCCCAGATTAATAATCCCCAACCATGAACTGGTACTGGTCGTCCTGGAACGAACGGTAGAAGTTTCATTCCCGCCCTGCCAGGCGTAACGCCAGCCATCGGCCGGATTATAGATCGCGTCTTTCGCACTGGAAGTAGTGAAGTTGGCAGGGTCAGGCCCCTGTGTGATTTTTGTTAATCCACCGGTACTGTCATTGCGTTCATACAAAGTCGTAAACGGATTGGTGCTGCTGCCTTTGGCCTTGTCATTAATCAAAACCACGCCCGCACCTCTGTTTGATGCGTCTATTTCATGAATGACCAGGTCGTAGCCGGTTGTATTGTTAATAGTGATATTGCCATAACCACCCAGCGCCCTGATTTCGCCGTTACCGGTATTCATCACATTGGCATTGATTTCAACCCGACCACCGCTGACACGTAGATCCAGGATCTCTATACGGCCACCGGCAACTGATGTGTCAAAAAAGACTTTGAATTGCGAGTTGGATGCGGTATTTAACTTCACCTTACCGGTCACCTTGCTGCTGATATTGGCGATTTCGGTTGCGGTGGCCGCACCGATATTGAGTATGTAGTCGGCCTCACCACTTTGAATAATGCCGTTAATATTCAGATACTCGGCGTCAATAATGATCTGATCCGCTTTCAGCCCCGGTGTTGTGGGTATAGTTGCCAGAATACCCGCAGCAAAGGCTGCACGATTCTGGGTAATGGCTGTGGCATTTGGCGTCCAGGTCGACAAGGGATCGCCTTTAACGTGATGGACTGACACATCATCGATAACCAGAAACCCGCCGGCAATAACAGTCTGATTTTTTGCCCGAACCTCGGCATTGATAAAAATACTGCCATTGGCATCAGCGTTATTAATCAGACTCAGATCGCCGTTCAGGTTCTCAATTTCTCCCGAAACAGTGATCCTTGGCGGTGCATAATCGACAGTTCCACTTGACAGGAAGTTTTGTGTCACTGAATCAAAGGTGGTTTCAACACGAATGCTCGGTGGATTTGTGCTGCTGGCACCCGCATCCGTCACAGTGGTGAAATTCGCCCCACTGCTACCATTGATGGTATTGATGGCGGCATTATTTGCCACCTCGACGCCACCAAAAAATGTACCACCGACAGTAAATGGAATCGAAATGCCCTGTAGATTCAGATGGGCAGGGGTGTTGTTGATGATGGTGACTGTTGCATCGCCCGGTGCATCCAGTACACCTGTGCCCGTTAACATATCACCGCGAATATCGATCACACCCGCCTTGGCTATTGTCGGCGCAATATCAACCACCATGACATATTTTGTGACCGGCAGAATTACCAGATCACCGGAGCTGCCGTCAGCGTTGGTATTCTGTTGTTCGGCCAGTCCCTGAGCAACGAGTTATGCCGCAATACGAGCAATCTCGCTACTGTAGAAATTAATCAGGGTTTGATTGCCGGTACGCTGATGAACCGCCAGTTGATCAACCAGTCTGTTATATTCAAGGATTAAATCAGACTGTAATGCCTGTGTGCTGGTCGTAAACGAAATTGCTTCCTTGCCGGCAGGTGTAGTGAAACTGGTAATGGTGCCGTCTGCCTGATTCCAGCCCGTCGCTTCACCACCTGGCAACACACTCCCCAGTATCAGGCCCCGATGTCGCTTGATTCCTGTGCGTACCGTACCTTCCACCTGAACGCGTCCATCGGAACCATCATCTGATGTACCGTCAAACTGTTCTGAACCACTGCCACCAAATAAATCACCTAAGGCGCTGATCCAGCTAACCCCCTTGGCCTTGGCAGATACATTGGCAAACCCACGTTCTTCGGCATGAAGCTTTATATCACCTGCGGATTCAAGCAGGGAACTGGCTTCAATAAGAATATTATTATTCTGAAACACTGTTGCCGTCGCATCCAGATCCTGAATAGGAATCAGACTGCCGGCGAAACTGTCGACCCGGGCGTCGAGGGTATAGTTGTCACGATTGAAGTTACTGTCTGTGCCGACCGAGAGATTAATATTGCCTTCGGCGGCGAGTCTCGCACCTGTACCGACAACAACATCATTGTCCGGTGTAATATTAATTATAGAATTGGCCACACCGACCGTACCGATACCATAGGTATCCACATTGACCTTGGTGGTAAATTCTCCGGTTCCTCTGGCGGAAATATCGATACTCCCGACAGTGATCAAATCAGCATTGCCAATATCAACTTTGGAAATATTGGTTGGCGTGGTTATTTTTGATTCTACCCCGGCACCCGCCAGTGCACCGCCGGATGTTAAGGTCACTTTATCGAAAATATCGTAATCATTGTTGGTGGAAAGGACAAAATTCCCTGCCGCATTGGGATCACCAACAACATTCAATGAGGCATTGTCACCAATCAAAATCTGTGTGTTGAAATTCAGAACGGTAAAACTTCCGGCACCGGCACCGCTCACCGCGCCGCCAGTCGTGCCTTTGATATTGTCAACGCCAAGGTCCGGTTTTTCAGCAAAATTATTCGCGTTAATGTTAATACCACCGGCATTGATCAGCACATTATTTCCTACCCCGGCAGTCACATTTGACGTCACTTTATGATCAACCTCTGCACCACTGCCGGATAAAACACCACCGGCAGCCGTCGTAATGCGACTGTTGAAAACAGCGGTGTGACTGGCGCCGATATTGACATTTCCTGCAATATTATAATCTCTGCCACTGGAACCGGCGAAGATCAGCGCAGTGGTACTGCTGGTATTATTGGTGTCGGCACTGGCGCCGGCGCCGGCAGCTACGCCACCACCTGTTGCATTCACCCGGGCAAAATTATCGTCTGTGCTGACAGCAGTGATGCTCAAACTGCCGGCACTCACATCCACACCGCTACCCAGATAAGCGGCTGTCATGGTATTGGAATTTACCGTGGCCGTCGCTACACCCACGGCGATGACACCACCGGCTACACTTCCGGAATCAGCCCTCTGCTTCGTTTAATTACTGGCGTTTATCAACACCGCATTATCGGCAATGACCGTGGAATTACCGGCAATATAGGCATTCAGCTTACTGTTATTGGAGATTGTGCTGATGGTGGCATCGACCCCGATAAGGGCACCGCTGGAACCATTGGAGTCCGCCTGCGCACTGTATCCGCCGACGGGCAACCCCGTCTCTGCAATGATTGACAGGCTGTTGGCTTCAATAACGACGTTACCCAACGTGTCGTCATCGGGATCACCCACTGCCGCAATCAGCACGGGTGATATCGTTACATTTGTGATGGAAACGCCAACAGCAAGTCCACCTGCGGAAACACCATTGGTGTTGGTATCTATATCCGGGATAAATTCTGCGTTAACACTGACCGCACCGGCAACTTTTATATCGCCGCCATTATCGATAAAGGCGCGAACCAGGGGGTTAATGTCAACCGTCGCATCATTACCGGCGCCGCCACCGATACCGGCAGCCACGGCGGTATTGTCAACGCTGAGAACAACATTGGATTCGGCGGTAATATAGACATCATTCACCGTACTTGCCGTCTGGCCAATCTGGGTATAATGACCGAGAAAGGCGTCAGTGCTGCCGCCCACTGTGGCTCTGCCGATAGCCGCACCGGCAGCGACCAGGCCACCAGTGACATTAACGGTGATGATCGACAGGTCCCGCTCGGCCTCCGCCACAATATTCACATCATCCGCCTTGATGATCCTCGTGCCATTCACATCACTGCTGCTATGAAGGATGTAGGCATTCTGGCTGGCAGTATCATTAATAATGGCCACCTGAGCACCGAGACCGACGGAACCAACGGCACCCCCATAGGCTTTAACACTTAAGTCATTGGCATCATAACGGGCCTTGATGGTGATATCGTCAGCAGCGGACAGTGTCGTATTACTGCCGACAAAAGCATCAGTCTGTCCGCTGACGGTCAGTATGGCAACGGCACCACCCACGGCCACTGTCGCACCTGCCGCACCGCCGCCGGTATCAATATTGACATCCAGAACATCTGTGGCAATCACTTCAATATCGCCAGTGGCATCACTGATACCGGCAGTAATCGTTGCGTTATTGCCAATCCATGCTCTGCTGGAACTGGTACTGCTGTCGGTGCTGAGAGTGGTTGTCACTGTGCTGGCATCTCCAGCAGCTTGTGCACGGCCGGCGAGAGGATCATCCGGATCGGAATTCAGACCATCAACAGAACTCTTGAAGGCACTATCGATTGCCCCCTGTGAAGGACTGGCTCCATCGTTACCTTCCTGGTCCATGCCTGTGCCAATGCTTATTACGGAAACACCACCACTCACTCCACCGAAGGCGCCACCGGCAAAGGCAATGACCGTAGACTTGATGTCGCGGTCCGTGGTCGCATTGACCTTTATACTTCTATCGGCATTCACTATCGTGTTATCAGCTATATTGGCATCAACACTGTTTTTCACAGTAATGACATCCACCGAGGCTCCGGCACCAATGGCACCGACGGAAACACTGCCGGTTGCAGTGAATCCACCCTGGTTGACACGGGTGGTGTTATTGGCACTGACAACAACGTCATTGCCCGAATTTATCAGGGAATTTGTTGCACCATCCGCCCCTATCCACGCTTGTGTAGTGTAATCAGAACTGACTACATTGACGGCACCGGCCAGGGCGACAACACCCGCTGAACCCGTGGCGACAGTGACAAACACATCTTCTGTTGAATCCGCGTTGACATTAATATCGCCGTTCGTCGTGGTGACTCTGGAACCCGCTATATAGGCCCGGGTAGTATCATTGAAAATACTGACGGCAACAGAGCCACCGGCACCGACAGCACCGCCACCGACAGCGCCATCTATAAACTGCATTTTCACCAGGGAATCAGCATCAACAATGACGCTGCCTGTCGCTTCTACATCTGCATTCTTTATATAGGCTTCCGTCGTGGATTGTGTTTTCACCGCCGAGGCGGCACCGGCAACACCGGCATACAGACCGACACCAATACCAATCTCGACAGTGAGAACATTTTCACGAGAGAACGCGGACACTTCCACGTCTTCCCCGGCATAAACCTTGTCCAGATCAGCATCATCTGAAATATAGGCACTGGTGGTATTGTCGATGAAATTCGTATCTACCGCCGCACCAACACCGGCAGCAGCCAGACCGACACCCAGAGAGCCGCCGGTACTGACGATATCGGTATTGCTGTTGGCCTTCACTTTGACGGCCTTGCCACGATTGGCGCTGCTGTTCACTCGTGAATCCCGGATATAGGCCTCGGTGGTCGCTGATACGCGATTGACGGAAACATTGGCGCCAATGCCGACTGTACCGGCAATACCACCGGCTGCCGCCACGACAAAAATTCTATCCTCGGCACTGGCAACAACCGCGACACCCTTCATCGACTCGGTCGTTTCCGTACCCTCGGCATTGTCTATCCAGTCCTTGATGGTGATTGCACCACCATTACCCCTGGCGACGACAGTGGCATCATCAGCGATAAAAGCCTTTGTCGTGTTGCTTAATTCGTTGACCACAACAGCACCGCCGACACCCACAGCGCCTGCCCCGGAAATTGTGCCGACAATGGCCGTGATCTTGTCAAAAGAATCCGCCAGCAGATATAGATTGTCTTCTGCAGTGACTGTGGAACCGCTTATACTGGAAACAATATCATTGGCAATCAGGTTAACCGAAACAGATCCGGCCACCGAGGCAACACCGGAGCCGGCCACACCTGCCGAAATATTAAAGATTTCCGATTCAGATAATGCTGTGATGGTGATAGTCCCGGATAAACTGCTGACGGTCGTCGTGCTGCCATCTATGTATGCACTGATCTTATTGGCAATCTCGTTATAAGAAACAGCACCGCCAACGGCCACCGTACCGGAACCACTGATCTGACCGGAGATGGAACGGATATCCGAAATATCCCAGGCGAGAAGATTGACATTCTGCGTCGTGGTAACGTTAGCACCGCCGGAAATGTGCGCCTTGATGTCTTTACGTATCCAGTTCAGGGAAATGGAACCATTGGCAGCAACGGTACCGGAACCACTCACGGCAACGACAAGGGCATTAATGTCCGCATCGGATTTGGCCTCAATGTCCAGGGCATTGGCATTGATGGTGGCGTTATCCACATAGGCCTGCACGGTATTGACGTCACTGCTGCCCGGGTCATCGGGGTTACCACCGATATAGTTATAAGCCACACCCACACCGACGGCCACTACCCCTGCACCACCACCACTGCCGGCCAGCACACTCATGGAAGCCTTATCCTCTGCCAGCAGTCTTACTGTGCCGTTGTTGGCTGTGGCGGCGGCTCCATTTGAAATATGGGCATCAATATCATTACGGATCCAGTTCAGGGCCAGTGAACCATTGACCGCAACAGTACCCGCACCTCCGCCTGCCACGGCGAAAGACCAGATCTGTGCATCGACAATAATGGGCTTGTCTGTGTTACCAACCTGATCCACACCGAGATCCTGCCACCTGCCGGTATTACTGAAATTTTCAGTTCTTAAATCCAGTGCCTGATCGGTTCCGAGGAATTTATATCGGTTACCCTCTGTACCCGCTCCGGTATCGTTATGACCTTCGGATACATAGACCGTATCATTGGTGTTGATAAAGACATCGCCTTCGACGGAAGAGTAGGTGGCCTTGTCGGCATTCACCGTGGTCATATCCGCACCCAGGGCAACACTGGCCTGTGCAGCAGGCGCCAACACCTGGGCGGTGACATTGATATCATTGTTTAAAGCCGTCACCGTGGTTCCGCTTCCTTCAATGCGCGCCTTGACATTGGAGCGCATATCATTGGTGGCAGCGGCCAGCCCAACGGCGACCGTACCGGCACCGGAACCTGCGCCGGCAACGATTATCATGCTGGGCCTGGCACTACTGCCGACATTCACGCTCGTGCCTGCATTCACAACTGCGCCATTGAGAATGGCGGCATCCACTTCCATCTTGATGAAGTTAATGGAGATGGAGCCTGCAACAGCCACTGTACCGGCACCGGCACCGCCGACGGTGACGTTAATGATTTTTGCATCAGAGGCTGCCAGCACATTAATCTCACCCGTTGTCGCATCGACATCGGAATTATCGATAAATGCCCTGACGACACCGGAATTGGCGGACGTATCATCAGCCGGTGTATCGGTACGGGAAGGATCGCCGGGATCACCGCCAATATAGTTGAACGATACCGCCGCGCCCACTGCCGCCGTACCCGCACCTGTCGCACCAACAGCGACACCAATCAGATCAGCATCGTCTCTGGCGGCGACATTCACATTAATATCAGCCAGCACCGTTGAGTCGGTGATCGATGCTTCAACAGTGTTTTTCAACCAGTTCAGGGAAATGGCCGCACCGGCAGCAAAAGTACCCGCGCCTCCACCGGCGACGGTAATGTTAATGATCTGTGCAGAAGGATCGACTTCATCCGGTAGATTCGCCGGGCCCAGTCCCGCTGCCGACAAGTCCTGATCGTTGCCCGAGGGCGTAAAACCGGCGGTAACATTAATTGAACCTGCTGATGAGGTAATGGATGCGCCATCAACAATAGCCCTGATCTGATTATCGATCTGCACCGTACCGACAGAGGCGCCAATGGCCACCTTGCCTGCCCCGGCCAGACCACCCGATACAACAATCATGCTGGTGCTGTCGGCTGACTGTATATTGATGTCGCCAACAGCATCCAGATCGGAACCATTCGTGACTTTCGCTTCAACTGTATTTTTGACTTCATTGACAGATACCGAACCGCCGATAGCCAGGGTCTTGCCGCCGGCACCACCAATCGCAACCGCAATAAGAGAACTGTCTGCTGAGGCAGTCACATCTATAGTCGCCGTTGTTGACTCAACCTTGGAATTATCCACTTCGGCGACAGTGGTATTGGCGATGAGGTTGACACCGACGCTGGCGCCGATTGCGGCAGGCCCGGTGGAACCGGCCAGTCCGCCGGCAATACTCACTACAGTAATCATATCCTTTGCTTCGACAGTGACGGCACCATCAACAAGGATGTCACTGCTGTCCACACCGAGACTCAGCCAGTTCGCTGTATTGGCGAAATTCTCTGCGTTTAAATCAACCTTTTGCAGAGCGGTGCTTCCGATATAGCGATAACTTTCACCCGCCACACCTCCGGCACTGTGACCAATGGAAACAAATACGGTATCGCCTGTTCCCAGGTCAACTTCAGTTTCATCGGAATTGAAAGTGTTTCGCGTGACATACGCGCCTACTTTATTGTTAATTAAATTGACGGCAACACCAACACCCGCCGCAAATTTTCCCGAGCCTGCACCACCCACTGATATAGTGGTGAGCACGGCTTTTTCTTCTGCCTTGACGGTAAAGTTGCCGTTACTCCTCAGTGTAGAACCCTCGACTCGCGCAAATATTGTATTGCTTACATCATTAATCGCCAGGGCCGCACCCAGTCCAACCGTCTTGCCTGCAGCAAAACCACCGGCAAAACTGAAGATGGAAGATGTATCGCTGGCAATCACCGAAATATTACCCGTTGATCCCGGAGTGCTCGTGGTATTTAGAATCGAGGCATCCACATCCATGCTTAACAGGTTTATAGATAAGGTGCCCGTCAGACCGAATCCGGTCGTGGCGCCCGTTGCCACACCCACCGAACCGGTTACAGCGACAATCACGCCTCCCGTTGTTGCAGTCACATCCAGATTACCTGTATGCGTGATACTGGCAACAGAATCAATCCTGCTGGATATATCATTATCAATCGAGCTGTAGGCGACACCCACACCCACGCCTGCCTTGCCGCCAAAGCCACCTGCACCACCGATAATAATCAACTGGCTGTTGTCCGCCGCATTAACAGAAACACTGCCATTCACTGTGGCGCTCGCTGTATTGTTGAAAAACGCCCTGCTGTCGCTTGAAAGGGTATTGATGGAGACGGAGCCGCCGATGCCAATCCCTTTTACGCCCGAGGCACCCCCTAATCCTGCAGTGATACTGACAATGGTATTATTACGTATGGCGTCTATGTCTATACTGGAGACGGTGAGAGTATTCGCACCGTCTATACCCGCGCCCATGTCACCGTTCATAATATTGACGCCGACGGCGCCGGCAATACCAATGTTGGTACCGGCACCCGTATTCAATGCCAGCGAAACACCACCGGCAAATGAAGCAATATCGGTATCCGATTGTGCCTGAATGCTGAGTCTGCCAGCGGTAACGTTGCCCACTTCATTTAAATAAGCCTGCACATCCTCGCTGACGATATTGACCGCAACGGAGCCCGAAAAACCAAAGCCGGACTTGCCCGTATTGGCAGGTGGTGGTGGGTTGGGCGGCGGGGCGTTGGGATCTGGCGGGGCAGGACCCGTCTTCGAGCCGGCAATCGCGAACGTGCCTATGAACCCATCATTAATGGCTGATACATCTATATCCCCGGCACTGGTGATCGTCCCCGGCGCGTCAGCTGAAGTGTCACTGAACAGATTGCCGATCACTGCTTGCGTATCCCGATCCAGCGTAGTCACTCCAACTGAAGCTGCAATGCCCTTGCTCTCGGACATGGAAAGACTGCCCGCCAAAGTCACAACATTTGACACATCTGTGGCATTAACAAAAATTGAAGCTGTCGAATCAGCATCACCGACGGCAGCGCTGCCGATATCCAGCGTCGCACCGTTATCAATGATGGCATAACTGGTATCGTTAATGGCGTTAATCAGAACCACACCATTGAAACCAACATTACCCGCCTGCCCTCCTGAACCACCGACCGACACCAGTAACTCTTCATTGGCGGCATCCACTTCAAGACTGTCTGCCTGGAGAGTAACCCCATCCTCAATCCTGGCAAGAACATTACTCTCGATCATATTCAGGCTGAAAGCAATGCCGGCCGCACTGCCTCCCGCGACAGGTTTTGTCCCAAGACTCGGAGGAGAGAATACCGCATTGGGGGACAATGACCTGTCTCGGGATGCCTGTCTCTTCGCCTGCTCTTCGTTGCTGAGCCGGTTGTCCTGGTCGGGATAGATACCCGGCAGTTGAATATTGCCAACAAAATTAACAAGATGATTGACACTGGTGGCCTCGACAATGACATCCTGAGAACTGGAAGCCGCCTGGAAGACGGCATCCTGATTGATCAGGGCACCGGATTTAATCAGGGCCTGTGCATCATGCTTCAACAGAAGCACGCTGACAGCACCGGCTACAGACAGTTTTTGTCCCGAGGCCGTCGCCTGGGTCCAGACATTCACGCTGTTTTGCAAACCCAGATTTTGATCCGCGTAGCTCAGCAGGTTACCGATGAATTCATTGGCAACCAGCATTGACGGGTTGCCCAGTTTCTCCCAGGTGTTTCCATCACCAAAGTTCACCGTTTCCAGGTCACCGGTGAACGAATTGACACCATCACCGAGATACTTGTAACGGGTGCCGACATCACCGCCCGCAATATGACCCGCAGATACATCAACAGTTTGATCAATATCAACAGTCTGCACACCCTGGCCGGAGGTATAGTCAGCTGTGCGGTTCGATGCGAGGAAAGGTGCCACCAAATTGATACCAAACAGGGAATTAGGATCAATTTTGTTCTCGGTATTCGCCGAAACTGTGATATCGCCTTTGGCATCCAGTTCTGTTGTCGACTCGACAGTGGCGGTCGCAAAATTATTATAGAGACCGACTGGAACCGCAAATGACCCGCCGAACTTGCCGGGAGTCCCGCCGAAATCCACTTTGCCTGTGCCGGTTCTACCGGCGGTTTTGCCTACCGTGTTGTCTGCATCCGCAAAGGATGTCGCCGTGATGCTGGGCCTGGCCACTACTTCGGCACTCACCTTGATATCTCCGTCAGCCTCGATATCGGTAATTTCGGTCGTGGCGGGATCGCCGATTCTTGCCTCTGCATTATTGGTCTCGACAGCAAGGGCAAAGGCCGCACCAAGGTCAAATTTCAGAGGTTTTTTGCGTTTTCCTGCCAGTTCTTCTTTCTGCGGCGGTCCGGCGGCAATTAAATCAACGACGCCTCCTGCCGGGCCTTGCAATGCTGACAGGCCAATACCCTCCAGCAATGGATTAATGATGGCGGATTTGAGTATCTCCACACCTGCATCCTTGACCGGCGTCGGCGGGTCCTCGGTTTTGGGCGACAAAGGGGCTTTGGCAATGCCGGCGGATGCCTGAACAGTATGATCATCAGCATTACTGTGATTGGCAATGACATTGATATTGCCCGCCGCATCAACATCACCGTCAAGATAGGCCAGGGTATTGCCGTTTTCAATGGAGATGGCCAGCGCCAGACCAACAGCGCCACTTGCTTCTGTTGTCGATGTTGCACTGGTGGTATTTTCATCAGTCGTACTTGCAGTGACATTGACGTTGCCAGCTGCGATCAAATTGGCCGTCTCCGTCACCTGGACGGTCGAATTGGAAATAATGACGCTGACGGCTGCGTTGATGCTGACGCTCTTTGCACCCGAACCCGCCTCCGCCTCCGCCGACACACTGTTTTCCAGAGAAGACTCAATGACCAGATTACCTACATTGGTTGTAATATCACCGGCAATAGTGACATTGGCACTGGCATTGATGATGGAGACGGCAATCCCGAGTACTTCCGCATCGCCACTGGGTGCGGCTGCCGCAGAGCTGACCGCCTTCGCACTCGCGGTAAATGAATCAGCAACGACAGTCACCGCTTCGCCGACATTGATGTTGAGATCTGCATGGGTATAGGCCACTGCTACCGGTATCGGTGGTATCAGGTCAGTTAATGCGCCGGTGATGCTGCCGATGACTGCGTCAAATGCCGATGCAAGCTGGTCTCCGTATTTGAAATTACCGAAATCCGAGCCATCAAATATTTTGGTATTGTCGGCCGACACTTTAAGCGTGATATCACCGCCGATGATATCAGCGTCGATAATATTAATGTTCGAAATGGCGACACTGACCGGGGACATCGACGCCAATACACCAAGAGTAGCCGAGCCGACCAGCCCGACGCCTTGCAGTACCGTGGCGCCCACACCTGCTGCCACACCTAATATTCCACCAGATGATGCACCGGCGGCATAGGCATCAAAACGCAAAATTTCACGGGTTAAATCATTGATGTTTTCGAAGTTCTCGATAGTAATGGCGGCATCTGCGACAGTTGTCGTGGACTGTGCGGTAATCTGCGCGTTTCCATCGATGGTGATATTCTGTCCCTTGATGGTGATGGCACCCGCCACCGGCGCATTGGTACTGATGTTAAAGCCATTTATCGTGATGTCATGACCCACCAGCCTGATCTTCTGCCCGGCTGCCGTGATGTTCTCTGTCAAGACCAGATTGAAAGCGGCAACTGTCTGCGTTGCCACAGGGCCGGTACCAAAATCAATCCAGTTGAAATCAGCATTGGAGACATTGCTGCCCGGTTTCTGAATAATGACTTCATTGTCCAGACCACCGTTAACATCAATGGAAATTTTCTGGCCGGGCGTCAGGGCGGAAACATCGACGAAAAACCTGTCATTGCCGCTGCTGCCGGTGAGTGTGTCCAGACCGGTACCACCGCCTGTGCGAAGAGTGACTGTTCCGGTGAAGTTACTGGCATCGATGATGTTGGCACTGTTGCCACCTGAAATATCAGCCAGTTCAACAGACGTTAAACTGTCAGTCTCCGTCCCGATATTGATATCAAGATTCGGCCCTGCCGCCGTAAAAGAAATATTGTCATCTCTGACCACGAAGATCTTGTCATTGCCCAATCCGCCATCGATGCTGTCATTGCCCAGACCGCCGGTCAGCAGGTCTTTGTTATCCGTGCCGACAAGTGTATCTGCACCCGCCGCACCATCCAGCGTTACAAAACCGGCAGCCCCCAAAGCGGTTCCTGTCAAGGTGCCGGCGGCGCCAATACCTGAGATGCCCAAATCCTCCGCCGCCGTAGAGCCATTGATACTTTGAATCACGATATTGGCGCTGGAATTCAGTTCCTGAACGACGATGGCCGTTTTAGCCGCATTCAGCGTGGCAAATAAACTTGTTGCGCTACCAAGCGATGTCCATTCCCCCGTATTGCTGAAATCTTCAATCGCGTTGACACCAATCGCTACTGATCCCCCGGTGGCTGCTGCGGCAAGCGTCGAAACATCCAGACCGGCAAGGCTGCCTTCGAATTCAACAACCCAGGCACCGGCATTACCTCTTACCGATACGTTGCCGCTGCCGATGGCAGACAGACCTTCCAGAGCGCTTTGCACGCTTGCGGTATCGGCATCAAAGGCAATAGCCGCTGTCGTTTGCGCCCCGAAAGTCAGGGTGAAGGTATCGCCCGGTTTTCCATCACTGAACGTAATGGTCTGAATTTCGTTCATTAAATTCCTGGCTATACCCGGTGTTGCGCCCACGTACTGGTATCTGTTGCCATCGGCCGCATCAACCGTATCACCTGTGTTGACTACCTGAATACTGCCGTTATCGGCGGTAAAAACAGCAATCTGAGTATTGTTGATCCGGTCAAGGACATGTTGAATGGTTTCGCTGCCAAACAGATCAACTTCGACGCTGTTGCCGTTGGCAAGGGAAGAAATTTTAATATCATTCGCCGGCGTGCCATCCGCTTTCAACTCAACAAAACCGACACCCTGCCACCCATTAAGCAACTCCAGCTCAACATTCTCGGAAACAGCTGTAAAGGCGGAGGCATCAATCGTATTGGCACTGGCGCCACCCGTTAATATTGCGGATTCAAAACTGTTGAGTGTATCGATAACACCACTGGTGTTAAGTGCTGTATTCGTCAGGATGAAATTGGAATCACCTGTTTCAAACAGAAAATCAAAGCCCCGGCCACCATCCAGAACATCCGCACCGCCACCGCCGGAAATGGTGTCATTGCCCAGCCCCCCCAGAAGGGTATCACTCAATGCCGTGCCGACAATGACATCATCACCACCCTGACCTTTTATCAGCGCAGTGCCGCCAAAGGCCGAGACATCAATGTTATTAGCGGAAAAACCACCCGTAAGATCCGCCAGCTCAATACTGTTCAACGTATCGATATTGGCGACCCCTGCCGTGGTCGTTGCGACTGCGATGGTGCCATTGGTATTTTCTGCAACGACAAATTCGCTGATATCTTTTCCGGCAAGGTTGCCGACAAAATTGACCACCCAGGGACCTGTCGCCCCCGTCGTTGTCGTCGCAACGGCTATACTGCCATTCGTACTTTCTACGGCGATCAGCTCGGTGATGTTGATCCCGGCAAGATCATCGCGAAATTCGATATCCCAACGGCCTGTCGTCCCCGCCCTTGTCTCAACGACGGCGATGGTGCCGTCGGTAGTATTCGTATCTTCAAGCAGCAAATTGACATTTTGTCTGGCCAGATTACCAATAAAAGTAATGACCCAGGTGCCTTCTGTATCGCTGAAGACTTCCACATCACCTTCGGCAATCGAAGCCAAACCGCTTAGAGCCTGAAACACTTCGGTGGCGTCGGCCGAGTAGCTTATGGCTGTTGTTGTTTCTCCATTCAGTTTCAGCGTGAAGTCACCCGTTGTCGCACCGGACAGGGTAATCGTCTGCACCTCACTGGAGTTATCCGCAACCCGAATATCCCCCTCTCCTACGCCGGTCAAATTGAGCAAGGCCAGCGCCACATCTTCATCACTGGCGTTATAGGCGAGTGCAGACGTTGTTTTTCCATCCAATGTGAGAGTAAAAGTGCCCGTTGTTGCGTTGGCCAGAGTCACCCTTTGCACTTCCCTGGTGATGTCCTGGGTTACCCGAATATCACCTTCACCGATCCCGGCCAGGCCACGCAAGGCCTGTGCAAGCTCCTCAGCACTGGCGTTATAACGAAGTGGCAGTGTCGTTTCTCCATCCAGTTCCAGTGTGAAGGTGCCCGACGTGGCATTGGACAGCGTGATCGTCTGGACCTCATTGGTCCCCTCGCCCATATCCAGTTGCGTATTCGTCAAAGTGAAGCGGGAATCATTTAGCTCCAGCACGGTATCGTTGCCACCACCACCCATGAGCGTATCCGCCCCTAGCCCACCGGTCAGCACGTCATCATTAGCAGTACCAATCAGGCTATCGTCACCTTCAGCACCATCGAGTGTTACCCCTGAAAGGGTATAAAGAGAGGCGTCCAGCATGTTGTTGCTTTTGCCACCTTTAAGAGAAATAACTTCAAAATTACTCAGACTACTGCTGTCTGAACCCATCGTCAGTGTCGTATCAGTAAGCGTGAAATTCAGATCCTCAATTTCAGACAGCGTATCATTGCCGGCTCCACCATCGAGTGTATTGACCCCTGTGCCACCGGCGATAAAGTCATCACCACCCTGGCCGTTCAATGTGTCAGCCCCGCCTTCACCCCTGATGACGTCATCACCGTCGCCACCCGAGATAATGTCATCGCCATCACCGCCGAATAAAATATTGTCTCCTGTATTGCCGGTAATGTTATCGGCGAAACTTGATCCCTTGACGTCACGAAAACGCATAACATTGCCGGCGGTAAAGCCGGTGGCGGCATTCGTAGCTAAATTAACCGTGACGGGACCGGCAAAGGCCGAATAATCCAGTGTATCGTTGCCATTGCCGACCAGACCTTCGATATTGCTGAAAGTGGTATTAAACAGGGAGACTTTATTGGCGGCGATAACTTCCCAGACATTGGTCCCATCCGCACTCAGTGAATCGCTGCCACTGGCTCCTGCCCTTATGTCCTCCACTCCGAGAAAGGAAACCGTGGACACGGATGCGCCGCTGCCCATAGAGGCCGTGCCTTCATTCACAGCGGTGACACGCCAATTGGCAGCGGTGGAATTACCCGTTAATGTGTCACTGCCTCCGCCACCGTCAAAAGCTGTAAATCGACTGAGAGCACCGATGGTGACTGCGTCATTGCCGGCACCGCCAAATACCTGATTATTACCGGCACCGGCATTGATGGTGTCATCACCATCGTTACCGAAAATTTCATCATCACCATTGCCGCCCAGCAGGATATCGTTGCCATCACCGCCAATGATAGTGTCGTTGCCATCACCACCGGCGATAGTGTCATTGCCACCACCGCCGGACAAAATATTGTCAGAGTTGTCACCTGTAATATTATCGGCGAAAGCGGAGCCTGTGACGTTGGCAAAACCGCTGACCGCCGTAAAACCACCTGTAAAGCTGGCGGTATCCAGATTGACGGTAACAGGACCGGCAAAGGTCGAATAATCCAGAGTTTCCGTCCCCGAGCCGGTAAGATTCTCAATGCCAGTGAAACTGATCTTGCCCAGAGTGACCGATTTATCAGCGGTAAT
Source organism: Gammaproteobacteria bacterium (assembly GCA_024278135.1). GTDB lineage: Bacteria > Pseudomonadota > Gammaproteobacteria > Eutrophobiales > Eutrophobiaceae > WLWS01. The sequence continues at coordinate 20,109 of JAJRTU010000142.1, forward strand.
CTTCCAGGCATCCGATCCATCGGCATCGGGCGTGTCCTCACTGAGAACACCCGATATACTTCCCAGGTCAGAAAACAGATTGCTCCAGTCCGCACTGAGCGTATCACCGGCACTGGTACTTGATATATTTTCCACGCCGAAAAAAGAAATTGTGGGTACTTCCAGCGGCAACAGATTTGTGGCGACGGTGCCTGTATTGTCAGCGGTAACGTTCCAGTCATTGTCCTGGACAGAACCAATCAGGGTGTCATTGCCATCACCCGCGTCAAAAACAACGAACATACTGTTCGATGACAAGGTCAGGGAATCATCACCCCCGCCACCATTAAAAGTTAACAGCATATCGCTTGCTGACAGACTGTTGTCTATTTTGAATGTGTCATTCTGGGTGGATCCACTGACGGTGACTTCTGAGGTATCGGCCAGCGCTGCCTGTGCCAATACGGCGCTGTCCGCGCTATTGACAATTTGAATGATGCTGGAATCGCCTGGATCCAGACGTACGGTCGCATCTAGCAGCGTACCTGCGGCGGCGGCATAGACCAGAGGATCGCCGGACAAAAGCAATCGCGGTTCAAGACCTTCGAACAGAAATTTACTGCGACGTGTTGGCCGGACTAGACGATTCCAGGTGGAAAGCGCCAGATTAATGGGCGATATCAAGCGTTTAAGACAAGGGGTATACTCCCCTCTCCGCATGATGTCCCACAATCCCGCACTTTTTACAGAGGGTTCAAAGGGAAATGCCATAGACGCTTTTGCCTCACCAAAACCGCGTTTGATATAAGTTGTTGCTTTTTTCGGGGATCACCACCCAGTGTCGTTTTGGATTATAACACCTGATGGCTCAGTTCGCCGCTAAATATCACCCGCGGAAACTATATTTTGTTAACTGGAAATTAGTTGTGATGCAGTTCTCAAATCCGAGTAATAGTACGAATCTCTGCACATTGGGTCTATTTCTTCGCTGCTTTCTTTTTCGAGCCGGCCTTTTTACCTGTTGCAGCGGACTTATTACCTGTCGGCTTTCTTTTTACTGCGCTTTGCTTTGTTACCGGGGCCTCCCGGGCAGGCTCCTCTCCACTGTTTTTCAGTTTTTCCAACATCCGGGGGAAATTCTTCAACGACTGAATATGAACATAAATCAATTCCAGTTCATCCGTGGCGGCCAATTGCGCCAACTGCTCACCGCTGAGTTTCTTTATGTTCTCCCTGTTTACCGCCATAAAACCGGTTAAATTTCCTGAAGATCCGTCTGCGGTGGTGAACTGTGCGGTCATCGGCTCAAGCAAATCCATTTCCTTCAGTTTTTTCGAAAACGCCTCGGTACGCTGATAACTAAGCTGATATTCCTGCAGAAATTCAAGTACATTTTTTAAATATTGTGTACGCTCTCCATCCGTATCAAACAGGCGTTCTCCTTTTCCCTCACGGTTACAACCGGGAAAATCTTCATCAATACAAAGCGTGAAGGTTTTACCGTTATCGGCGCTGGAAAACACAAAGGGATAACGTCTGAAAAAGGCGGGAACATAGCCACCTGTCCATTGCCCCCCGTCATCAATATAAAGATTCTCCTGATCACGAAAACCCATCAGCATAACAGGCATAATACTCTGTTCGTTACCGGTAAACACAATCGCACAATCCAGGCCGACATTGGGGAATTCAGCCGCCATTATCGGGACAGAATTTATTTTCCTGGCAAAATCATAGTTATCGCCGACTTTGACAGACAAATCACCATGTTTCCTGGCCGTAACGGCCTCGACCTTTTCATAAATGAGCAGTTGTTTTGTCACAGACTTTTCTTCCTGGCTGGGTTCGCATGAAAATAGAATTGGCCAGCCATTCTATACAGACAAATCTCGCTGAACAAGGGACTTCAAGTCATATCGGATGAAGTTGTTTTTCCTGCCAGCCGTATTTTTCTATATAGGCCGTACTGAGTCCCAAACATTGTTGTGATTGACAGGCCTCGCGATGCCTGCATTGATAAAAACCATTTCGCTCAAACTGCTCCCAGAATACCGGATCGATAAAAAGTTGCGGTTGATCATTAACCAGCATGCACCCGTTTTCTTTCAACAGGCACTGAGGGAAATTTTTAATCTCTATGTGGCGCCCAAGTTCAGTGGCCTTGTCTATCGCAGACAGCATATAGGGAAGTATCTCAAGGTTGTCAGCGACAAGATTTTTGTTGTCATTTTCACTCATAGGGAAATAGACCCAGAATTCCATCTGTTTCAGTTGTTTGAAGCGGGACAGCTTGTCCACCAGCCCCGGCAATAGTTTATAACTGAGATTTGTCACTACGGTATTGGTTATACAGGTAACGTGGTCGTATTCATCCAGGTTCTCAAGCCCTGCCAGGGTGCGATGAAACGAACCATCCACTTCCGTTATAGCATCGTGAGCAACCGGGCTGGAACCCGCCATACTGATAAAAAATTCATCGATACCCGCTTCAATCAGAGAGCGGGTGTATTTTTTGTTATCCAGATGCATGCCATGCGTCTGGATACGTATATGCTCGAACCCGGACTGCTTCGCCATCCGTGACAGTTCTGGCAGATTGTTGATCAGGGTTATTTAAGCGCCTGTCAGTATTAATCCTTTCCAGCTACGTTCTTTTTTATTGTGATGCAGCAATTGTTTGAACTTATCCATGGACTCCGGCTCAAGATAGTCCATTGTCCCTTCTATCATGCAGTGTACACATTTCAGGTTACATCTGAACTCCATCGTCATGGAGACATACTGGCTGTGATCAAATAAGCTCATTGAATGACCTGGTTTTAAAACACGCCGTAGTAACTGCTTTTTAAAAACAGAATATCGCCCTGTTCCATGCGATAGTCGATGCCTACATCAAACCGCAGGTGATCAAGTTGATCTCCTGCATTCCGTACAAATTCCACAATACTTTGAGGATATTTCATCATTTCCAGAAAAATAAGCAGTTGCCCGACATTGATCCCGGAGAAATATATACCGTCATTATATTTTTTATTTGCCACCACAATTGTTTTGCAGTCAATAAACTCCGGCATCAATATTTGATTAATATCGAAATCTGAAAGTGTTAGATGCAAGGATGACACCACCTTATCCGCGATCTGGGGCATTTCTGATCCCGCATCAAAAAAATGGTAGAGATTGTCCATTCGAAGACCGTTTTCATTCAGCAAGTAGCAAATACCTGCTGAAACATGTTCACTCGTGTCCCCCAGATAGACGTTTATTTCTTCGAGATCTCTTCTGCCCGTCACAAGGTCATAATCAATATCGATGGAAAACATAAAATACAGACAGTCTTCATTAATATTTAATTCACAATTTGTGAACTTCCTGAAGACTTCTATCGTCCTGGAGATGGATACTTCTCGTGACAGTCGATTATAGTCGTAAAAATAGAACTCCCAGCTCAATCCGCCTTCGGTATTCTTTACGCCCCAAACAGTTTTCCAGTCACCGATACATTCACGCAGTGCAGTACACAGATCGATTATTTCACCTTCAATACCGGCGGCTTCAAAAGAAGTGAACAACAGGTTGATTGATCGAAATTTATCTTCCCATCCTGCCGACGGTTCATAACGCCATAGACAGTAATCCAGAAAAGGATCTCCAGGTTGACTGTATTCGAACAGATTCTGTGTTTTCAACATGATGTTTATAACACCAGGTCCATTCTTCTTTCTTCCACACCAAAATAAACTGTAAAGAATTCCCTTCCATTACCATCCAGCCCCCCTGACAGATGCCCAAGATCCTTGCTGCTGTTGCCTGCATAAAGCCTGGCCCAGGCTTTCGTATTGATATCAAAGTATTCCGTGATTTTCATTAATTGCCCGGAAATATCGGCGAGCTGCAGTTCGGTATTGTATAAATTGATATCAAATGAATGTCTTTTATTGTCCTGTTCAGTGACAGACATCAGCATCATATCGTCCTGTATGGTTGTGACTTCACCCATACTTAATATGTCCAGCAACATCTCGTAGGCCACGGACATTCTTTTACAGCTGTATACCTCTGACAGGTATTGTTTAATCGCAGCCGGATCAGATGACGGGCGCGAATGGTAATAGCTTATTCTGGGATTCGCCGGGTTTTCCGGCTCCCATTTAACAGCATAATGAACCAATTTCCGATCCGGATTTTCCAGCATCTGTGCTTCCAGGTATTCTTCAGCAAATTCCAGGTAACATTTATAAAAATGTCCCTGCCCGCTGTTTTCATATCCGAAGTGAACAATATCGGCACTTGCCAGGCCGGAGATAATGGAATTGTAATATCGCTCCGGGAAACCCAGTTCATTCAGGATATGCAACAAGTTCCGCTCTGGGCTTTCACCGAACGCGTTTTTATGCACACTTAACAGCAGGCGATCAGCCAGGGCCAGTGATTGAATAAACTTTATTGATCTTTCCTCTCCATAAGGACTGTCAAGTTGATAAATCAGCTTATGTAGAATTTTTTCATGATCAACTGACATCGCTTCAATGTCAGTAATATAACAGCAGAAATGGAATTGATATGTTATTCAACAAAGAAATACTGCTTCACCAATGTTACTGATTCAAAGACAGTTGGTTTTCCTGGGACAACATAAGCAGATTGATTTCGTTAATATCATTTACACCCAGCAAACCGGCGGCACGTTTTAACAGCAAGGTATTGATAACGTACTCATAACGAGCCCGGGCATACTCACTTCTGGCAAAAAACAGGTTTCGTTCGGCGTCCAGAACATCCAGGGTCGAGGCCAGCCCGGAGTGGTAAGCGGTGGTTTTCAGTTTTATTGTGGCCTCGCTTGCTTCGACCAACTTGTCCAGCGCTTCGACTTTGGCGATAGAGTTATTTATGGCGTTAAAAGCAGTCACGATACTTCGTTCAATCTCGCGCATGAGCGCCCTTAATTCTTCTGTGGTTTTGCTGTGTATTTCAACCGCTTCACGAAAACGTGAACTGACCGCGCCACCTGAGAATATCGGCACATTCAACTCAACCATAAACTCACTGGTATCCACCTCGCTGCCACCGCCAAATAAAGTACCACCAGTGTCATTTCTGTTATAGCTGGCCCTGATGTCAACAGTGGGTAAATAACCACTTCGCTGTCTCTCAATTTCTTTTTTTGATTCTTCCACTTCAAAACGTTTCGCAATGATAGACGGGTTTTGGTCGTATGCTGAACGGGTCCACTCCCCACTGTTGGCAGGTGAAGGCTTTACCAGTGGAATAACTTCATTCAAGGTCATCAGTGCGGGCGGCAAATCGCCTATTATAGCCCTCAAGTCGGCCTTACTGTTATCCAGAGCATTTCGCAGCTCGATCTCCCGGGCATGTACCTGGAGCAATCTTGCCTGAGCATCCTGATACTCAACCGCATTGGCCAGGCCCTGCCCCACCTTGGCCTTGATTACCTCAAATTGTCGTTTTACAGAGTCTTTCTCAGACTGAATATAGGTAACGCTTTCATTGGCGGCCAGCACAGAGAAATACCTTTCTGCGACTCTTTGTATCAGGTCCTGCCGCGTTGCTGCAAATTCAGAAGTAAAACGCTTGGCCTGCACTGTGGCCTGTTGCCAACCAACCAGATTGGCATAATTCAGGATGGTCTGCCTGATTTCAAGCGTATAGGAGGTGGTGGGAAAATGGGTTTTACCTGATGCAAACACCGTATTGTCCGATCGAATGATATTCTGATTATTTTGGCTACGGGATATGTTGCCTGATATTTGGGGTAACCAGAGCGCCCTTGCCTGCTTGGTGACTTCCTGTGAAGCGTTCAATTTGTGCACTTCTGCCAAATAGACCGGATCATTCTGAATTGACAACTGATAGATATCGCTGAGTCCGTCTGCAAAAACGGAGATTGGCACGCTGACATAAAAAATGCAGACCAGATTGATGATCTTCAGACTAGCTTCCCTCATGACATATAATCCTCACAATTAAAATCTTCTGATTTACAGAAGCCTGAATATACCCGCTGAATTGACAATCGATGCAACAGTCTGCAAGAACTTCTTAAGAACGTTTGGAGTCCTTCAGCCCGATATCAACCGGTTTGTTTCTTTTTCGCGGATACTATGACAAACGGCATTTCCAGTTGAATATTTATTATTTTTATTTCGCTGAACCCGTACTTTTCCAGCAGCCGACAATACAAATCGGCGTTTCGATAAAAACGCATAAAAATAAATACGGGTAAATTCCCATATACGGGAAAATGAGCTGGACTGTCGCCTCTCACTCTTTCAAAAATCACAAGATCCCCATTCAACCTGAGGCTATCATACGCTCTGGAAATATAGGTGTCTACGGCTGCATCAGGCCAGTCATGCAATATTGATTTAAACGTTATCAAATCAAAGCCTTTCGGCAAATTATCCTGAAGAGCATCAGCCTTATGAAATTGAATTCTGTCTGCTTCCGCCTGCCCGTTGACATGCTCCATACCGATATCACAGACAAGGGGTAAATCCACTACAGTTCCCATCAATGCCGGATTGGCACGACAAAGTTGCAATATAAACTCGCCACTGTTGCCACCTATATCCATGGCTGATTTGCAGTGGCTTATGCAGTGATGCTGAAGAAACACCTCGGCTTCATACTGTGTCAGTATAGTGGTGTAATTCATCCATTTTCGGGTTGTTGCCAGATTGGCTTTCGACGATTCATAACATCGATGATAGCTGAATAAATCAAATATGGCGGACTGCGCCATAAAGCTGTCCATATCCAGAATATAATCCTTAAACCTGTTCGCTATATCAGGCGCCAGGTAATTCGCGAATTCTATTTTTACTTCCAGCAGGTTCCTGTATTTTAACGCTTCTGTAAATTCTTCAGTTAATGAAATTTTTGATCCTGCCTGACGAACAACCCGATTCTGTTCCAGTAAATCAATCAATAACCTTGCACCTTCCCTGTCAATTGAAAGCGTGTCACACAATTCCTGTAAACCAATCCGGCTGTTTTCCGTCAGTAAATCGATAAGGCCTGTTTCAAAAGCACTTTTTAAAATCTGCGTATGCAAAAAATCCGTCAGGTAATTGTCAACGCAAAGATATTTATAACTATCCGGGCTGTTTTCCATCGTTTGTCTATTTCAAAATATCAACTCAGCGACAACACACCGATAAACTGATCAGTCATCAACTCCAGAGTTGTTTCACCGTCAATAATGATATCGGAAGTTTTTTTTATTTTCTGACGTTGTGATATCAACATGGCTCTGGTGTGCTGCAGATAATTCGCCAGGTAGGTATCCAGCCAGCCCAGATCATCCTTGAGCTGTTTTAAGTGATCATGAGATAAAAACAGTTCGTTAAATGCCTTGATGTTCCTTGCTAAAGCCACATCAAGAGGCACATCAATCCAGACCAGCACATCGATAAGCCGGCCTGTTTCTTTATGCTCCCGCCCAAGAGGCGTTTCAAAAAATATATGATCCTGCGGCGCTATCTCTCGATCGGTATCAGGTTCAATAACGCTCTCCCCCGTTTTCAATCTGCGAAGATCCTCTGCCAGGGCCGGAATAACAAAATCACTGTAATCAGCGCCTTCCTGCATCCAGCTTGATATCCCCCGGGCAGAATGTTCCGTAATATTCTGATAATTGTCATAATCCATAAATGCACCCGGAATGCGCTTACTCAACTCAAACATGAGTGAAGTCTTACCTGAACCTGGAGGACCGGAGATAGCTATTACCTTATTCATGTATTCTCCGGGTGAATTTCAATAAAACCGGACAGAACGCCCCTTGTTATTTTAATTTGCGGTGCCCCCAGTTTCCCTGTCCATGGCGAATTGCTAATTACAACATAATTTCACATAAATTATCAGTCTTGCTTGGCTCTGAGTCCATCACTATGATGAGTTGCTATGAGATGGCTTCTTTTCCTGCTTATCAATACCATTACCCTGCTCTTTAAGCTGCCCCAGAGAGGCGGCGTTAAAGCCCTCATCTCTGAAAACCTTTTGCTTAAACATCAACTTCTTATTGCGGGTCGTTCTCGGTATAGGGCTCCTACTCTCAATCCACTCGACAGATTTATTCTTGGATGGCTTACCATGATGCTGCTGAATCCTGGCAGGATAATGAAAGCTGCAATCATCATTAAACCCTACACTCTGCTGGCATTTCATCGCGCATTGGTGAGAAGAAAGTACGAACGTCTATTTGGCTCTGTCCATAAAGGCAAAACCTGCCCGAAAGGATCCAGTAAGCTGCTGATCAAACTTATTCTCGAACTGAAACAACGTAATCCAGAGTATGGCTGCCCCAGGATCGCTCTACTGATTTCGAAACGATTCGGTCTTGAAATTAATAAGGATGTGGTACGGCGGATACTCGCCATGCACTACAAACCTGATCCCAATAACCATAACGGTCCTTCCTGGCCGTCATTGACAGGGAATATGAAGGACAGTCTCTGGAGTATTGATCTGTTCAGATGTGAATCCATTACCTGAACTCACATTGGGTACTGGTGGTCATGGACCAGTGGAGCCGGAGAATCATTGGGTTTGGTGTACATGTAGGGTTTGTTAATGGCCCTGCTTTATGTCGAATGTTTAATCAGGCCATATCAAAAACGCATACGCCTAAATATATCAGTACGGATCATGATCCCTTATTCAAATTTCATCGATGGAAAGCTAATCTTCGAATCCTTGATATTGACGAGATAAAAACCATTCCTTTCACGCCGGTTTCGCATCCCTTTGTCGAACGATTGATCGGGACGATTAGACGAGAATACCTTGATCAGACTTTCTTCTGGAATTCAGTGGATCTGGAAAGAAAACTGAATCATTTCAAAGATTACTATAATCAATACCGAGTTCATTCTGCCTTGGAAGGTGATTCTCCCTGCGAGCGTTGTGGTGAAATCCACAGAAAATTGATCGATCTTGGCCGCTATAATTGGAAATCACAGTGTGCTGGACTTTTTCAAACACCCATTGCAGCCTGAATGAGTAATTCGCCATGGACAGGAAAAATGCCTGATTCACTACCTCAGAACGGCTGCTCCAGGGATTGACTTTCCTGTCCCTACATCGTTAATCTCTTTGAGCCAAATAATACTTCGACAAGAATCATTGATAGGAGGCACCTTATGACGAAATTTCGAGCCGCCGCAGTACAGGAATCACCCGTGTGGATGGACCGGGCCGCTACGACAGACAAGGTTATTGCACTCCTGCGGGAGGCCGCTGCCGGCGGTGC
>JAJRTU010000143.1 GCA_024278135.1 Gammaproteobacteria bacterium
CACAGACCCTGTGCAATCAGCGCCCGGATTTACTGTTATTCAGAGAAGGGCCTGCTCTGTGTGCCGGTGACATTGGTCTGCCTCAGCGCAAGCTGTTTAACACGCTGTGCAATGTTGCCCGATACTTCAACATCCCGACTGCAATTTATTTGCAAGGCTATACGGCGGAAACCCTGCATACAATCGATAAACTGAAAATGGATTTCTATTTCTTCGGTGAAACGGAAAATGCCGCCATTCCTGACCCGCTGTGGTTTTCAGCGCTGGCAGAGCGTGTCAATGGTATCGGCATCGCACTGCCATTCGCCGATGTGACAGACACGCTGAAATACGCGAAACACTGCCGGGAAGTTCTCTGCAATAACAATATTCTGTTTACCAGCGCCGGAGAGCTTGCTCGTGATACGGATCTGGATACGGCGCGGGCGATCGCAAGCGGACTCAAGTCCCTTTACCCGGGAAAAGAGATATGACGAATCATTCCACACAGTACACGGTAGGTATCGATGTTGGCGGCACGTTCACTGATTTTTATTGCGCTACGGGGGGTGTGAGTGTGTGTACCAAGACCCCGACAACACACTATGACCTGTCGGTAGGTTTTTTGCGTGGTATGCGACAGTTGGCTCAGCAACACGCACTGCCTTTCGATACTTTCCTGGGACAAATAGCTTCACTCCGCTATTCCACTACGGTGGGGACCAACGCCTTGATCGAGCGTAATGGTCCCAAACTGGGGCTGTTTACAACGACAGGATTCGAAGATACGATTTTCATTGGGCGTGCCCGTAGCTGGGCTGACGGCCTCAGCCTGCAACAATGCCGGGATCAGGCCCGCATCCGTAAACCGGAACCACTTATCGAGCCGGAGATGGTAGTCGGTGTCCGCGAACGGATCGACTACAGCGGCAGCGTGATCACTCCGCTGCAACGGCAGGAAGTTCTGGAGAAATTACAGGAGCTGGTGGATAAAGGCGCACAGGGCTTTGTTGTTTCGCTGTTGTGGTCATTCATCAATCCGCAACATGAAAAAATGATCAAGGATATTATTGAAGCGGAATATCCGGAAGACTACCTCGGATCCATGCCAGTGATCCTGTCTTCGGATATCTCACCGAAATCGGGCGAATACACGCGGACGATGACAACAATTGTGAATTCCTATATTCACGGTGTCATGAGTGATGAGATCAATGCCCTTGCCAACGAATTACGAGACTGTGGCTACACACGTCCGCTGACACTGGTACACAACACCGGCGGCACCAAAAAGGCCTCGCGTACACGCGCTGTACTTACCCATAATGCCGGGCCGGTAGCCGGTCTGCACGGGGCTGCCGCACTCGGTCAACTTAATGAAGAATACAATATTATTTTTACCGACATGGGCGGGACCTCATTTGATATCGGCCTGATCGAACAGGGCGAAATTAAGAGTCATGATTTCATTCCCGTCATTGATCGCTGGCGGACCAATATCCCGGCCATTGAGGTTAAGTCAATCGGTGCGGGAGGCGGTTCCGTCGCCTGGATCAACAGCCTGATGGGCAACGCGATGGAAGTGGGGCCACAATCGGCTGGGGCCATGCCGGGACCGGCATGTTACGACCAGGGGGGTCAGGATCCGACCGTCACTGATGCCGATCTGCTGCTCGGATTGTATAATCCGGAAAATTATCTGGGCGGTGAGATGCTGCTCGATATAGACCTGGCTCGCGATGTCATTGCCGATAAAATTGCCGGCCCCCTTGGTATCGACCCGATTGAGGCGGCCTGTCGTATTCGCCGGCTGGTCGATGCGCGTATGGGTCAGGAGGTATTCAACGAAGTGGCCCTGAAAGGTCACGACCCACGTCACTTCATCCTGTTGGCCTGCGGTGGTGCGGGTGGCGCACATGCCTGCGGCTATTCACCCTATATCGGTACGCAAAGAATTCTGGTGCCTGGCCTGTCCTCCGTATTCGGTGCCTTCGGTGCCTCCACCATGCAGATAAAAGAAGTCTGGGAACGTTCGCGCGCCATCCAGATGTATAACTGGGCAGAACAAAATTTCCTGCAGGATCTTGCTGTTTACAACAATGCTGTAGAGGCAATGAGAGAACTGGCCATCCGCGATCTCAAACTTGAAGGCTATAGCGAAGAACAGATAAGTTTCAAACTGGAACTGGATATGCGCTATGGCAGTCAGTACAAACTCACCAGTATCGAGGCCCCTGCCCTGTTTTTGAAAAATACCGATGATGTTAAAGCCCTGTGCGACAGCTTCACAGAACGCTATGCGGAAATTTACTCCCCGGAAGCGACATTCCCCAGCGGCGGGATTAACGTTGAAACATTTTACCTGACGGCATCAATTATCAAACCCGCACTGACACTGCAGGCTGTCGAATCGGACGGTCCCTCGCCCGATACCGCAGCATTGTTGTGTCAGAGACCTGTGTACTGGGATCCACAGCAGGGCTTTACGGACACGCCGGTCTATGACTATGCATTGTTGCGGCCCGGCAATCAAATCCAGGGGCCCGCTGTCGTTGAAGCTGTGCACACCACTTATGTCGTCGCTCCAGAATGGCGCTTCACGCTGGATAACTGGGGCAACGCCATCATCGAAACGACTGATCAGCCCGGGGGGAATTGATATGAGCAGAACCAGTTATGATCGTGATTTTGAAGTCGTACAGCGATTACGCCCGGAGCTGATTACCGCCAGAGAACTGGCTGCGCAGAAAACACTGGAGGATATCGATTTCGATATTTTCAAGCACAAAATGCACATGATTGCGCTGGAAGGAAAGGAAAATACAATGAAACTGGGCGCATCCACCGCCATGCGTTTTGGTGATGTCGCCTTTGGTATCTTCACGGCACAGGGTGACCTGGCGGTCTGCGCTACGGGTATTTATCATCATGCGGTATTGGGGCAAATACCGATTAAATACATCATCAAGCACTGGGTGGATGAAGCTTCGGTCGGAGTTCGCGAGGGTGATAGCTTCTTTTATAATGATCCATTTTATGCCGGTGTGCATAACTCAGACATGGGACTTGCTATACCGGTGTTTCATAAAGATGAATTAATCTGCTTTGTCGCAGCTGCCGTGCATACCGGCGAAGCCGGTGGAACAGAACCCGGCGGCGTAATCACCTCGGCCAGCAGTAAATACGACGAGGGTATGCTGATACCGCCGATTAAAATCGGAGAAGATTTTCAGCTGAAAGAAGATCTACTCACGATGATGGCTGCCATGACACGCGATCAACGCACCATGATCCTGGATATCAAGGCACGACTCGCTGCGGCGCGTATCGCCCAGCGGCGCATTCAGGAAGTAGTGGCCAGACAGGGTGTCGACAGTTTTATCGGTACGCTGCGCAGGATTTTGTCAGTGACGGGCGAGGCGGCCAGAAAAAAAATTGCAGAACTGCATGATGGGACATTTCGACAACCCCGGTTCATGGATTCACTCGGTACTGCTCCCGGTCTGACTAAAATCAATCTGACCTTGATCAAGAAAGGCGAACGGGTACTGCTTGATTTTACCAATAGTTCACCGATGGCCATGGATCGTCCAATTAACTCCTACTTTCAGGGTCTCATCGGTCTGACCATGGTGTATTTTTGCGGCTGGCTGTTTCACGATCTTCCCGCCAACAACGGTTTACTGGAAGCACTTGACTGGAAGTTCCCGGACAACAGCCTGGTCAATGCGAAAGGTGACGTCCCCACCTCGCTGGCACCGTCGACACAAATCTGCTTCACCCAGGGTATGTTCCTGTGCGGCGCGCGCATGACCTACAGTAAAGATCCATCACGCGCTGTGGCGGCCTGGTTCAGTGGTTTCGCCATACCCAACTTTGGCGGTCTTAATCAAAAGGGAGAACCCATTGCCGATATTACCCCGGAGATCAATGCCACCGGTTGTGGGGCGCGCCATGATCAGGATGGTGTTGATGCCGCCGGCGCCTTTTTTGCCACCATGAGTGACTGCGGTGATATCGAATCCACCGAGGAAGATCGGCCTTTCGTCTATGCCTTTCGTAATCTATTTAATAATTCATACGGTCATGGCAAATATCGTGGCGGTGCCGGTGTGGGTTTCGGATTGATCGTACATGATACGCCAATGCTGGTGCTGGGTGCCATGGGTGGAGGGACTCGATTCCCGACCACATTGGGGCTGTTTGGCGGCAACGCCGTTCCCACCACCTTTGTACAGTACGTCCACAACAGCAACCTGATCGAATTAATGTCAGAGTCCGATACCCGTTTGCCGGGGAATCTGACAGCGGTATACGAGCCGGATAACCCTGAACAGGGTGATCGACACTTTAATGAAACCAATATGATGGCCCGCCCTTTTGCCAACGGTGATACCTACTACCTTGGCGTGGGCGGTGGCGGTGGTTATGGTGATGCGATTGAACGCGAACCGACCGCCGTGATACGTGATTTACGGCGGGGACTGGTGACCCATTGGGCCGCACGCCACATCTATCACCTGGCCTATGATGAGAACAGTTTACGACTCGATACGGATGCCACAGAAATATTGCGACGCCAGGTGCGTGAAGATCGAAAGAAACGCGGCAAGCCCTACACCGAGTTTATCGGGGAGTGGAATAAATTGGCACCACCGGCACATCTGCTGAGCTACTATGGAAGTTATCCTCACCCTGAAGCTGGAATGACCGAAACGGATCCAGCGTGAAGCTGAACTGGTAAAACATGACGAACTCAGACAAGCAGGGAGATATCCGTACCGAAGTATCAGCCTTACCGCCGGTAGTTGATAATATTTTTACCGCGTCAGCAGACGATCCGGGGCAATTTGAACTGATCGGCAGTCATTGCGCTGCCTGCGACCGCTATTTCTTTCCAGGCGCAGAGTTCTGCAGCGACTGCCATGCGACTGCAGATCAGGTCAGTCTGGGTGGCAGGGGTACTATTTACAGTTATACCGTGGTACGTATCAAACCACCTCTGGGACTGCCACAACCCTACGCTGTGGCCTATATAGACCTGCTGAGCGTACCCTTGCGCATATTCTGTTTGCTGGATCCCGAACAAGCCGAAGAAGCGGCTATCGGCGGCAAAGTAGTGTTATCGGTTGGTGCTGTAGGACAAAATAATGCCGGACAGGCCTGTCTACGTCCGTTCTTCCAATTGCTGGACGACAACGCGAGCATCTGAATTCCATGGTCATGATTATCGGTGCGGGTTTTACCTCCTTTGGTCGCAAACCTGATCGGACTATCGTGTCTCTCGGGGTCGAGGTGGGTCGCGCTGCCATGTGTGATGCGAACATAGGCTATGCGGACGTCGGCTCAGGTTATTTTGCCAATGCGCTGGGGGCGAAACTTTTTGGAGATATGACCATTGGCCAGAACGTGTTTGCCGAACTGGGTCTCAGTCGTATCCCGGTAGTCAACACGGAAAATGCCTGTACTTCCGGATCGACGGCCTTTTATCTTGCCCAACTGGCGATAAGGGCCGGACAATGTGATGTTGCCATGGTTATCGGCGCAGAAAAAATGTGTGTGCCAGAGCTTGGTCTGATTGATTCCGGGAGAAATGAGCTGGAGACGCAACTCGGTATGGTGACACCGGCCAGTTTTGCTCTGCGGGCACAGCGTCATATGTACGAATTCGGTACCACGCGCGAACAGATTGCCGCCGTCACCGTGAAAAGTCGACAGCATGCGACACTCAATCCGCTGGCGCAGTTTCGTAGCAGGGAAACGCTTGAAGAAGTACTCGCCTCCCCGCCTGTCGCTGATCCGCTGACTCGCTCCCAGTGTTGTCCTATTGCAGACGGAGCGGCTGCCCTGCTGCTGGCCAGCGACGACTATGCAACAAAACTCAAGCGAACCGTTCGATTGGAAACAGCCGTGCTCAGCTCCGGTTCGTACGCAAATCAAGCGGATATATGCCGCTGGGAAACGGACGACAGGACCGCAGCACAGGCTTACGAACAATCCGGCATCGGCCCCGAAGATCTTGATCTGGTCGAATGTCATGATGCCTTTACCATCGCCGAAATTATGCATTATGAAGGTCTGGGCCTGTGTGCTGCCGGCGAAGGAGGTCCTCTGGCGGCGTCCGGTGCCACATCTCTTGGGGGTCGCATACCTGTCAACGTCTCTGGCGGCTTGTTGAGCCGCGGGCATCCGGTCTCGGCCACCGGCATCATGCAGATAGCGGAACTGGTTATGCAATTACGACATGAGGCAGGTCCACGTCAGGTGGAAAACTGTCGCATCGGACTTGCCCACTGTATGGGTGGTGATCGACAGGGTGATACCAAATCCTGCACCATTGTTGTGCTTTCCCGTAAGTAATCATCGTCTTGATACCTGTTTTTCAGTTTGACTAGAACGAACGTTCGAGCTAAACTATTATTTCGAACGATCGTTCTATTGCCTGTTATGCGGGAGAAATCGGATATGAATTTATGTATGCGCATTGACAAGATGATGTGTGTGTTTTCAATACGGATTTTTGGTTATTCCCCCAGAGCAAGGTCTCTGCCAATGACATGGGTCTGCATGTTGTTGACCCTTGCAAGCGGGCTGACAACAATACCGGGCTATGCACAGGATGGCGTGTCAATTGAAGAAATTATCGTCACCGCGCAAAAACGCGAACAATCTCTACAGGAGGCCCCTGTATCGGTCACTGCATTTACCGGCGACATGCTAGAATCCCGGTTGATGACAAATATGGCTGACCTGACACAGTTCACGCCGAATCTTGAAATTAATAATGGCCGTGCCGATGGAGGTGGCAGCAACGCCGCGATATTTATTCGCGGGGTCGGACAATTTGATTTCATATTTCCGACTGATCCCGGTGTCGGTATTTACCTGGACGATGTGTATATGGGACGTACGCTGGGTGGAATGATGGACTTGATGGATCTTGAACGTATTGAAGTGTTGCGCGGACCGCAAGGCACACTCTATGGAAAAAATACCATTGCCGGTGCGATAAACCTGATAACAGCAAAACCCGACAGTGAATTCGGCGGCATGGCCAATATTACCGGTGGACGCTTCGATCGCATCGATGGCTCTCTCAGTGTCAATCTTCCCATTATTAAAGATACACTCAATAGCAAGGTCAGCGTCATTGTTAAAAATCGCAATGGCTTTGGTGAAAGTCTTCAGGATGGTCGGGATTTCGGCGATATGGATCGTCAGGCGGCACGCCTTGTACTGAACTGGATAGCCGACGACAGCGTGGATGTCACCATCTCAGCCGACTACTCTCGCTGGCGTCAAAACGGTCCGCAATCCAACCTCGTCAGCGTCTATCCATCATCATCCGGTTTTCGTGAACTTTTTAATGCCGTTGCCGCACCGTTCGTGGCAGCACGCGACGGTCTGCCACCCGGTACCGTTTTCGATGAACGTTTCATTACTGATGCCACTGATACCAACGCCACCGGGCCGGTTCGGGATGATGGCGATGTCTGGGGAGTGTCGGCCCGGATCAACTGGGATATTACGGATCAACTGCATCTGAAATCGATTAGCTCGTGGCGTGAAAGTGACCTGCATTTCGGCAGTGATCTTGATAATACGCCGTTTGACTTTGCCCAGACCGATCAGCGTCAGCAACAGAATCAGTTGGCCCAGGAACTCCAGCTCTCCGGCCTGGTGGCCAATAACAGACTGGACTGGCTGGCCGGCCTGTATTTTTTCCGCGAACGCGGCAGTGACCATAATATTGTCAACTTTGGCAATGGTCTACTGGATGCGCTGGAGGCTTTCCCCGCAGCGCTGGTCCCGCTGGCACCCGGTGTAAGCTGTCCGGCACCGCCGCCCGCCCCCTGTGCCGGTGGTGCGGGAAACCCGGTCAACCTGTTTCTCGATACCGATCTGATCCCGATAACAAAAATTGATACTCAAAGTTACTCCATTTACGGGCATGGCATCTTTCGTTTCACTGAACAATTAAGTGTCAGTATCGGGGCCCGCTACACCTATGAAGACAAACGCTGGTTTATCCGCTCCTTCCGGCCGGTCTCCGGCGTCTTCGTCGTTCCTCCGAACGAACTGCAGGAAAACTGGGACGCTTTTACGCCAAAGATCGGGCTCGAGTTCAATGCCACGGAAGACCTGATGCTGTACGGCCATTGGTCACGCGGTTTTAAAAGCGGTGGCTGGAACCCGCGTATGTTTGATGACAAATTTCTTGTGCCCTATGATCCGGAATATCTGACCAGTATTGAACTGGGCTTTAAATCGCAGTGGTTTGATCGGCGCCTGACGCTGAATACTTCTTTCTTTATGTACGACTATGAAGATCTTCAGCTTTCCAGTTTCGCCCCCAATCCGGACCCCACTATCGTGGTACTTACCGTCGATAATGCCGGACAAGCCAGTATCAATGGTTTCGAACTTGAAATCGTCGCCCATCCGGGTGAGGGGCTGGATATTCAAATCGGCGTGGGACATCAAATCAATCAATACGATGAACTGGATCCCAGCGTGCCCTGGTCCATCGACAATGTACTGCCCGACGCGCCGAAGTGGACTGTCAATACAGGTATCCAGTATATGCATCCTCTTGGCTCTTACGGCACTCTCACCTGGCGTGCCGATGGCTCGTTCATATCCAAAACCTATAAGGATCCGCAAAATGAAGAGGATATCGCCCAGGGGGATTTGTTTCTACTGAATGCACAGCTTGCCTTTGAGACGATGGATGAACGCTGGAAATTAACACTGTTCGCCACCAATCTCACGAACAGGAAATACATTACACGTGGGCTGCACTTCACAGACTTCGGGTTTAGCAACCAATATGCGGGACGACCACGTGAGTGGGGTGTCAGTGCTGCTTATCGATTCTAGGAATAAATTGCGTCATCATCCGTTTTCTACACCACCTGACGAAACTGCATGACTTTTGGCGTGTTATCCGCTTCTCAAGGTATTGCACAATCTGCTGAGATATCGTTAACATGACGAAATATTTTGCCGGGACGCATGGCGAGCACTACACTTATGTTCGCTAGTGAAGGGGCAAAAATGATGATGGATAAGCAGTGCCATCCTACAAAAACGTATAACTGACGCAGGAGTTCAACATTATGCCACTTGACCCCCAAACCCGGGCCTTGCTCGATCAGATGAAACAAGGTGGTTTCAAGCCCGCAAATCAAATCCCCATCGAGGTATCCCGAACTGCATTGACGCAAATGGCCCTCAGCATGGCGGCGCCGAAAGCGGATGTCTTTGCCATCGAAGATCGCAATATCGCCGGTGCGGGAGGTGATATTCCGATCCGTATTTATCGCTCTGCCGCCGGCATTGACGGAGAAAAATCAGCCGCGGCGGTATTTTTCCATGGAGGTGGAATGTATCTGGGTGATCTGGATACACATGACCATGTGTGCCGAACTATCTGTCAGCAAGCCGGAATAACGCTTATCGCTGTTGATTACCGTCTGGCACCGGAGCACAAATACCCTGCCGGACTGGAAGACTGCTATGCAGCGTTATGCTGGGTAGCTGAAAATGGAAGTGATATCGGCGTGGATCCTGGGCAGATAGCACTTGTCGGCGACAGTGCCGGTGGCACGCTGGTCATCAGTTGTTGTCTGCTGGCAAGACAAAAAGGTGGCCCCGCCATTGCCTGTCAGGTGGTGGTTTATCCGGCGCTGACAATGTCGGACGGTGAAGAGTTTCCCTCACGTACTGCGCTGGGTTCAGGGGAGTATTTTATTTCACTGGATGATTTTGCCTTTTTCAGGAAGCTCTATCTGCATGATGAGGAAAAGGAAATTCGTGATCCACTGGTATCGCCTGTCTATGCGGAGAACTACCGTGATCTGCCTCCGGCGCTGGTGATTTCAGCCGGCTACGATCCCTGCCGGGACGAAAACAAACTCTACGCGCAACGACTCGAGGCAGATGGTGTAGCCGTCACCTACAGATGTTTTGAACATACCATCCACCCGTTTTTTCTGTTTGATGGCGTGATCGATGCAGGTAAGGAAGCTCAGAAACTCGTAGCGGATACTCTCAGGCGTTTTTTCGCTGCGGGATAAGTCTATTCTGTTTTTCATGGCAGCATCGAAGTATCCGCTGAAAACCTCAGCTAATATATGTCGATAAGCAGAAACGAACAGAACAATTCAATACATTAGCCGGGGTGCTTGCATGAGGGTGATAGATTATTTTGATAAAGGTGCAAAGATAGATCCACATCGTGCAGCGATTATCGCCGGCGATCTGAGCTACACTTATCAGGAAGTACAGGAACTTACACAGCGAATCGCCGCAGGTATGTACGCCGGTGGTTTTGAAACCGGTCATAAGGTGGCCGTCTATTCCAACAATCATCCACTGGCCTTGCTGTGCATGCTGGGTCTGTGGCGGGCAGGTGGCGTCTGGATTCCGACCAACGTCCGCAATGCACTGGCAAATAATATTGAATACCTGAATTTCGTCGGTGCGCAATGGTTGTTCTACCACAGTGAGTTCATCGACAATGTCACAGAAATGTGTGATGCCGTGCCAACATTAAAACATCTCGTCTGTATCGACCGGGAGGCGCTTGACTCTGCCTCTCTTGACGCGCTGATAATACAGGGCAAGGATGTTGACATCCCGGACTGGGGTGATCCCTATGGCAACCCGGAACAAATTATGGCGCTGTGGCCAACCGGCGGCACCACCGGCCGTTCCAAAGCCGTCTTGATGGATAACCGCAGCTGGGCGGCGACCACGGAGATCAGCGCCCGCCACTGGTACTGCGATGACCCGCCACCGGTATGCCTGATGGTAGCCCCGATTACCCATGCGGCCGGTGGTATCGCCGTCATGATGAGTAATCTCGGCGCGACGAATGTGATCATGCCCGGCTTCGATCCGCTGGCGGTTATGCAACACATTGAAAAGTACCGGGTCACACACCTGTTCCTGCCGCCTACCGCGTATTATGCCATGCTGGCCCATCCACAGGTGCGGGATTACGACTATTCCAGCCTCCGCTATTTCATGGTGTCATCCGCTCCGGTGGCGGCGGACAAGCTGAAAGAAGGTCTGGCGATATTCGGGCCATGTTTGTGCCAGTCCTTCGGCCAGGCGGAATCGCCGGTCATTCTGACCTGGCAGGATCCCGCCACCATCGCCGCCGCCGCCCGTGGTGTTCATCCGGAACGGCTGCACAGTTGCGGACGGGAGACCTATCCGGTGCAGGTAGCCATTATGGATGAAAAAGGCACTTTGCTGGCCCCGGGTGAACGTGGCGAAATCGTTGCACGGGGCTCCCTGGTTACGCCGGGCTACTATAATAATCCGGAAGCAACAGAAGAGATCCGACGCTATGGCTGGCATCACACAGGCGATATCGGTTACCAGGATGAGCATGGCTATTTCTACGTCGTTGACCGGAAAAAGGATATGATCATCACTGGTGGCTTTAATGTTTATTCTGTTGAAGTGGAAACAGCCATACTGGCGATACCGGCAGTGAAAGAATGTGCCGTGATTGGCGTTCCCGATGACAAATGGGGCGAGGCCATCAAGGCACTTGTCGTGCTCAGGGAAGAAGCGTCCCTGGAAGAGGCAGAAATTATCGCCTGGTGCAGGAACAAGATAGCTGCGGTAAAAAGCCCGAAAACAGTGGAATTCCGCAGTGAGATTGCCAGGACTCCCACCGGTAAAACCGACAAAAAAGCACTCCGTGCACCCTACTGGGCGGGTCAGGAACGTGCAGTGCACTGATGTTGAGCATTATTCAGAGATCTATATTTTAAAACGGCCACGTTCAACCCAGTCTCTCCTGATAGAAACCGCGGGACACAGCTAGTACCGCTTCTTTATATTCGTGCCCTTCCCGCTATCGGACAAGGCCTGTGTTTGACGAGAATAAGGTCTGAGCTTATACTGACCGAACGTTCAGTCAGCCTTAATTCATTCCATGATTGCGAAATCCGACACTGCATCACAGACGCCCTGTTCTGCCGGGCACAAGGCCATACTCAATGCGGCGGTAAAACTCTTTTCTGAAAGGGGTTTCGACGCCGTTTCGGTACGTGAATTAGCGACAATCGCTGGCGTCAGCAAGGCCAATATCTATCATCATTTCGGCTCGAAACGCGGCGTGTATATCGCTGTACTCCGGGATACGCTGAACCAGACAAGTATGCTTCTGGATACATTCTGGGCAGGAAACGAGTCGTTCAAATGCAGACTGGCACAGTTTGCCCAGCAACATCTGCAACATATCCTGAACAATGAACTTTCAATACGCTTATTGTTGCGTGAAGGTCTGAAAGATCCGCAAAGCAACGGTAAAGAACTGGCAGAAGAGGTTGTCGGTCAAAATTTCCATCGCCTTACCCACCTTATCAGGAGCGGACAGGAATCCGGTGAATTACGACAGGAGCTTGACCCAGCAATCTGTGCCATTCTTCTGGTGGGTTCTCACTTTTTCTTTTTTCAGTCTCATAACGTGGTGCGTCATTTTCCGGAGGGCGGCTTTGCGAACAAGCCGGATGAGTATGGCAGAGAAGTTTTGGACATCCTGCTGAATGGTATGTCCAGTTCGGACAAGGCGGATTTATCATGAACAGCGGTTACCGGCAAACAGCTTTTAACGCTTTACTGGTACTCACAATCAGTTCATTACTGATCGCCTGTAGTGATAATCAGGGGGCAAGAGCTTTGGAGAATGCACAGACGCTGCAATCAGCAACCATTATCACTACTACGAAGGTAAAAAGGCAGGAAGTGATCGTGACCCGGCATTCGGTCGGTAAACTTGAAAGCCGCAATGTACCGACAATAGCGGCGGAAATCGAAGCCCGGGTGCTTGCCGTTGAGGCGGACGTCGGCGATCCGATAAAAGTCGGTGATCTTCTGCTGGAACTGGATACAACAACACTGAAACTGGAACGTCGTGCAGCAGCAGCGGTGATTAACAGTATTAATGCCAAAATTGACAACGAAATAAGGCGTGTCAAACGCTATACAAATTTGCAGAAAAACAAGCTTCTCGCGCGTGAGCAACTGGAAGATGCTCAGGCACAATTAGCGGTGTTAAGAGCATCCATGGATGCCGCCACGGCCCAGCTTTACATCGCTGAAGACAGACTTTCGAAGGCAAGAGTTGTCGCACCGGCAAACGGTATCGTGCAGAAGCGATATGTATCGGTGGGTGATTTCGTCAAGATCGGCGCCCCTTTGTTGATGCTGAGTGATAATCAGGCTTTACGTGCAGTACTGCCGTTTCCTGAAACACTGTCTCCACTGCTCGAAATTGGTCAGCAGGTTCGTCTGACAAGTCCCACTGCTCCGGAGATCATATATAACGGCCTCATTACTGATCTTAAACCCATGATTGCCCAGGCCAGCCGCGCCATTATAGTAATTGTCGATATCGACAATCCCGGTGGCTGGCGACCGGAAGCCACCGTTGAAGGAACAGTCATCGTCACACGGCATCGAAATGCCACCGTCATACCTTCACAGGCCGTGGTCCGTCGGCCGGTCGGTGAGGTCGTCTATGTCATTGAAGGAAACAATGCGCGTCAACAGCTTGTCATTCTGGGAGAGTATCTCGATGGTCGAGTGGAAATACAAAAAGGTCTGGATGGCCATGAGACAATAGCACTGGATGGCGCACATTATCTCACCGATGGCACCCCGGTTCTCCTGTCGAAGTCCGGCACATGAATCTTCCTGAAATTTCGGTACGTCGCCATGTCATGGCATACATGTTATCGGGGGTGCTGATATTGTTTGGGTTGATCAGCTTCGAGCGCATAGGCAGCGACCGTTTACCGAAAATAGAACCGCCCATGCTCTCGGTAACGACCTTACTACCCGGCGCCAGTCCGGAGGTCATCGATTCCAGCATCACCAATCTCATTGAAGAGGTGGTTAACAGTGTTCCCGGCATCGAACATATTACGTCGAGTTCAGGCCCGGGACGCTCCGTTCTCAATGTTGAGTTTTTTCTCGAAAAGGATGTTGATGTTGCCTTTAATGAAACACAAAGCAAGATAAACCAGATCCTTCCGGATTTACCTGATGATGCTGAACCTCCGGTCGTAGCCAAAGTGGAATTTGGCAGTTTGCCGATTATGTGGCTTACGCTTACCGGTGATCGAACTCTGCAGCAATTAAATCAATACGCCCGCAACGTAATCAAAAAACGCCTTGAGACAATAGAAGGTGTGGGTGAAGTACGTCTCGGTGGAGAACGCGAGCGCACTATTCG
>JAJRTU010000144.1 GCA_024278135.1 Gammaproteobacteria bacterium
ATTGAAAAATTCGGCGGCATGATAAAACGTGGCAGTCAATGGTCCAGGCCGGGAAATTTTGTCGGTAACGGTCCATTCGTGCTGAAGGAATGGAAATTAAACCGGATCCTGACAGTGGAGAAAAGCCCGACTTACTGGGATGCCGATAAAGTAAAATTGCAGGGGATCCACTTTTATCCCATACAGAACAATTCAACTGAGGAGCGCATGTTTCGCGCCGGCCAACTGCACATCACCAGCACCATCCCGAATGAAAAAATCGCTCTGTACAAGGAAAGCGATCCGGCGTCACTCAATATCACGCCTTATCTGGGCACCTATTTTTACCGTTTCAATACCAGGGTTAAACCACTGGACGATGCACGAGTACGCCGGGCCTTGTCAATGTCCATCAATCGTCAACAGATTGTCGAACATATCACGAAAGGCGGGCAAATTCCGGCCTATGCCTTTACCCCTCCCAACACCAATGGTTTTACCTCCGAAGCCCGTGTGCAGTACGATATTGAAGGCGCTCGAAAACTGCTGGCTGAAGCCGGATATCCCAATGGGAAAGGTTTCCCGAAACTGGAAATCATCTATAACACGGATGAGTCCCATCGCATGGTCGCCATCGCGATTCAGCAAATGTGGAAACAGGCCCTGAATATCGATATCACGCTGGCCAACCAGGACTGGCAGGTCTACCTGGACAGCGAGTCCCGTGGAAATTATCAGATATCCCGCGCCGGCTGGATCGGTGACTACCTGGACCCGAACAATTTTCTTGATATGTTGCTTACCGGTGGCGGTAATAACCGGACAGGCTGGGGAAATCCAGAGTATGATCAACTTATTGCCGACGCCGCCAATGCAGTAACAAAAGAAGAGCGATTCAGGTTCTTCCAGAAAAACGAGCGTATCCTTTTGGAGGAAGCCCCTGTTATGCCTATTTACACCTACACCCGGGTGTTCCTGATTAATCCCAGTGTGAAAGGCTGGGATGAGAATATTCTGGATCAGCATCCCTACAAATACGTTTATCTGGAAGCGGACGACGAAGACAAATGAATATAATATTCCGCTCCCATGCTTAAATTTATCCTGAAGCGTCTGTTACAGGCCATCCCGGTATTGCTTATTGTCATTACCATTACCTTTGCACTGATCCATGCCGCACCGGGTGGACCGTTTTCCGCGGAACGTGCAGTGCCGCCGGAAGTAATAGAGGCACTCAATGCACAGTACAATCTTGATGATCCTGTCTACATTCAGTTTTTTAAATATCTGAAAAATGTCGCACGCGGAGATTTCGGCCCTTCCTTTAAATATACCGGCCGCAGCGTCACTGAAGTGATTGGCGCCGGCATGCCCGTTACTTTTGAACTGGGAATGTATGCCATCCTTATTGCATTGATCCTGGGCATCAGTGCCGGTGTCATTGCCTCACTGAGACCGAACACAATGCAGGATTATGTCCCGATGTCGCTGGCCATGACCGGCATCTGTCTGCCCACCTTTGTGCTCGGTCCGATGATGGTGTTGCTGTTCGCCATCTGGCTGGAGTGGTTGCCGGTCTCCGGATGGGGTTACATCCCCGGTGACAAAATACTGCCGTCGTTGACTCTGGGCTTCGCTTACGCCGCCTATATCGCCAGACTCAGTCGCGGAGGCATGCTGGAAATCCTGTCGCAGGACTTCATCAGGACGGCCCGGGCCAAGGGCCTGAGCACAGCCACCATCGTCGTTCGCCACGCCCTGCGCGGCGGTCTGCAACCGGTGGTCTCCTTTATGGGACCGGCGCTGGCCGGTTTGTTAAGTGGCTCCTTCGTTGTCGAAACCATATTCCAGATCCCCGGTATGGGCCGCTATTTTGTCCAGGCGGCTTTCAATCGCGACTATACGCTGATACTGGGTACCACCATCTTTTTCTCAACACTGATTATTTTATTCAACCTGCTCGCAGACATCGTGACAGTGTGGCTGAACCCACGACTGCGAGACAGTTCCAGTTCCGCCGGTTGACGATGTCCAGGACTCCGGAAACAGCAGGCGAACAAACAACGATGATCGATCTCGACAGCGTAGAATCCGGCACCTCTCTATGGGAAGATGCCTGGAACCGTTTGCAGAAAAACACACTGGCCATGTTCGGCCTCTATGTGGTGTCGTTTATGGTGCTCATTGCCCTGCTGACACCCTGGATCGCGCCCTATTCCTATTTTGAGCAAAACCTGGATCTGGGGGCAACCCCGCCCTCTGCCGCTCATTGGCTGGGCACGGACACGCTGGGCCGGGACCTGTTGACCCGAATTATGTACGGCAGTCGCATCTCGCTAATGGTGGGCTTTCTCGCCACCTCGGTAGCGCTGACCATAGGCGTACTCTGGGGCACCGTTTCCGGTTATTTCGGCGGCCGCGTTGATGCCTTTATGATGCGTACCGTTGACATACTGTACGCCCTGCCCTTCACTATTTTTATTATTCTGTTAATGGTGGTATTCGGCCGCAACATACTGTTGCTGTTCATGGCGATTGGCGCGGTGGAGTGGTTGACAATGGCGAGAATTGTCAGGGGCCAGGTACTCAACATTCGACAACAGGAGTATATTGATGCCGCCATCACGATGGGTCTGCCCAAATCACAGATCATGTTGCGCCATGTCATTCCCAATACGCTCGGCACCATCATTATCTATGCAACACTGACCATCCCCAACGTGATCCTGCTGGAATCCTTTCTCAGTTTTCTCGGTCTGGGCGTGCAGCCACCGCAAAGCTCATGGGGCCTGCTGATTTCCTACGGCGTAGAGACCATGGAGGAGTATCCGTGGCTGCTGTTCTTCCCGGCACTGACACTTTCCATCACCTTGTTTTCCCTTAATTTCCTCGGTGACGGTTTACGTGATGCCCTCGATCCCAAGGCCTCCAGGGATTAACTGAACTCCATGGCCTTATTAACAGTCAAGGATCTGCATATCCACTTTCATACCCGCAATGGCATCGTCAAAGCCGTCAACGGCGTCGAGTACACTCTTGATAAAGGTGAAACACTGGGTATTGTCGGTGAATCCGGTTCCGG
>JAJRTU010000145.1 GCA_024278135.1 Gammaproteobacteria bacterium
GACAGTCGAATTGATCAGGCAAACCCTTGATAAAGTACCGACAACGACGCCGGCATCGGTGCTGCTGGGGAAATACCAGGCTTATGGTTGTTGTGACGGGTACTATCATGGTCGCGAAGGAATGGAATGGCAGGGCTGAGCGGCATTGATTTCATTCATCAGCTGTTTTTGTTATCTCGGAGAATCCCCTAATAATTTGTGAAATAATTTAAGCGGCATATCAGTTCTTAACTTCCGCCGTATTTTTTTCGCTTGCGCCGCCAGAGGCGGTAACAGAACGCTGTCAAAATGCGTATCCCAGTCAAACTCCAGGGCATCAAGCAGATTCTTGATATGGACGCCCGTTTCGGTATCGCCTTCCACGTTCAATTTCCGATGAAAAAACAGCGTGTCCGGATCCTGCTGGCCGCTGATGAGTTGCAAAAAGCCCTGCAACCTGCCACTGATGGTGACATCGGTCAGTGGAAAATCAGCCGCGGCCCATATATGACTGTTTTTGATATGGAAGTGCATCAGCCAGGGAACATCTATCACATGAACGGAAACAGACTTGCCATCCAGCTCCTGCAAACGGCTCTTCAATGACTGACCGTACAGCATATGATTAATTAATCCGGTAAGGATGACCGCCTGGATTGATGCGGGCACCAGTCTGAAAGGAATTAATGCACTCGATTTTATTGACACCGTGTCATCACTATATTTTGTCTGGCGGATATCATTACAAAAAAAACAATATAATCTTTGATATGCGTCAATAGAGTCTGACTTCCTTATTCTAGAATCCCGGCAATACGCGTTTTAGCGCGCTTGTCGAAATCTCACGCAGCTCAATTGTGGACTCCAGAATAATGCCCTATACCGATCTGAGAAAATTTATGGACAGACTTGAGCGGGAAGGGCAGCTCAAGCGCATACGGGCTCATGTCGATCCAAAGCTGGAGATTACCGAGATCTGTCTGCGTACCCTGCGTAACGACGGCCCGGCCTTGCTGTTCGAAAACCCCGGGAATTCAAAAGTCCCGCTGTTGGGTAATTTATTCGGCTCAACCGACAGGATTGCCGCGGCACTGGGGCGCGAAACAATCGATGAGTTTCGGGAAATAGGGCAAACACTGGCTTTTTTGCGTGAGCCGGAATGGCCCAATCAACTCGGCAGCATACTGGAAAAACTCCCGACCTTCCGGAAACTGTTACATCTCAGCCCGCGAGTAATATCAACGCCCCCCTGTCAGGAAAATGTGATTGAATCCGAGCAGGTTGATCTGTCTGCACTTCCTGTCCAACACTGCTGGCCGGGGGATGCGGGTCCCCTCATTACCTGGGGGCTTGTTGTCACGAAAGGCCCGAAGAAAGAGCGACAAAATATGGGTGTGTACCGGCAACAGCTCATCGCTCGCAATAAACTCATCATGCGTTGGTTGCACCATCGGGGTGGTGCGACCGACTATCAGGCCTGGCAACAGGAAAACCCGGGGCAAAGATTCCCACTGGCTGTGGTAATAGGGGCGGATCCGGCCACGTTGCTGGCAGCGGTGACGCCCATCCCGGATACGATTCCCGAAATACAATTCGCAGGTTTGCTCAGAGGAGCCCGTAGCGAGGTGGCTGACTGCTATGGCGTCCCCCTGCAGGTGCCGGCCTGTTCAGAATACGTGTTTGAAGGGTATATAGAACCGGGAGAGGAGGCCCTGGAAGGTCCCTTCGGTGATCACACCGGCTACTACAACAGTCAGGAAAAATTTCCGGTATTGACTGTTGAACGTATCACCCATCGACATAATCCCATCTATCACAGTACTTACCTGGGGCGTTCTCCCTATGATGAACCCTCCAAACTGGCCATGGCCCTGAATGAGATCTTTATTCCGCTGTTGCAAAAACAGTTTCCGGAAATTACGGATTTTTATCTGCCACCGGAAGCCTGCTCTTATCGTGTTGCTGTGGTGAGCATAAAAAAACAATATCCGGGACATGCCCGGCGTATTATGTTCGGCATCTGGTCATACCTGCGACAGTTTACCTACACGAAGTTTGTCATCGTGACAGATGACGATATCAATGTCCGCGACTGGAAGGAGGTGATCTGGGCTATTTCAACCCGTGTTGATCCGGCGCGTGACACCTCAATGATCGAGAATACCCCAATAGATTATCTGGATTTCGCCAGCCCCGTATCAGGACTGGGGTCAAAACTCGGCATTGATGCCACCAATAAGTGGGCGGGTGAAACAAATCGAAAATGGGGACAGGCCATCACGATGGATAAGGATACTGTAGAGCATATTGATGCTATTTGGGATACTCTGTGGGAGTAGGATAAAGCTCTGCTCAAAATGGAGCAGTTGAATAACATGTCGGCGCATTCGCAGCGACAAAAATGAGATTACGCTTATGTCACCTGGAAAGCGTCAGTTTACCTGGCTTAGTGGTGTCGCCACAGTATTTTCGCTGTTGGCCTGTTACGGCACGCTGCTGGTTGTCGCCCTTCTTGGTGCTCTCGGCGTCAGTATTGTCCTGAATGAAACACTATGGGCCGGGGCGATCATGGTCTTCGCCGTGCTGGCGGTGGGGGGACTCACCCCCGGATTGCTTCGGCATCGAAAGGCATGGCCAATTCTGGTCGCTGGAACCGGGGCAGGTGTGCTCGGCTACGTCATGTATGTTCAGTATGATCGCATGATCGAATTGGCGGGTTTCGCTCTGCTGTGTATCGCCGCTTTCTGGGACTGGCGACTTCGTCATGCCTTTGCGCCGGTGATTCGAACTTCTGAATGATATGTAAAATGCCGCTGCCCTTCCATCGCTGTCAATAATTTATTTATTCGCCGTGATGTGTACTACCTGGTTTGAATGAGCAAGCTGTGAACTCTCATTGATATACTCCAGCTTGGCCGAAGCCAAAGCAATGGTGTCGCCGTTTTCCAGTAAACTTTTTTTCACCGCCAGAGAAATAGTGTCCTTGTTTTTCAGACGACATTTACTGATGCGATGCCCGTTCACGAAAGTACCGTTCCTGCTGCCCAAATCCACCACATAGGACTGTCCCTGAATGGTCACTATTTTGGCATGATGACCACTGATATAACGACTGTCGAAGCGTATGTCGTTACTTTCAAATCGCCCGAGCTTGACGGTTTCTTTTTCCAGAACGTAGTCACGCTTGTTTTCACTCCCACTGATCTCGATGATCAGTTTCGGAGCCTGTTGCTCAAGACTGTAAATATCCCTGGGGTGGGCCGGATTTTGTGCTCTTTCACTATACGGCGACCATTGCAATTCCATGATCACTTCCTCGATCATTTTTATGGTGATTTTCGATTTGCCATCGGCAAAGGCCGATAACATCGCCGTATCACACAGGATATTGATTAAGCGGGGTATACCGCCGGTGTAATGATGAATAAGCGGGACAGTGCCTTTGCCAAACAGTTTATCCCGCCGCTTATTACCGGCCATTTTAAGCCGATGTTCAATATATTCGGCCGTTTCAGTTTCACTCAGTGCAGTCAAATGAAAGCGGAAGCGGATACGCTGGTTAAGTTGCTCCATACCCGGTGCATCAATGATCTCCTTCAACTCCGGCTGACCCGCCAGGATTAAATTCAGGATCTTGCCCTTGCTGGTCTCAAGCCCTGTCATCAGGCGCACTTCTTCCAGGACGCGGGCAGACAGGTTTTGTGCTTCATCGATGATCAGTACCACCTGTCGATCTTTTTCACTTTGCTCCTTCAAAAAGCTGTTCAGCATGGACAGTAACTCCACCTTGCTTGCCGCTTTAAAAGGTTCGAGACCGAACTCCACCAGGATCGACTGATAAAACTCCAGTTCATCAAGCTGGGTCTGATGAATCTTGGCCACCAGCACGTCTTCATCCATATTGGCCAGCAGACTGTGTATCAGCGTGGTCTTGCCCGAACCTATTTCACCTGTAATCACCACAAAGCTGTCGCGGTTCCAGATCGTATATTCCATATACGCCTTGGCACGTCTGTGTCCCTTGCTCAGATAGAGGAAATTATGATCCGGCGTCAGTTGAAAGGGCTGCTCATCAAGATCGAAAAATTCGTGGTATAAGGTGGCAAGGTTTTGCATTAATGTTCGTCTTTATCATCCATTCTCTATGCTGTATACCGCCTCATTTGTAGTCAATTTGAGACGGACAGCGGAGGGTATTTTAGTCAGACCGGGCTCTAATCACAAGCTGTTTTGTTTGTTTAATTTCACTATATTCAAGTATTTACAGGTTATATCTGTATTAGTATCTAATTGATTGTTCATGCTTGTGTAAATTAGAGCAAGAATCGCGCCGTCACTGGATTAAGCAGCTTATGACGGACTCATTCAGTCTTTCATTTTTCTTCCGCTAAAATAACAACATATTCTATAATTAACATTAATGGTGGTCCGTTAGTCATTGATAATAAATATATTTTAAAATCATTCTGCCATCACCAATTTTAATACCTCCGGATCCCGCCATTTCCCGCCGTTCAGTCGGATCAGATAGATCGCAGTAATTGAGAATATCATTATGATGAAGGCCACCCAGGATACCTTCGGGCCATATTCGAATACTCTTATGATGAAGTACTGGGCCAATAACATCGTCCAATACAGTGCGACTGAGCTCAGCATCAGCCAGCGGGTATCGCCGGCGCCTCTCAGAACAGCACCGGAGACCAGTCGCACCGCATCCGCCATAACATAAGTAGCCAGTCCGAGCATCATAAAACCCGTCAACTCCCTGATATCGTGGTAATACTCACCGGGTGAAATAAAAATCTCGACCAGTGGTATTCGGTAGACAACAAAAATGCAGGCGAGAATAGCCGTATAGCCCAGAGCCACGAGGAAGCCGGAAACAATGACCTGGTCGGTTCTCCCCATGTCATTGGCGCCCACAAAGCGGCCAATCAAGCTGATGACTCCGATATTCAGGCCCAGCATGGGGACAAAGGCGAGAATGTCCCAGTTAAAGACAATGGCGGCCGCCGCGCCCTCTGTGACACCATAGGACTGAAACAGCAACAAAAACAGGTTAAATGCGGCGACATTCAGAAACATCTCCAGACCAGAGGGGAGCCCCAGCCTGATGTAACGCCGCATAATGGCTTTATCCAGTATAAAAGAAGTCATGACCTGAAAACGCTTTCTGTTTTCCTTTGTGAAATAAAATGACAGAAAAAGCAGCAGGGCGAAGGCACTGCTGATGACGGTACCCATGGCCGCGCCGGCAATACCCAAAACGGGGAAACCGAGTTTGCCGAATATCAGCAGGTAGGAGAGCGGGACATTCATCATCATGCCCAGCACATCACAAATCATGACCACCTTGGTGCGGCCAATGCCGGAAAAATAGGAGGCGATACAGACTTTGCTCAGGTTGAAAAAACTGCCCAGCATCAGCAC
>JAJRTU010000146.1 GCA_024278135.1 Gammaproteobacteria bacterium
AGCAAATCCGGATACCCTGTTATTCCGGTCGCGCATAACTCCGGTTACTTCTGGCCACGCAACAGCATTACCAAATTGCCCGGCACCATTGACATGGTCATCGGCCCGGCAATTGAAACACAGGGGAAATCCGCCAAGCAGATCACCCGGGAATGCGAACAGTGGATAGAATCCACGGTTGAAAGACTGCCTGCGCCGGTAAATGGTCTTTAAGCAAAACAGAACCGGGAGTACACTTGAGGCCGGAACACGCCATTGAACGCAGCAAGCGAGGGAGAAAACCATGCTATTGACCAATCTGGAATATGTACCGGGTAAAAACGTTACCAGGCACCTGGGCCTGGTCCAGGGAAGTACTGTCCGCTCCAAGCATGTGGGTCGCGACATTATGGCCGGGGTGAAAAATATCTTCGGGGGTGAATTGACCGGCTATACCGAACTTCTTCAGGAATCCCGCGAAGAGGCGATGGATCGCATGACACAACAGGCTGAATCCATCGGCGCCAATGCCGTTCTCAATATCCGGTTTTCAACCTCATCCATCACGCAGGGCGCTTCCGAGCTTTTTACCTACGGCACGGCAGTAGTACTGGAAGACGCCGATGATTGATCTGATTATTTTTCTGTTATTGCTTGGCCTGGGCTTTTTTATCGGACAGATGCTGGAGCGTTCGCACTACCGCTCCATTCGCCAACGTGAAAGCGAACTGAGCGCTATCCCCTCCATTGCCGCCAAAAAACTACCGACAGAATTCGAACCCTGCGATACACAGCTCGTTGCCGGCAATGTCGTCATCTCGGTGGATTTCTTTAAAAAGTTTGTTGCTGGTCTGCGTACCCTCGTTGGTGGCCGCGTCAGCAGCTACGAATCCCTGATTGATCGTGCCCGTCGCGAAGCGCTGTTGCGCATGAAGGAAGAAGCGCGGCATCTCGGTGCTCATTACGTCTTTAATATCAAGATGGAAACGTCCTCCATTTCCAAAGGCAGGAACGACTCAGTCGGTTCAGTGGAAGTACTGGCATACGGCACAGCGATTATCAAAAAATGAAATGGAATACTCCAACCCGGAAATCCCCGAGGGGATTAACACAGGCAGACAACATCCGCTAAAAGATTTCGCTATTCTCAGCGCCGGTATTGTCGGGATTATTATTTTAGTTGTCCTGATGCTTTCCCTGCTGGCAGAAACACTGGCACCCCGCATTCCGTTTACCACGGAACGGAAACTTGCCGACAAGTTTATAGAGGAACCTGCGCACTCCTTGGCACAACAATTTCTTCAGTCACTTGTTGATGACATCAGCGGGGAAATGGCCTTGCCCGAGCCTATGCAAATCACGCTGCACTATGTTGACGACGATGTCATAAATGCTTTTGCCACTATCGGTGGACATATTTATATCCACCGCGGGTTACTGGAAATCATGCCTAACGAAAACGCACTGTCGATGGTGATCGCCCACGAGATTGCCCATGTACAACATCGTCATCCCCTTATCGCCATGGGCCGTGGCGTCGTGATTGGCCTGTTTTTCGCTGCCATCACCGGCATCAGCGGTGATCGTCTGGTTGGCGGTATCATCAGCAAGGCCGGCACCATTACAGTCCTGAGTTTTTCTCGCGAACAGGAACGCGAAGCCGATCACAGCGCCCTGGCCGCCGTACAAAAACACTACGGCCATGTCAGCGGCGCCGCTGATCTGTTCAAGGCCCTGTTGAATATTGAAGAAGATCGTCTCTTGCAAATACCGCAATTCCTCAACACCCATCCTTTAAGCAAACAACGCATTGAAGCTATTAAACAATATGCGCGGGAAAATCACTGGTCGATGGATGCTGAAACAGACGCTCTGCCCGATATACTGATACCCGATCAATGAAAAGCGGGATATGTATTCAACAATGGCGGATATTTCACGACGGTGATTTACAATGATCACTGTATTCTATCAAAACGATGAAAAGACAAGGGGTGATCTATGATGGATTCTCAGGAAAATACGAAAGTGAATACACCCTGACATTTATGGCTGACGGGTATTTTCGCACTGTTATGGAATGGCCTGGGCGCGCTGGACTATGTCATGACGCAGAGCAGAAATGAAACCTACATGAGTAATTTTACAGCGGAGCAACTGGCGTTTTTTTACGGTATTCCAGTCTGGACCATTGCCACCTGGGCTATCGCAGTATGGGGTGGCGTCGCGGGGACGCTGTTACTGTTAATGCGAAAACGCATGGCAACGTGGGTATTTCTGGTTTCGCTTGTCTGTATGGTAATTACCACCGTCCAAAATTATGTATTGTCCAATGGACTGGATGTTATTGGCGATCCCTTCTCGCTGGTCTTTACTGTGCTGATATTTTTATTTGCTCTGGGCTTTTATCTGTATTCCATAATGATGCGAAACCGGGGTGTGCTTGTTTAACACACTGCCGGTGTCTGATTTCACCTTCCGGCATGACAAATAACGACAGCACACATTCCTGACTCAACAACAGGGCCCGCCATCGTCTCCATGCACGTGCTGACCGCCTTTGGTCTCGCCAGCCGGCCGACGGGTACCGTGGGGGGCACACCAGGGGACCGGCGTGCGCTCCTCAGCGGGCACAATTCCGATGAAATCCTCTTTATAAGGGCCTTCGGTTAAAAAACGGAAAGTACGTTCGCACACTGCCATGCGCTCGCCCCGTGGAAACTCATGGCCTTCATCATCCCTTACAAAATTAAAGGGGCCACGATAAATAACGGCATGACCTCTATCGAGACATTCCGTGCCTTCCGGCTTTACCGCCGTTACAGTAAGTGAGCGAAATTCAATGCCATCAACCACCTGCCACGGTTCGCTTGACCAACTGTCAAAGGTGACGGACTGAAAACCGACATCGAGAAACATCGCCATCATTTCCTGTTCCTGAAATGCACCGGAGATACAGCCGCTCCACAGCGTGTCGTCCTCTTTCAGGTGCCGGGGAATGTGTTCGTCACTGACAATATCGGAAATGGCGATCCTGGCACCAGGTTTGACGACACGATAAATCTCCTCCACCAGCCGTCGTTTCTGCTCATCACCGACCAGATTCAGTACACAATTGGAAATAACCAGATCTACCGAGTTGTCCGGGATTAATGGTTGCTGCTGTTTTTGCTCCTGTTGCCATTGCTCAAAGGCCTTCAGGTCGGAGGCACCCTGGATGGGGTTTCGGGCCAGCCGGTTTTCCATGGCTTCCACATCCAGCGCCAGATCCTGAATATAACCTTTTACAAAGCGGACACGATCATTGCCCAGCTTATCCGCCATTTCACCCAGATACTTCCTTGCCAACGCCAGCATATCATCGTTCATATCCACACCGATGACCTGGCCTTTTTCGCCAACGAGCTGTGCCGCCATGTAACAGTTCTTGCCGCTGCCACTGCCCAGATCCAGCACTACATCACCCTCCCGCACATAACGGGAAGGATCACCACAACCATAGTCTTTTTCTATTATTTCCTCCGGCAACAGCTCCAGCAAACTGCTGTCATACTCGACAGGACAACACAGGGCATCCTGTCTTTCCTGCGCCCCCTGGCTGTAACGTTCCAATA
>JAJRTU010000147.1 GCA_024278135.1 Gammaproteobacteria bacterium
CATAGGCCTTCGATTCACCACCAAACTTGCCCGACTGGATCGTCGTCATCGCCGCCGTCAGCGTCGTCTTGCCGTGGTCTACGTGACCGATGGTGCCCACATTTACATGTGGCTTCGTTCTTTCAAATTTTTCCTTGGACACGGTTTTCTTACCTCACATCATTTACTGTTATTGATTTTTTGCAATTATGCCTTCAGCTATATTTACCGGCACTTCATTATATTTCGAAAACTCCATGGTATAGACAGCGCGCCCCTGGGACGCTGAACGCAGATCAGTGGCATAATTGAACATTTCTGACAATGGCACCTCTGCTCTCACTATCTTACCTGCAGGTGAGTCTTCCGTGCCCTGCAAAACGCCTCTGCGACGACTAATATCTCCTGTCACCGCACCTAAGTATTCTTCCGGTGTCACCACCTCCACCTGCATGATGGGCTCCAGTACCACCGGCTTTGCCCTGTGGGCACCCTCCCTGAATCCCATTGAACCGGCGATTTTAAACGCCATTTCGCTGGAGTCAACCTCGTGGAAGGAGCCATCGTAGAGTGTCACTTTCACGTCTACGACGGGGTAACCCGCCAAAATGCCATTTTTCATTTGCTCTTCAATTCCCCTGGCGACTGCGGGAATATATTCTCTGGGCACGGCACCACCCACAATCTCGTTCACAAACTCAAAACCGGCTCCCGCCACCTGTGGTTCCAGTTTGAGCAGGACATGACCATATTGACCCCGTCCACCGGACTGACGTATAAATTTACCCTCAGCCTTCGCCACTATTTTGCGTATGGTCTCCCGATACGCCACCTGCGGCTTACCGACATTCGCTTCCACGCCAAACTCTCTTTTCAACCTGTCGACAATGATTTCAAGGTGCAACTCACCCATGCCCGAAATTATTGTCTGGCCGGACTCTTCATCGGTATGCACCCGAAAGGAAGGGTCTTCCTGTGCCAGCTTGCCTAAAGCAATTCCCATTTTTTCCTGGTCCGGCCTGGTCTTCGGCTCAACCGCAACAGCGATAACAGGTTCCGGAAATTCCATTCTTTCCAGCGTAATCACATTATCCAGTGCACAAAGCGTGTCACCTGTCGTGATATTTTTTAAGCCAACAGCAGCGGCAATATCACCGGCACACACTTCCCTGATTTCTTCACGAGAGTTAGCATGCATCTGCAACAACCGGCCAATACGTTCCTTTTTACCCTTTACCGGGTTATACAGCGTATCTCCCGACTGTAGTACGCCTGAATACACCCGAAAAAACGTCAAGTTCCCCACAAAGGGATCAGTGGCAATCTTGAACGCCAATGCGGCAAAAGGTATATCATCTTCAGCCGGTCGTTCCGCTTCAGTTTCCCTGCCATCATCAAGAATACCCCTGATGGGGGGTACATCAACCGGCGCCGGCATATAGTCAATGACTGCATCCAGCATCGACTGCACACCCTTATTCTTGAAAGCAGAGCCGCATAGTGTCGGTACGATATCATTACTCAGCGTACGCAAACGCAAACCTCGCTTAAGCCCTTCTTCACTGAGCTCACCCTTTTCAAGATAACAATCCATCAGTTCTTCAGAGGCTTCAGCTGCCGCTTCCAGCATCAGTTCACGGTACTCGTGAGATTGAAGCTCCATAGCGGCCGGAATGTCCCTCTCCTCGTAGCCCACACCCATATTTTCCTCTTCCCAGTAGATGGCCTTCATCTTAACCAGGTCAACAACACCTTCGAATCCGTCTTCCATTCCGATGGGAAGTTGAATGGCTACCGGGTGGCTGCCCAGCCTCTCCTCAATCTGTTCAAGCACTCTGAGAAAATCCGCACCAGAGCGATCCATCTTGTTGACAAAAGCCAGACGCGGAACACCGTATCTGTTTGCCTGACGCCAGACAGTCTCCGACTGAGGCTCGACACCGCCGACTGCACAAAAAATCGCACAGGCTCCATCCAGCACCCTCAGGGAGCGCTCAACTTCAATCGTAAAATCCACATGACCCGGCGTATCGATAATATTGATTCGATGCTCCGGGTACTGACCCGCCATACCTTTCCAGAAACAGGTCGTTGCGGCTGAAGTGATGGTAATACCGCGCTCCTGTTCCTGTTCCATCCAGTCCATCACGGCTGCACCGTCATGCACCTCGCCTATCTTATGAGAGACGCCTGTATAATAAAGTATTCGTTCCGTTGTCGTCGTCTTGCCGGCATCAATATGGGCCATAATGCCGATATTGCGATAGCGCTCAATAGCAGTCGTTCGTGCCACGGCAACAAGTCGTTCAACAGTCTATTACCAACGATAATGAGAGAAGGCCTTGTTCGCCTCCGCCATCTTGTGGGTATCCTCTTTTTTCTTCATTGCGGCGCCGCGACTGTCTGCCGCATCCAGCAATTCACCTGCGAGGCGCAGGCCCATATTTTTTTCTCCGCGTTTCTTTGCTGAATCAACCAGCCAACGCATCGCCAGTGTCTGACTTCTGTCCGTTCTGACTTCGATAGGGATCTGGTAGGTAGCACCCCCAACCCTTCTTGATCTGACTTCCACTATCGGCCGCACATTGGCCAATGCCTGATTAAACACTTCCAGGGCATCTTCTTTCTTTTTTTGCTGGATCTCGTCCAGCGCACCGTAAACGATCTTCTCTGCCACCGACTTCTTACCGCTACGCATAATCATATTGATAAATTTTGCCAGTACCTGATCACCGTATTTGGGATCCGGCAGGATGGAACGACTCTCGGCTGCTCTTCTTCGTGACATGGCTTCTGCTTATCTTAATCTCAACAAGAATTAACTCTTGGGTCTTTTGGTGCCGTATTTTGAACGGCCTTTACGTCTGTCGCTGACGCCCGTGGTATCCAGTGTCCCCCTGACTGTGTGATAGCGTACACCGGGCAAATCCTTCACTCGACCGCCGCGAATAAGAATCACCGAGTGTTCCTGCAGGTTATGGCCTTCACCACCGATATAAGTGGTCACTTCATGACCATTGGTCAGACGAACACGGGCCACCTTGCGTAAGGCCGAGTTCGGCTTTTTTGGGGTAGTGGTATATACCCGGGTACATACTCCACGCTTTTGCGGACAGCTCTCCAATGCAGGCACATTACTTTTCGTGAGCTGACGCTTACGCGGTTTTCTTACTAATTGATTTACTGTTGCCATTGGCCTTTTTCGTGTATCAAACCTGTTCGATTATAAGTGCTCATCCAGGCCCTCTACCTTGTGGCCGTACCGCTGAAACGTACAAATTGGACAAGCAATGAGTATTTCGGATATGCCGCAAGATTGAGCTCCGGATTCCCAACCGAAGGGCAATTTTATCGAGCCCAAAACCATGACAGGCCGAAGCGGACTTCAGCCTGACAAAGAAGCGGAATTCTATGTCCTCTGAGCCTAAGCTGTCAAGGAACTTCTTATGTTTTTTAAGCGCTTGCGCTATCCTGTGTCTGTTCACCCTCGGTCACGTCCGCTGGAACCTCGGCAATAGCGATCAACTTTTCCTCTTCTTCAGTGATAGCTGTATCCGCTGCTGCTTTTTCGAGACTTTTACGCTTTCGCTCGGCATGGTATGACAAACCGGTACCGGCCGGTATCAGGCGGCCCACAATGACATTTTCTTTTAATCCTCGCAGTTCATCGCGCTTGCCACTGACACTCGCCTCGGTCAGTACCCGCGTCGTTTCCTGGAAAGAAGCGGCGGAGATAAAAGACTCTGTCGACAAAGAGGCCTTGGTAATACCCAACAATACAGGCTCCCATTCAGCCGGGGCCTTGCCCTCAGCTTCCATCAGCTCATTCGCATCCAGCACCCGACCGCGATCAACCTGCTCACCCTTTAACAGTTGGGTGCCGCCAGGTGCGGTAATTTCAGCCTTGCGCAGCATCTGTCTGACGATCACTTCAATATGCTTATCGTTGATTTTCACCCCCTGCAGGCGATAAACCTCCTGGATCTCGGCAACGATGTAGTTTGCCAGGGCGTGTACACCCTTTAAACGTAAAATGTCATGAGGGGTCAGGGGACCATCCACAACAGCCTCGCCCTTTTCCACATGCTCACCTTCGAACACATTGACATGACGCCACTTGGGTATTAACTCTTCATGGCTTTCACCATCCGCAGTCGTAATAACAAGCCTTTGTTTTCCCTTGGTTTCTTTGCCGAAACTGATAGTACCCGAGATCTCGGCAAGCACAGCAGGCTCTTTCGGTTTGCGAGCTTCAAACAGATCCGCCACACGCGGTAAACCACCGGTAATATCACGTGTCTTCAGCGACTCCTGCGGCAAACGGGCGATAACATCGCCAACCTTGACTTCCCCGCCATCTGTCGCGGTAATCACCGTCCTGGCAGGCAGGGGGTAGTGGGCCGGAATTTCCGTGCCGGGGATTTTCAGTTCCTTGCCTTTGGCATCCACCAATTTGACTACGGGTCGCAAATCTTTGGCGCTGCTGGAACGTAACTTCGGGTCAATGACCGAAATATTGGTCAGGCCGGTGATTTCGTCCACATGACGATCGACGGTGACACCTTCGGTAATATCCGAAAACAGTGCCTTACCGGCCACTTCTGAAATAACCGGATGTGTATGTGGATCCCAACTGGCCACTTTCTCGCCGGCCTGCACGACATCGCCATCAGCCGCAGTCAATACAGCACCATAGGGGACTTTATATCGTTCTCGCTCTCGTCCCACCTCGTCCAGCAGGGCCACTTCCCCGGAGCGGGAAACGACGACCCGTGTACCGGCCTTCTGTTGCAGCAATTTAACGTTGTGCAGTCTGATAGTACCGCCATATTTCACATCAATACTGCTGACCGCTGCGGCCCGCGATGCTGCACCGCCAATATGGAAGGTACGCATCGTAAGCTGGGTACCCGGTTCACCGATGGACTGTGCGGCCACGACACCTACCGCTTCACCAATATTGACAATGTGTCCACGACCCAAATCACGACCATAACAAGCCGCACACACACCATAGCGGTTATCGCAGGAGATCGCCGAACGCACCACCACCTCATCGATACCGCGCTCATCCAGCACCTCAACCCAATGTTCATCCAGCAAAGTCCCGGCCTTCGCCACAACCTCATTAGTAGCCACCTTGACGGCGTCTTTGGCAAGAACACGCCCCAGAACCCTCTCGCGCAGGGGTTCCACGACGTCTCCACCTTCAATTAACGGCGTAATAATCAGGCCGTTCTCTGTACCACAATCTTCATCTGTCACCACAAGATCCTGAGCTACATCCACCAGTCGTCGTGTCAGATAACCGGAGTTTGCTGTCTTCAATGCGGTATCTGCAAGACCCTTACGTGCGCCGTGAGTGGATATAAAATACTGCAATACATTCAAACCTTCACGAAAATTGGCTGTAATCGGCGTCTCGATAATGGAGCCATCCGGTTTGGCCATCAGACCACGCATACCGGCCAACTGCCTTATCTGGGCAGCTGAACCACGCGCACCGGAATCCGCCATCATATAGACCGAATTGAATGAGGCCTGCTTGACGGTATTACCTTCATTATCCAGGATATCTTCAGTTCCCAACTTACCCATCATAGCCTTGGCCACCTGATCATTCGTGTGTGACCAGATATCGACAACCTTGTTGTAGCGCTCACCATCAGTAATCAGGCCGGCGCTGTATTGTTGGTCAAACTGCTTAACCTGCGCTTCAGCCTTGGCGATGATCTCACCCTTCTCCTCCGGCACCACCATATCTTCGATACCGAATGAGACACCGGCTCGGGTGGAATAATGAAAGCCGGTATACATCAGACGATCTGAAAACACGACTGTCTGTTTCAAGCCCAGTTGACGATAGGAAATATCGATAAGCTGGGAGATGGCTTTCTTCGTAATGGTCTGGTTAACCAGTGAAAACGGCAATCCTTTCGGCAACAGTCTTGACAGCAGGGCGCGACCGACTGTGGTCTCCACCCGCGTAAAGCTCTCCTGTGTTTCGCCATTCTCATCGGTCGTCAGTTCTTTGATACGCACAGCAATTTTGGCATGGATCTGTACATGACCGCCTTCATAAGCCCGATGCACTTCATCCACATCGCTGAACTTCATACCGGAACCTTTCGCCGCAGCAGACTCACGGGTCATATAGTAAAGACCGAGAATAACATCCTGAGTCGGAATAATAATCGGCTCGCCACTGGCGGGAGACAGAATATTATTGGTCGACATCATCAACGTGCGTGCTTCCAGCTGAGCCTCGATGGAAAGCGGAATATGCACAGCCATCTGGTCGCCGTCAAAGTCGGCATTGAAGGCTGTACACACCAGCGGATGTAACTGAATCGCCTTACCTTCAATAAGCATGGGTTCGAAAGCCTGGATACCCAGACGATGCAGGGTCGGTGCCCGGTTCAACATCACCGGGTGTTCACGGATCACTTCTTCGAGAACGTC
Organism: Gammaproteobacteria bacterium; assembly: GCA_024278135.1. Classification (GTDB taxonomy): domain Bacteria; phylum Pseudomonadota; class Gammaproteobacteria; order Eutrophobiales; family Eutrophobiaceae; genus WLWS01. The sequence goes on from JAJRTU010000147.1 coordinate 6,442, forward strand.
CCAAACCTCGGAGCCTTCCCGCTCCACCAACTTCTTGGCGGCCTTGATCGTCGTCGCCAGACCACGGCGCTCAAGCTTGCTGAAGATAAAAGGCTTGAACAACTCCAGTGCCATTTTCTTTGGCAAACCACATTGGTGCAGTTTCAGGGTGGGGCCAACAACAATCACTGAACGACCGGAATAGTCGACACGTTTTCCTAACAGGTTTTGACGGAAACGCCCCTGCTTGCCCTTAATCATATCTGCCAGTGATTTCAACGGCAGTTTGTTGGTGCCGGTAATGGCACGACCGCGTCTACCGTTATCCAGCAGGGCATCAACAGCCTCCTGCAACATACGTTTTTCGTTGCGGACAATAATATCCGGGGCATTCAAATCCAGCAGGCGTTTCAGACGGTTGTTTCTGTTGATAACCCGGCGATAGAGATCGTTAAGATCAGATGTCGCAAAACGACCACCATCCAACGGGACCAGCGGCCTGAGTTCAGGAGGCAAGACCGGTAAGACCTGCAGAATAATCCATTGTGGATCGTTGCCGGACTTCTGGAAGGCTTCCAGCAGTTTCAGCCGCTTGGTCAGCTTTTTCAGTTTCGTTTCTGACTTGGTTTCAGGAATCAACGCACGCAGCTCGTCAACTTCGGTATTAATATCGATGTTTTTCAGCAGCGCGAAAACAGCTTCAGCCCCCATTTTGGCTTCAAATTCATCACCATATTGCTCTATGGCTTCCAGATAGCTTTCTTCTGTCAGTAATTGACCTCGTTCCAGTTCAGTCATTCCAGGTTCGACAATCACATAAGCCTCAAAATACAGGACCCGCTCGATCTCGCGCAGCGTCATGTCCAGCAACAATCCCATGCGGGAAGGCAGTGATTTCAGATACCAGATGTGGGCAACCGGGCTGGCCAGCTCTATGTGTCCCATGCGTTCGCGGCGCACCTTCGACAAAGTCACTTCCACGCCACACTTTTCACAGACAACGCCCCGGTGCTTCAGGCGTTTGTATTTTCCACACAGACATTCATAGTCCTTGATGGGACCGAATATTTTAGCGCAGAATAGACCATCACGTTCCGGCTTGAAGGTACGATAGTTTATCGTTTCAGGTTTCTTGACTTCGCCATATGACCACGAACGGATCTTTGCCGGGGAGGCCAGTCCAATCGTAATAGAGTCGAATTCTTCAACCTGACCTTGCTGTTTTAAAAGCTTGAGTAAGTCTTTCAATGTGCACTACCTCCACAACACAGTTGAACGCATAAAGATTTGTTTTTTAACAGAATCACTGTCATTTCTGATCCAGACCGATATCAATGCCCAGTGACCGGATTTCCTTGATCAACACATTGAATGACTCCGGCATACCGGCTTCCATACTATGATCACCATCGACGATATTCTTGTACATCTTGGTCCTGCCACTAACATCGTCAGACTTGACCGTCAACATTTCCTGTAATGTATAAGCTGCGCCATAGGCCTCCAATGCCCAGACTTCCATTTCACCAAATCGCTGACCACCAAACTGTGCCTTGCCACCCAACGGTTGTTGAGTAACCAGAGAATAGGGACCCGTGGAACGGGCATGCATCTTGTCATCCACAAGGTGATTCAGTTTCAGCATATACATGTAACCAACAGTCACTCGACGATCAAAAGCATCACCTGTGCGGCCATCATAAAGCTGTGTCTGTCCATCGGTGGGTAAATCAGCCAGCACCAGCATGCTTTTAATCTCTTCCTCACTGGCGCCATCGAATACCGGAGTCGACATCGGCACACCACCTTTCAAGTTATGCGCCAGCTCCAGTATTTCCTTATCACTCAGGCTGTTCAGATCTTCACTTTTACCACTGTTGTTGTAGACCTTATCCATAAATTTGCGGAGTTCCTGAGTACTTTCCTTTGCCTCCAGCATGTTGCCGATTTTCTTGCCCAGGCCCTTGGCGGCCCAGCCCAGATGAGTTTCCAGTACTTGTCCTACATTCATTCGCGAAGGGACGCCCAGTGGATTCAATACGACGTCCACCGGTGTACCGTCTTCCATATACGGCATATCTTCCACCGGAACGATTGTGGAAATCACACCCTTGTTACCATGGCGACCGGCCATCTTGTCACCGGACTGGATACAGCGCTTGACCGCAAGATAAACCTTCACCATTTTCAGTACACCCGGGGCAAGATCATCCCCGGAAGTCAACTTGGTACGCTTCTCTTCAAACAGCTGATCAAACTCCTCTCGAAGCTGCTGCACCTGTGTATTGGCCTTTTCCAGTACGCGATTGGCGGCATCATCACGCAGACGAATTTCAAACCATTTTTCCCTGGCGATGTTCTTCAGATAATCGTCGGTCAATTTGGTACCCGCACTGATATCACCGGGCCCGCCTTCAGCCACCTTTCCGGTCAACTGTCGTTCAATACGCTGATAGACGCCATCCTCCATGATACGTAATTGATCATTCAGATCTTTTCTGACTGAATTCAATTCAGATTCTTCAATTTCCAGCGCGCGCGCGTCTTTCTCCACACCATCGCGGGTAAATACCTGAACATCAATCACGGTTCCGTTCATACCCGATGGCACCCGCAGTGAAGTATCTTTCACGTCAGAGGCTTTCTCACCGAAGATGGCACGCAACAATTTCTCCTCCGGCGTCAGCTGAGTTTCACCTTTTGGCGTGACCTTGCCCACCAGAATATCACCGGTATTGACTTCCGCTCCGATGTAGACAATGCCTGATTCATCCAGCTTGTTGAGTGAACTTTCGCTGACATTGGGGATATCCGCCGATATTTCTTCCGGACCCAGCTTGGTATCGCGGGCAACGCAGGTCAGTTCTTCAATATGAATGGTGGTATAACGCTCTTCCTTCACCAGTCGTTCTGAAATCAGGATGGAGTCCTCAAAGTTGTAACCGTTCCAGGGCATGAACGCGACCAGCATGTTCTGTCCCAGGGCCAGCTCACCCATATCCGTTGACGGACCATCCGCCAGTACGTCACCTTGAGCTATTACATCACCTGGTTTTACCAGTGGTCGCTGATTAATACAGGTATTCTGATTGGATCGGGTGTACTTGGTCAGGTTGTAAATATCGACACCGGCCTCACCCGCTGTGACTTCTTTGTCATTCACGCGGATAACGATGCGACTGGCGTCGACAGAATCAACGATGCCACCGCGTTCGGAGACGACGGTAACACCGGAGTCGATGGCCACCAGACGTTCCACCCCGGTGCCCACCAGAGGTTTATCGCTGCGCAATGTCGGCACAGCCTGTCGTTGCATATTCGACCCCATCAAGGCGCGGTTGGCATCATCGTGCTCAAGAAAAGGAATCAATGAAGCCGCCACAGACACGATTTGCTTGGGCGACACGTCCATATAGTCAACCCGTTCCGGACCGGACATCATGAATTCATTCTTGTGACGACAGGAAATCAATTCATCCATCAGCTTGCCATTTTTATCAAGCCGGGTATTCGCCTGGGCGATAACAAAGTCACCTTCTTCAATGGCGGACAGGTATTCAATATCATCGCTGACCTTGCCTTTGACCACCTTACGATAGGGTGTTTCAAGAAAACCATACTCATTCGTGCGGGCATACATGGCCAGCGAGTTAATCAGACCAATGTTGGGGCCTTCCGGCGTCTCGATGGGACAGACCCGTCCATAGTGAGTCGGATGGACATCACGCACCTCAAACCCGGCTCTTTCACGGGTCAGACCACCTGGACCCAACGCAGAAATCCTGCGTTTATGAGTAATCTCGGAAAGTGGATTATTCTGGTCCATAAACTGGGACAGCTGGCTGGAACCGAAAAATTCCTTGATTACCGCCGATACCGGTTTGGCGTTGATAATCTCCTGCGGCATCAGACCCTCTGATTATGCCAGAGAAAGCCGTTCCTTTACGGCACGTTCCACCCGCACCAGCCCAATCCTGAACTGGTTTTCCGCCATTTCACCAACGCTTCGCACACGTCGATTACCCAGATGATCAATATCATCAATCGTCCCGCGACCATTACGTATCTCCAGCAGAGTATTCAATACTTGAACAATATCAGAACCCCACTCATGAAATATCTGCTTCAATTTACCCCATTTGATGACATCATCATCCTGTAAATCTTCAAGTACAGGAAGCCCGCGCAATTCTGAACCTATCTTGCTCATCGGGATATCATCTTTATCGGTTTTTACTTTCAGACTGCTCTTCAGCTTTTCGATAAAAAACGCGGGATCAATCAGCACACCGGGACCGGTGATTTCCTTACGGCCCACACGGCGATTGAATTTCATCCGTCCCACTGCGGATAAATCATAACGCTCAGGTGCAAAGAACAGGTTCTTAAACAGATTCTCAGCTGCATCCTTGGTAGGCGGCTCACCTGGACGCATCATGCGGTAAATCTCTATCATCGCCTCCAGTTGCGTGGTAGTGGAATCTGCCCGCAGCGTATCTGAAATATAGGACCCTCGATCAAGATCATTTATGTACAGGGTCTCAATTTCATAAGCACCACCATCCTGCAGTTTTTCCAGCAGCTCTTCTGTGATTTCCGCATTGGCCTCAGCGAGCGGAATAATTTCACCGGTATCCTTGTCCACTTCACCATTTTTGGAATCAATGAGTGGCTTCGACAGCACCTTGCCGATCAGATATTCGGCTGGCACTTCCAACTGGGTGATTTTGGCCTTTTCAATCTCGCGAATATGGCGTGCGGTGATGCGACGCTCTTTCTCGACAATAACCTTGCCGCCTTTTTTGGCCCTGATATCAAAGGCCGCTGTTTCACCGCGAAGTCGTTCGGCTATCAAATCCAGTTTGATACCTTTTTTTGAGATATGGAATTTGTTGGTATCAAAAAAGATATCCAGAATATCTTCAGTGCTGTAACCAAGTGCATGCAACAGTATCGTCGCCGGGATTTTGCGGCGCCGATCAATACGACAATAGACCAGATCCTTCGGATCAAACTCAAAATCGAGCCAGGAACCCCGATAAGGAATCACCCTTGCCGAATACAGTAATTTTCCGGATGAATGGGTCTTGCCACGATCATGTTCAAAGAATACCCCGGGTGAACGGTGCAACTGCGAAACAATAACGCGCTCCGTACCGTTGATAACGAAAGTACCCGTTTTCGTCATCAAGGGGATTTCGCCCATGTAAACATCCTGCTCCTTGATATCTTTTACTATTTTCTTGCTCAGACCGGCTTCTTTATCATAGATGACGAGACGCACCTTGACCCGCAGGGAGACGGCATAGGTCATACCCCTGAGCTGACATTCCTTAACATCGAATACCGGCGTGCCGAGCTTGTAACTCACATATTCCAGCATGGCGTTGCCCGAATAACTTTCAATCGGGAATACTGATTTAAATGCTGCATGCAGACCCACATTCTGCAACTCATCCAGTTCCAGACCTGGTTGTAGAAATTGCCGGAATGAATTGATCTGGGTCGCCAGCAGATAAGGAGTTTCCAGAACACTGCTCAGTTTGCCGAAGTCCTTGCGAATACGTTTTTTTTCAGTGTAAGAATAGGGCATTACACGTCCTCACGGTCAAATACAAACACGAATTAAAAGTCATTACGGTAAATCCCGTCGATACCAATGTAGCTTCAAACAGCAACTGAAATTATTCAATTTCAGCCCCCGATTTATTTCATCCTGCTCAACCGCCCGGGATCTGCGGTAATTACCGCTGATCCCGGGTGGTTGATAACACAACTGTTTCTCACTTAAGTTCAACAGTGGCGCCGGCTTCTTCCAGTTGTTTCTTGATATCCTCTGCCTCTTCCTTACCAGCGGCTTCCTTGATGGTTGACGGCACGCCCTCAACCAGATCCTTCGCATCTTTCAGCCCCATGCTGGTGATAGCGCGAACCACCTTAATCACAGCCACCTTTTGCTCACCAAAACTGCTCATGACTACATCGAACTCGGTCTGTTCTTCTGCTGCTGCCCCGGCATCACCTGCAGCCGGTGCGGCGGCGACGGCAACCGGTGCGGCGGCGGATACACCCCACTCCTCTTCAAGTTCGGAAATCAGTTCAACCAGCTCCAATACCGGTAACTTGCCCAATGCTTCTTTCAATTCTTCTCGTGACACAGCCATCTGAATTACTCCTAAATATTTGTTCAATTAACTAAATGAGTTTGTTGCCTGATCAGGCCGCTTCCTGTTGATCCCGGTATGCCGCAAGCAAACGCACAAATTTTCCTTCCGGTTCGGCAAGAACGCGGACAAATTTTGTGGCGGGTGCCTGCAACAACCCGAGCAACATCGCTCGCGCCTGCTCCAGGGTCGGCATGCTGGCCAGTCGTTCCAGATCGCCTGCTTCAAGCAGCTTGCCATCCAGAGAAACCAGTTTCGCAACAAGTTTATCGTTGTCTTTGGCAAAGTCGCGTATGACCCTGGCTGCTGAACCCGGTTCCTCATTGGAAAAGGCCAACAGTAAGGGTCCGGTCAGCTCATCACGCATACAATCAAACTTCGTCCCCTCCAACGCTCGACGCGCAAGAGTATTACGAACCACCCTGAGGTAGATACCGGATTCACGTGCGCTCTGACGTAATTTGGTCATGTCAGCCACACTTAAACCGATATATTCGGCTGCTATTGCAGATGGAGCCCTGGATGCAACTTCGGCAATTTCACCAACAATTACCTTCTTTTGCTCTAAATTAAGACTCACCTTACTTCCTCCAACTACTGTAATGGCATAAACGGCGGAGCGTACCGCCCACCTGTTTTAATGCCAATTTAAAATTACAGTGACCTTCTCAAAAAAAACTGATCGGGTAACACCGCCTGCGCAGGTAAACACCGGTTACATTAAGTCCAACATGGGTAATTCCCATACCGGACACCTGCGGTCTTTGACGGTCGATGCTGTCCATTGCCTCGACCCAAAGTCTGTTACATCGCCCTGACTGTCGATTTGAACGCCGCGTTCTAAATCGATAATGTTGTCTGATCAAGCACCACGCCCGGTCCCATCGTAGTGGACACAGTGACTTTCTTCATATAGATACCTTTGGTCGTGCTGGGCCTGGCCTTGTTCAGATCGCTCAACAGGACCTCAAGGTTCTCCTTCAATGCGTCGACCTCAAAGGACACCTTGCCGATTGCACCGTGAATTATGCCGTTCTTGTCAGTTCTATACCGCACCTGACCGGCTTTGGCGTTCTCAACCGCCTGTTTGATATCCTTACTCACCGTACCTGTTTTGGGATTGGGCATCAGGCCCCGGGGGCCCAGAACTTTACCCAGCTTGCTGACTACCGGCATCGCATCCGGTGTCGCAATAACAACATCAAAATCATTCAGGCCGCCCTGGATCTGCTCAACCAGGTCCTGCATTCCAATATGCTCGGCACCAGCCGCTTTCGCTGCATCGGCCTGCTCACCATCGGCGAAAACAGCCACCTTTACGGATTTACCCGTACCACGTGGCAACACGGTTGAACCTCTTATCGCCTGATCGGACTTGCGCGGATCAACGCCGAGATTCACGGCCACTTCCACAGATTCGTCAAATTTGACCGATGAACACTCTTTTAACAGCTGAAAGGCATCGATAACAGCGTAGGCTTTGCTGTTGTCAACTTTTTCACGAATGTTTTTTACACGCTTTGATAATGCGGTCATGTTCAGACCCCCTCGGTTATCAGCCCCATACTACGGGCTGTTCCGGCAATCGTGCGTACTGCCGCATCGAGATCAGCAGCAGTCAAATCAGCCTGTTTACTCCTGGCGATCTCTTCCAGTTGTTCACGGGATACCTTGCCTATCTTATTGGTATTAGGTGTGCCACTGCCACTGCTCACGCCAGCCGCCTTCTTCAGCAGATGCGAAGCAGGTGTGGTTTTGGTGATAAAGGTAAAGCTTTTGTCAGAATACACGCTAATGACAACCGGCACCGGCAAGCCCTGCTCCATACCTTGAGTTTGTGCATTGAATGCCTTGCAAAAGTCCATAATATTCAGACCATGTTGACCCAGAGCGGGACCCACCGGCGGACTCGGGTTGGCCTGCCCGGCAGGTACCTGCAGTTTGATATAAGTCTCTATTCTTTTTGCCACTTCAACTTACTCCTGTTGGGTGCTATCGCCCTGAACGGTCAAGGCTCCCCGTATTGTTAATAACAACTGATTACTGCAAAATATGAACGATAAAGGTTATTCAACAAAACTCCTGTTCACATTTCACCAGTACCATTTCACCTCATTCTTTTTCCACCTGCCCAAACTCCAGCTCAACCGGTGTGGAACGCCCGAAAATCAATACCGAAACGCGCAAACGACTTTTTTCATAATTCACTTCTTCCACAACGCCATTGAAGTCGGTAAACGGGCCGTCATTGACACGCACGACTTCACCGGGCTCAAACAGTACCTTTGGCCTCGGTTTGTCAATACCTTCCTCGACTCTCTGTAAAATAGCATTGGCCTCCTTGTCGGTGATGGGTGCCGGCTTATCACTGGTGCCGCCGATAAAACCCAGCACTCGGGGAGATTCTTTTACCAGATGCCAGGTGGCATCATTCATTTCCATTTGCACCAGCACGTACCCCGGGAAAAACTTGCGATCACTTTTACGCTTTTTACCATCGCGCATTTCCACCACTTCCTCTGTCGGCACTAAAATATCGCCAAACTGATCTTCCAGATTATAGCGTTTCACACGCTCCTGTATCGTACGCATCACCTGTTGCTCATAGCCAGAATAGGCGTGTACCACATACCATCTTAAACCCATTCTCTAGCCTCCCCCCTGTCCGATTATCGATTCAATAGCCGCACCCAGTCCCCAATCCAGTATGCCGAGAATAATGGCAAAAAAGATAACGGCAATAATGACGATGGCGGTTGTTTGTACCGTTTCCTGGCGCGTTGGCCAGACCACCTTACGCACTTCCACCTGCGCATCCTGGATGAAGGCCCAGATTCCTCTGCCCTTTTCCGTTTGCAAGGCTATCATGATCGAAATACCGCTTGCGGCAAGCAAGCCAACGACCCTTAATAACTGGGACTCATTTGCGAATATGTAGAATGCAACTATCGCTGATACGAGTATCAGCAATGCAATAACCAATTTCAGTATGTCCAGTTTCACTGCTAGTGTTTCGACCTTTGTATTCGTTATGATTTACCAAATTCCCTTTCCGTCCGGGCTAAGCTGACCAGTTTCATCTACAGCGTTGGCAGGCCAGGAGGGAATCGAACCCCCAACCTGCGGTTTTGGAGACCGCCGCTCTGCCAATTGAGCTACTGGCCTATTCAGTCAATCTTTTGCCCATTATTTGAAAAGCAACAGGGGCCAGGCCTTGTTTAGCACAGCCGGTACTGTGCAGTGCTCAAGGCATGACCCCTGGAAATAAATTACTCAATTATTTTAGAGACGACACCCGCCCCCACAGTTCGACCACCCTCGCGTATCGCGAAACGCAGCCCTTCTTCCATCGCTATCGGGTTGATCAACGCTACTTCCACCTTCACATTGTCTCCCGGCA
>JAJRTU010000148.1 GCA_024278135.1 Gammaproteobacteria bacterium
ATCTTGAATTTATTCAGACGGCGTTCCTGTTCCAGCGGACTGTCCGGCCAGCGCGCATGTACACCATCTTCCGGCAGGGCAAAATCATCCGGGATGATAATATTCACCCGATGTGGATCGATGTCGGCAGAGATTGCCGAATCCATATTTTCCGTGATCGCCTTCAGCGCGATCCAGCAGCCGCTGTAGCGGGACAACTCCCAGCCGAAAATACCCAGATCCAGCACTTCCTGCACATTGGCAGGGTTGAGGATCGGGATGGAAGCGCCAATAAACATGTGTTCGGACTGGTGGGGGAGAGTGGAGGATTTGCAGGCATGGTCATCACCGGCAATCGCCAGTACACCCCCGTACTTCGACGTACCGAACGCGTTGGCATGGCGAATGGCATCCATACTGCGGTCGACACCCGGCCCCTTGCCATACCACATACTGAATACCCCATCGTACTTTGCACCGGGGAACAAATTGACCTGTTGACTGCCCCAGACGGAAGTGGCTGCCAGATCTTCGTTTACGCCAGGTTGAAAATGGATGTGGTGCTCGTCAAGCCAGGGTTTGGCCTTCCATAAAGACAGGTCGATGGCGCCCAGGGGAGAACCACGGTAGCCTGAAATAAATCCGGCCGTATTCAGCCCGGCCTCCAGATCGCGCTGGTGTTGCAGGATGGGCAGGCGAACCAGTGCTTCGATGCCGGTGAGGTAGGCATGGGTGGTATCCAGTGCATATTTATCATCGAGTGATATCTTCGCCAGTGTCATTGCCGTGCCCCTGCTGTGATTGGGGACGAAGGAACGCCCGTCCGTCTGAGCCCCGTAAATTCGTGAGAATACAAATGGGATAATAGTAGAATTAACGAGGTTAAATTATCTTATATATAGGGAAAAACAAGCATATAGTGTATAATTTATTCTCTATCTGAAATTAAATAGCATATAATATGCAAATCGATTTATCAAAAACAGACATCAAAATCCTGCAACTTCTGCAGGAAAATATCAGCCTGAGTACGACGGACATTGCCCAAAAGGTCGGCCTGTCGCAGTCACCCTGCTGGCGCCGTATCAATCGTCTGGAACAGTCCGGCATCATAAAAAACAGGGTGGCGGTACTGGATCATTTTAAACTGGGCATGGAAGTTGTGGTCTTTGTCAGTGTCAGTTTGACTGCCCACGGCCGCCAGAATCTGGAGAATTTTGAAAAGGAGATCAGAAAATTACCCGAAGTGCTGGAGTGCTATACCGTTACCGGGCAAATGGATTACTTCCTGAAAATAATAACCAAGGATATCCAGCATTATGAAGCCTTCATCAGAAACCAGTTAATGACGATGCCGATGATCAGGGAAATGCATTCCACTATCGCTGTAACGGAAATAAAAGACACCCGGCAACTGCCGCTGGAAACCCAGTTAAGTTAAATCTGTTTGGAATCGCTCACCCGCAGTTTGATGCGGGCTGATTTATTACCCCACGATGACGAAACCAATCGTTGAACGGAACCTCAGTTATTGGTCAGGTAAAAAGCGAAAAGTAAAAGTAATATGGTGATGGCTTGCGTGATAACACGCGCAAACATTAACTGCGTCCCATGCTTTCTATCAAACTCACCGCCCTGAACCATCGAACCGATCCCGGAAATCAGTACAGCTACGGTGAAGAGCATGGCCAGAACGATCAGTATTGTAAGAAGATTCATTCCACTCTCCTGTCAGAAATAGTTTCTGCAACCCAGACAACTACATATTCGAATATAGTAGAGTGCGGGTGATGTAGCGGGTGTATATCCGGATCACTTGATTTGGATCAATTATCGCCAATTTCAAATTCCTCCTTGAACCCAAAACCCTGGCTGTTATCAATAAATCGAATAAAGGAGGGCTTCAGGACGTAGAACTCGGATGCCTGCAGCCGTTCCCGGACACGATTTTCCATATCGTCGCCAGCCGCCTTTGATAAGGCATTGATAAATGGGAACTTTTCGCCGTAAAGCTTTTCAATAGCGGCCCTGTCAGCGGTTTGTACCTGTTCCAGCCGCCCGCTTATTTGCAGACCCTGTATTTCTTGCCACGCCTGTTCATGTTCGGTGATGGTGGCTGCCACGTTGTGGTTATCCATTGCCTGCCTGATGTGTCTGGTCGAGGGATCAGAAATAAAATACAGGCGCAGATGATTATCGGACACGTAAAACAGACTGGTGGCCCAGGGCTGTCGGGCAGATACCGTCGCCAGGCTCAGCGTTGTATGAGTGGTAATGTACTGCCTGATTTTATCAGGTACTATTTTCAATGTAAGCGGGCGCGCGAGAACCTGGTCCATATCAATGTTTGACACAGGGCTTCAAGTTCGGACGTGTTAGTTAATTCCATACAATATTTATACAGTAATGGGATGTTTTACTCCAACTTTCTCCTTTCCCGTCACGATATTCACCGCAAACGACCCTGTTGCAGCATCAGCAATAGAGTATGGGGCAGGAACTATCCACTAAATTCTGATTTCCATCGCCTGTCAGGAA
>JAJRTU010000149.1 GCA_024278135.1 Gammaproteobacteria bacterium
CCTGATTATGGCCCGGAGTTGTATACCGGCCTCTGCACAATTGACGGCATGCTGGTCTGCTGCATCGGCAACCGGCAAGACGATCTGGGCAAGGGCTATCCCGAATACGGGGATTACCCCGGTATTGGCGGCAAACTCTATCGCCAGGGCCTGATCAAGATGAATGAGTTCGTCACGCATTGCGGGCGTGATCGCGTGCCTGTCATCTGGTTTCAGGATACCAGCGGTATTGATGTAGGCGATTTGGCGGAACAGGCGGAATTGCTGGGCCTGGGTCAGTCCCTGATCTATTCCATTCAACAAACCGATGTCCCCATGATGCTGGTGGTCTTGCGCAAAGGCAGCGCGGCGGCGCATTATGTCCTCGGGGGGCCTACTGCCAACCGCCACAATGCGTTCACCATCGGCACGCCGGCGACGGAGATCGCCGTCATGCATGGTGAGACCGCAGCGGTGGCAACCTATGCGCGGCGGGCCGTAAAAGAAAAAGATGCCGGCCGACCCCTGGAGCCCATTGCCGAGAAAATGAATGAACTGGCAAAGCAATATGAAGAAAATTCGAAGCCGGATTATTGTGCTCGCTATGGACTCGTGGATGAAATTGTAAAACTCGGGGAATTACGGCAGTACCTGAAGGCTTTTGCCGGCGCCGCCTATCAGAACCCGAAATCCATCTGCCCTAAACACCAGATGATTTTACCCAGAATAATAAAAGGTTAGAGATCCCGTTATGCAAGCAGCAATAGAGGTATTTATCAACGGGGTGGCGGGCGTATTCGCCGGCATTACCGTTCTTTATATTGCCATCCGTGTGAACGCCATCATTGCCACGGATAAACCCGGCAAACAGGAATAATTATGGTCTTTTTCGACAGCATGGGGCTGCTGGCCCTGACGCCGGGCATTTTATGCATGTGGGTAATTGGTTTGGTGCTGATTTACCTTGCCATCCACAAACAGTACGAACCCCTGCTCTTGCTCCCCATCGGCTTCGGCATATTACTGGCCAATATGCCATTGACACATTTGATGCTGGAAGGCGAGGGGCTGCTATGGCGTTTTTATCATTATGGCATTGAATGGGAAGTTATCCCTCCGCTGATTTTTCTCGGCCTCGGTGCCCTCACCGATTTTGGTCCTCTGCTGGCCCAGCCTCGTTTGATTTTCCTGGGCGCCGCTGCACAGGTCGGCGTTTATGTGACCTTTTTTATCTCCTATGCCATGGGCTTTACCCTGCAGGAAGCCGCCACCATCGGTATTATTGGCGGCGCCGATGGTCCCACCACCATTTTTCTTGCTGCCAAACTGGCGCCGCAACTGCTCGGTGCCTGTGCTGTCGCCGCCTATTCTTATATGGCTCTGGTACCGCTGATCCAGCCACCGATAATGCGGCTGTTGACCACAGAAGATGAGCGCAGGATTAAAATGAAAAAAGGTCGTAAGATCAGCAGAAAGGAAAAGATATTCTTTCCGCTGATTGCTGTACTCGTGATCATCCTGCTGGTACCTGCTTCAGCACCGCTCATCTCCATGTTCATGCTGGGCAACCTGTTTCGCGAATCCAAGGTGGTGGAACGCCTGAACGAGACGGCACAAAACGCCTTGATGAACATTGTCACTATTTTCCTGGGCATCAGCGTTGGCGCGACGATGAGCGCCGAGAATTTTCTCCGTAAAGAAGTGATATTCATATTCTGCCTAGGATTATTTGCATTCATGATCAGCACGGCAAGCGGTATACTATTAGCCAAGTTCATGAATCTGTTTACCAAAAATAAAATCAACCCACTGGTGGGGGCGGCCGGCGTATCAGCCGTACCCATGGCGGCACGGGTCGTACAGAAGATGGGCTCCCAGGCAGACAAGAAGAATTATCTGCTGATGTTTGCGATGGGACCCAATATCGCCGGCGTGATGGGCACAGTCATCGCGGCGGGTATATTTTTAACCATGCTCAAATAGGAGACTAAACCATGGCAACAGAAGTAGAGGCACCCCTTGCTGGCAATATTTGGGAAGTACTGGTCGAAGTCGGTGCCAGTGTGGAGGAGGATGATGAACTGGTTATCATCGAAGCCCTGAAGATGGAAAACCCCGTCTACTCACCATGCGATGGTACGGTTAAGGAAATCAGGGTGAAGAAAGGTGATATCGTTGAAGAAGACGATGTGCTGATCATCCTCGAATAAACCGGATAATAAAGAGAGAGTTAATATGTTTTTTGAGCTCACAGAAGAACAACAACTGGTACAGGATACGGCCCGGCGTTTTGCGCTGGAGGATATTGCTCCCACACAGGCGGAAGAAGAAAAAAACCATGAGTTTCGACAGGACCGTGTTGAACGAATGGGAGAACTGGGTTTCCTGTCTTGCGTACTGCCTGAAGAGCTGGGTGGTAACGGTATGGGTTTTCTCGAGTCCGTACTGATGGCTGAACAAATTGCCGAAGTGTCCGCCTCCTGGCGTCTTCCATTTAATATGCAAAACCTGGGAGCACCCCTGTCGGTAGCGAAGTTTGGCACTGACGAGCAAAAGGAAAAATATATCCCGGGCTGGATAGAAGGCAGACAAATGGGATTTTTTGCCATGACGGAATCCAATACCGGTTCAGATGTCGCCAGTATGAAAACCCATGCCATTGACAGGGGCGATCACTGGGAGCTCAACGGCAGCAAAATGTGGATCACCAATGCCCATGTCGGTGATGCCGGTCTTCTTTACGCCTACACGGACAGGGACAAGGGTAATAAAGGTATTTCCTGTTTCATTATCGAACCGAAGAACACAGAAGGCATTACTGCCAAACCTATCGAAACCAAATTAGGCCTGCACTGTTCACCAACAGGCGAGTTTGTATTTGAAGGGGCAAAAATCCCCAAGGATGCCCTGCTCGGCGAACTGAATAACGGTTTCAAAATGTGCATGTGGCAATTGGGGAATACCCGTATCGGCTGCGCGGCAGGTGCCCTGGGGGTGGCAGGCGGTGCATTGAAACACGCCATTCAATATGCCAATGAACGAACACAATTCGGCAAACCCATCTCAAAGCATCAGATGGTCCAGGCGCAAATTGCAGACATGGTTGTCGAGCATCATGCGGCACAAATGTTGGTATATAAAGCCGCCTGGCTGAAAGATCAGGGCAAACCCAGTCAGTATGAAACCTCTGTGGCCAAACTCGCGGCGTCGGAAGCGGCCGTTCACGCCGCCAATGAAACGATGAAAATCTTTGGCTCCTTCGGATTTTCCACCGAATATCCTGCCGAACGATACTATCGCGATGCCAAATCTTTACAGGTGGTCGAAGGTACTTCCAATATCCAGAAAATAATTATCGCCGGCATGGCCTGCGGATTTACCGATAACCGCTAGCCGGTGTCGTTCATGAAAAACATCGAATGATGGGCACGCTGTGCTTTACCCGCCCTGCTCCTGTATAACAGAACAGCGTCCTGCCTCGTTATGGCATAAAACAGGGTGATGAACATTACTGTAGAAGAGGTCGATTACCACAATGCGCAACAGGGCCGGCACATGGCCCGTCTGCTGGATTATTATGCGCGTGATCCCATGGGCGGCGGCCAGGCCCTTGATGACGATGTCATCAACAAGCTCGCTGCCGAGCTGGCGAAAATTCCCCATGCCTTCAGTGTGCTGTCTTATGTGGACGAGCAACCCGCCGGCCTGGTGAACTGTTTCGAGGTTTTTTCCACCTTCAAGTGCAGGCCTCTCGTTAATATACATGACGTCGTTGTTATGAAGGAATATCGTGGTCTGGGCCTCAGCCTGAAAATGCTGAACAAAGTTGAACAGATTGCCCGAAGCAGAAACTGTTGCAAACTGACACTGGAAGTTTTGCAGGGCAATACCCCGGCACAACAGGCCTACAGGAAATTCGGCTTCAGCGACTACCAACTGGACCCGAGCCAGGGGAAAGCCATGTTCTGGGAAAAAATTATAGACGCCTCCGAACAATAACCCTGTGCCTGCATATACCGTAGTATTGTCCGGAACAATCCCGGCCCTGAACAACGCCGCTCCTGCGCATCCATGCGCCCGCGGCGTTGCCTGCATGGATGCAGGTACTTAGGAATTGCAGGAGCAATATTCCTGACCGTACATGACCTCCATGGATGGAGGAAATGCCGTAGGATTGTCTGGAACAATCCCGGCCCTGAAACAACGCCGCTCCTGCGCATCCATGCGCCCACGGCATACCGTACATCCTGTACATAAAATAAAGCTTATTTTTCTATTGGGAAGATTTACAATATGACCATACGCTGACGTATTCAATGATGAATTTGCTGCTTTGGCTTGTATAATACGCTATCTTGAACGGACGTATGATTTTCAACATGACTAACCTGATAACTTGACGGAGTGCCATTCTTTGCCAGGCAAAGCTCATCAGCGACGACTTACCCGGGAATCATGGATAATTTGCGCCTTCAATACACTTTATGAAGAGGGTGTTGACCAGATCCGTGTCGAACGTCTTGCCAAAAAACTGAAAGTGACCAAAGGCAGTTTTTACTGGCATTTCAAGGACAGGTCGGAACTGCTGGATGCGCTCATCGAGTACTGGAATCGTGAAATGACAAAGACCGTACTGGAAAATGCCAGGATGTTTCATGGCGATCCGATACAAAGGATTTTCAGTACGCTGCAGGATATTATCACCAACGAAAAAACCAAATATGATCCTGTCGTCAGGGCCTGGGCAAACCACGATCCCAAAGCCAAAAAGATTGTCGAGAAGGTGGATAAACTGCGACTGTCTTTCCTGACTGAATTATTCGCCGATGCAGGATTCAGTGCGGAAGAATCCGAGATTCGAGCACGTATGTTGTATTACTACGTGCTGGGTGAAGCCTACGTGACAAAAAAAGAATCAAAAGCCTTACGCCTGAAGAGAATTGAAAGAAAGGCGGACATATTCACAAGAAAGAGCTGATCTGTACTGTTGTATACCATGTTTGAGTCAATAGACCAGGTGGAGCAACAACTCGCCGAACATGATTACATCACTGATCGGATGCTGGCAACCTCTATCTTTCTTGCGGTTAACATGCAAAAACCCCTGTTCCTCGAAGGCGAACCCGGTGTCGGCAAGACGGAAGTAGCCAAGGTCATTGCCAGTCTGCTGGATACAGAACTCATTCGTCTGCAGTGTTATGAAGGGCTGGACACGCAGACTGCCCTGTACGAATGGAATTACCCCCGGCAAATGCTGGAACTGCGCCTGCAGGAAGCACGTGGTGCGGAAAAAAAGGAGATTGGAGCCAATATTTTCAGTGAAGAGTTCTTACTCAAGCGGCCCCTGCTTTGTGCTATTCAATCCGAACGCCGTCAAGCCCCGGTATTGTTAATAGATGAGATAGATCGATCCGACGAGGAGTTTGAAGCTTTTCTGCTGGAGATCCTGTCGGATTTCCAGATTACCATCCCCGAACTGGGCACCATCAAGGCCAAACAAACTCCCATCGTAATATTAACCTCCAACCGTACCCGGGAATTACATGACGCTCTGAAACGTCGATGCCTGTATCACTGGATAGACTACCCTTCCGTTGAACGGGAAACCCGTATCGTCACTACCCGCGTACCCGATATTCGTAATGAACTGGCCTTGCAACTGTGCCGGTTTATGCAACTTATCCGACAACGGGATTTATTCAAACTTCCCGGTGTGGCTGAAACCCTGGACTGGGCAGAGGCTCTGTTGGCGCTGGGCAAGGATGAACTGGACAGCGAAACCGCAGAACAAACACTCGGTTGTATTCTGAAATACAAGGCTGATACCGATAAAATTCAGGGCCATGAGATGTCGGAAATGGTAAAACAGGCCGGCCTGGCAACAATAAGCAGCTCGTCCGAAACCGCTTCTGTATTCAGCCGGCGCATTGAGTAAGCCGGGTGCAACTGTAAAAATCCCCAGATCGCCGGCGTAGAATATGCAAAGCATCCCTGTGTCACGAA
The DNA here is from genome assembly GCA_024278135.1 of Gammaproteobacteria bacterium. Classification (GTDB taxonomy): domain Bacteria; phylum Pseudomonadota; class Gammaproteobacteria; order Eutrophobiales; family Eutrophobiaceae; genus WLWS01. The sequence goes on from JAJRTU010000149.1 coordinate 5,983, forward strand.
GTCATGAACTGCTGGATCAGATCATTCACTTTTCCCGTATTCTCCACGATGGTGGTATTGCCGTAAACTCATCAAACCTTATCGATCTCTGTCAGAGCATGCATCATATCGATATTGCCAACAGAGCGGACTTTTACGCTGCCACGCGGGCCAATCTGATTTCCAGTGCGAACGACCTGGAATCTTTTGATTATTATTTCAAACGCTTCTGGGATCGCAAAATCAACTTCGATGAAAATGAGTTCAGCGATGAGGAAGCTGGTGACAGCGACGAGACAGAAGATCCGCAAAGCGAAAGCGTGCAAACAGATTCATTACCGCAGGATGCTGACGAGTCGACACGGGACAGCAGTCCACAGGCCTATAGTGCAGAAGAAGTATTGATGAAACGGGATCTGGGCACAATGTCGGAAAAGGAAATCGAGCAGGCACGTAAGCTCATTGCCCCGCTGGTCGCCCTGTTTGCCGAACATCAAAGCCGCCGTTATCAACGTGCCAGACGCGGCAGCAGTTTTGATTTTCGTCGCATGTTGCGCGGCAGCACTATGCAGGGTGGTGACAACATTACTCTGGCTTTTCGAAAAAAACGTATTAAAAAAACCCGCATTATGCTGCTCTGCGATGTCAGTGGTTCCATGCAAAACTACAGCAAATTCATCATCCGCTTTGTCTATGCTTTAAACCGGGAGTTGAATAATTTTGAAGTGGCGGTATTTTCCACGCGCATGACCCCCATCACGCATTACCTGAAAAACAATAGTGTTGAAGAATCACTCGAGATGGTCTCGGCTTCTGTCCATGACTGGGCCGGCGGTACAAATATCGGTGCCTGCATACAGGAGTTCAATAATGTCTATGCCCGCGATATGTTACGTTCCCGGACGATCATGTTAATACTGAGCGATGGTTGGGATCGGGGTGACGCCGATTTACTTAAAACGGAAATGAAACGCCTGCACACACGCTGCCACAGGCTTATCTGGCTGAATCCCCTGCTCGGCAACGTCTTGTACAAACCACTCTGCCAGGGCATCAAAACCGCCCTGCCCTTTATGGATCATTTCCTGCCCGCTCACAACCTGGAGAGCCTGGCGGATTTAATACATAAATTACGTCCCATCTGGCGATGATCAGGGTCTGACAGCAGGACATTTCCAGCCTGTCTGAATTGGGCAGGCACGGCAAGCCGCGCTCAGGTATTATCCGGTCTGATATTGAAAACCGGCTGTCGGCCGGGCAGATTCCGCTCTAAAAACGATATCCGTATTCAATTACAGAGCTGTAATATAGCCGGTATTCTTACTCTATAATACTTGAAAAATACCATACGCTTACGTATGGTATTGGCTTTGACCGATACTGTTTGTCATAAAAACCGACATCAGGGGATATTATCAAATGAAAATAGAAAAAACATTCAGTGTCCAGGCGCCACGGGAAGCCGTTTGGCAATTCATCACTTCCCCGGAACAGGTGGCCCCCTGCATCCCCGGCTGTGACAGCGCTGAACAAACAGGAGAATCGACATATAAAGCCAGCATCAAGGTCAAGGTCGGCCCTGTCAAAGCGAAATTTGCGGTGGATATTGACATGCTTGAGGAACGCCCCCCGGAATTCGCTTCCTACCTGACAAAGGGTGAGGAAGGGACAAAGACCAGTCGTCTCAAAGCTACCAGCACCCTGGCACTGGTACAGCTTGATGCTGAAAATACGGAAGTGACTTATACCGCCGAAATCAATTTGCTGGGGCGACTGGGAAAATTTGGATCAGGCATGATGCAAAAAGTGGCCGATTCCATTGGCAACGAATTCGTCAATGCGCTGAAAGAACAGGTGGAAAAGAAATAAACCCGGCCTTCCATGGCGTGCCGCTGTAAGCAGTACATTGTCTTGCTGAGACTGGAACAAGTCCGCTGTGAGAAAACTTTTATACCCGGTTAACGTCAGTATCAGGATAAAACTCGACAAAGATAAACCAGAATAATCTGCTTTTCAGTGTGTTGACGCGATCCAGTTGCAACCCGTCGTCCGTTTTACCGAATACATCAATGTCAGTCACGGCGGCTCCCGTCCTGTTAAAGAAGGCCGTGAGTGTATCGAGTTTCGCATCGTAATTTATAACAATATCTTCCCCGCCGATGACCACGTTTATCCTATTGCCCTGTGCGATAACAAAGTCTTTTGAGTAGGCCACATGATCATCATTGATACTGATGGCGTAGACCAGTTCCTTCATGGGCAGCCGCCTGTCGCTGTACTTTACCGTCGGGAAAGCCGGTTTTTCATTGTCGATCCAGTTCAAGCCCACGCCCCACAGCATCATGACATGACGTACCAGTCTATCCCAGAGGGCCAATAGCGGATTTTCGTCAAAGCGGGCAATTTCGTTGATAAACACTTTCCCGTCCGGGTAGAGCTGCGCGAAAGAAGAGAACGGCATACGAATCGTCGGCCATTCCTTCATACTCCGCCCGCTTTCGTCACGCTCCATACTCCCCCATAATTGCTGGATCGCTTCACCGCTGTTTTTATCACACAAGACGAGATTGTTTTTCAGTTGCGACATCACCGTCAGATCCAGCTTCTGATCCTGGATAAGCGGACTGTAGGCGATACCCAGATTGGTCAGGCCGCAATAGGTCATGACAACTTCCTCGTTATCGATGGTATCGCCCTTCACTACATGGGGTTGCAGCAGATAATAATCCGAGTAGGCATAAGCCCCATTGTCCGTTTCCAGCACCAGTACATTAATGTCATCGACCGAGGCATAGGAGTCCGGACCGAAATGCGCATACCGAAGACTCCGCTGCATATAATCACGAGCTTCATTCACCGAAACAAATTTCGCAGCATTTTGCTGGGAGCGAAACATCCATTTGGGGTTAAGCAGACCGGAGTAACAGTTGAAGATAAACAACAGTACCAGAAAAGCCAGAAAAGCGGAGGGACACACTTCCGGGTATTGCCACCAGACGGACAGGGAAATCAGCAGGGCGACAAGCGACACGATGCTGATCACCTTGCGGTTGTACCAGACGGCCATGGTGAATTGCCGCCTCGACTGCATCAGCCATTGACTGATGTCCGCCAGATCCTTGAATATCACAAAGGCACCGATTTGAGCAATCGTCATCGCCGCCCAGAACACCCACATACTTTGCGCTGTTGTCATAGAACAATATTAACGTTATAAATCATAAACCAGCCCGCAGCAAACTACAGGAAACAGTGGCGCATGGGCGCACCCCTGGTAAGACTAAGGATCCCAGCCAAAGGGACTGAAATTCAGCATCGACACCACCCCCGCAGAGCCTGCCACCGGGTTACGAACCCGGTATAACGAACGATCTTTTTACTTAAAGTTTGCCAAGCGCCTTCAGTATCTTCTCCGGCGTGATCGGTAATTCTTTGATCCTGACACCGATGGCATTGTAAATCGCATTGGCGATCGCTGCTGCCGGCACCACCACGCACAGCTCCGACAAACTCTTGGCACCGAAAGGCCCACTCGGTTCGTTCGATTCAATAAAAATACTTTCAATATTGGCGGGCATCTCCACGGCGGTGGGTATCTTGTAGTCGAGGAAATCACCGGACAAACAGGCGCCGGTTTCCTGATCAAATTGCAGGTTTTCCATCAGGGCGTAGCCCATGCCCTGTTGAAAGCCCCCTTCCACCTGGCCTTCTGCGGAGTTCGGATGAAAGACCTTGCCGATATCATGCGCATAGACCACACGCAGAATGCTGACCTCGCCGGTTTCCGTATCCACTTCCAGTTCGATAAATTCGGCCGCACTGGGGGAAGGGTTGGATGGTGGTGCCATACTGGAAGAACCGATGATGGTACCCTTCTCTGCTATCGTCGTCGGTTGCGGTCCCTGGTCCGTCATCTGTATAAACGGGGATTCAGCACGGGCAATGATGTCCGCCATCGGCACCGCCGAGTCCGGCGTGCCCTTGACCATAATCTTGCCCTTTTCGATGGTCAAATCCTCCGCATTGGCCTCCATCACCACAGCCGCCGTCTCAAACAGCTTGCGTTTCGCCTCCGCTGCGGCCGCCTTTGTCGCCAGCCCGGCGGAATAGGTGGCACGACTGGCATGGGTTGGTGCGTCGAAAGGGGCGGTATCCGTATCGGCATAGACTATTTTCACGTCCTCCGCCGCGAGTCCCAGTTCCTCCGCCACCACCTGTGTCAACATCGTGATCTGGCCTGAACCTAAATCCACGCAGGACGAAATCACATCGGCTGTGGCATCCCGGTTCAGCTTCACCGTGGCGCCGGAGTGCTCATAAATATCCGGAAAGCCTACACAGCCGCTCACCCACAGCGGATGGCAGGCGAAGCCGATGCCCCGCTTCTTCGTGCCGCTTGAGGAGCCTGCCGGACGGCGCTGGTCGAAACCGATACGTTCTGCGCCGCGATGCAGACATTCGTCGAGACGATAGCTGGCCAGCGTATGGCCTTCCAGTACCGGATGGGGATCGCCTTCGTTGCGGGTGTTTTTCAGCCGGAATTCGATCGGATCCAGTCCCAGCGTTTCGCAAATCTCATCATTCTGGGATTCCACCGCAAAACAACCCTGGGGGGCGCCGTAACCGCGGTAGCCGCCGCCGATCATGTTATTCGTGTACACCGTGAAGCCTTCCCAGCTTTGGTTCGGACAGATCCAGGGAAAGAAAGTCCCGTACAGACCATGCACCATGATCACCTCGGAACCGTGCGTCGCATGGGCGCCGCAATCCAGTACGCTTTTGATGTAGCGCGCGGTAAAGGTGCCGTCCTTTTTCACACCGGTTTTCAGATGTACCTTGATGGGATTGCGGGTCGTGGATATAAAATCCTCACCACGACTGTGTTCGGCCCGCACCGGTTTGCCCGTCTTCAGGCTCATCAACGCCGCCAGCCCTTCGATAAAACCAATATCAAGCTTGCCGCCGAAACCACCGCCGATATAGGCCGGTTTCACCACATTGACCTTGCTCTCCGGCATGTCCAGTGCGAAGGCCAGTTTTTCACGCAGACCGAAGCCGTGCTGCATGGAGGAATGTACCGTCAGCCTGCCTTCGGTATCGCTGTCAATCACACAAACGCGCGGCTCCATGTAGCAGGTATGCACACGCTGAGTTTCGTAGACATCCTCAAATATATGGTCCGCCTCAGCAAAACCCGCCTCCAGATCACCGAAGGAAAAGGAAGGATTCATGGCGATATTGTTCGGCGCTTTCTCATGCAACTGCGGCGCACCATCGCGCATCGCCTCTTCCGGATCAAAAACGACAGGCAATTCTTCATAGTCCACATCGATCAGTTCCAGCGCCATCTCGGCAATATCTTCATTGACGGCCGCCACTGCCGCCACGGGCTGGCCGGCCCAACGTACGGTATCGCTCATCAGGATGAAGTCCTGAATCATACTTTTTGCCTGTGCCGGCACAAAATACACCGGGGTGAAATATTTCTTTGGCACATCGTCCGGGGTCAATACCGCCCTGACGCCCGCCAGTTTCTCTGCTGCCGAGGTGTCTATGCTCAGGATCTTCGCATGGGGATAGGGGCTGCGCAGCAGCTTCATGTGCAACATGCCGGGCAGACTGACATTGACCGGATACTTTTTCCCGCCCGTTACTTTGTCGTAAGCATCCGGCCGGATAACACTCTTACCAATAACGTTTAGTTCAGTCATGATTACGCTCTCTGTCCATCGTTCATTTTGGCTGCCGCCAGTTTTATTGCATCAACAATTTTCTGATAACCGGTACAGCGACAAAGGTTGCCGGAAATGCCCTTGCGAATCTCGTCTTCACTGGGTGCCGGGTTGTCTTCGAGCAATTGCTTCGAAGCCATTATAATGCCGCAGGTGCAATAGCCACATTGCACCGCGCCGGCGTCAATAAAGGCCTGCTGTATCGGATCCAGCTCACCCTTGTCCGGCAGACCTTCCACTGTCGTGATCTTTTTATCCTGCACCGACATCACCATGGTCATGCAGGAATACACCGCCTTGCCGTCAACCAGCACCGTACAACAACCGCAACCGCCGGAATCACAACCCCGCTTCGTGCCAATCATTCCCGCCTGGTCGCGAATAGTACGCAGCAGAGAGTCATAGGGTTCGACGGCCAGCTCATGTACTTCATTATTGATATCAAGTTGAATTATTTGTTTCATCGTCCTTATCCCCTTTCGCTCAAACGTGCAATGGCGCGACGCAGCGCCCGCTGCAACAATACCTTGCTCATGGCCCGGCGATACTCGGCTGAGGCCCGGTGATCGGCCAGCGGCTCGACATCAGTGAGCACGGCATCACCGGCCTTTTCAATCGCCGCATCATCCGGTATGACTCCCGTCAGGACCTTTTCCGCCGAAGGGGATCGGACCGGCGCTTCGCCCACACCCCCGCCCAGAAAAATCCTGGCCTGCCGACAACTGCCGGCCTCATCCAGCGCCAGGCTCACCGCCACGTTGAGAATGGCCAGATCGTTCGCATTGGTTTCCATCTTGATAAAGGCGCTACTCACGGCGCCCTGTGGCACGGGCAAACGAATGCCGGTCACAAATTCATTGGATTCCAGTGCATTTTCAAACAGTCCGGAAAAAAATGCTTCCAGCGGAATCGTTCTCTCGCCATTGCCACCTTGTGCCTCCACGCTGCCATCAAGCGCCAGAAAACTGACCGGCAAATCAAAGTAGGGGCAGGATGAAGCGATGGAACCACCGACCGTGGCGGAATTCATGATCTGTACCGGTGGATAATCGACGGCGTCTTTCACCGCCCCCAGCCAGGCCTGTTCCTGCACTGCCTGGCAGGCTTTTAATTGTGCAAAGACCGTCGTTGCGCCGATGGAGAACTTATCCGCATCCACGCTGATCTTGTCAAGCCCCAGGTTTTGAATATTGATCAGTGCCTCGATACCGCTGAGCAGACCTCTTGATACCAGACCATGCAAAAAGGTGCCACCGGCAACAATTAATGCACTGTCTTCGTGTTTGTCCAGAAGTGCGATTACTGTCTTCGCGTCTTCCGGGCTGTAAAATGTCTCTACGCTGGTTAGTGCCACGGTTTTTCTCCAGTGTGTTGTCTAAAATGATGTCTCAAATTGCTCGTTACCCTTGATAAGCCGTCATTCCCGCGACGGCACGTCCTGTCTTTCGTTAAACCGGTATTCCTTCGTCATACCGGCGCAAGCCGATGTGACACTTGTCGCCACCAGGGACTCCTGTACGCCTCTCACGTCTGTTCAGCACAAATCAATTCCCCTTTCGATAGGCCTGGGTGACTTCCGCCATGATGGCAATGGCGATCTCTGCCGGTGACTGCGCGCCGATATCCAGACCAATGGGCCCCTGAATACGCGCCTGTTGTTGTTCATTAAAGCCTTTTCCCGCCAGACGCTGAATACGTGCCGCATGGGTACGTCGACTGCCTAAAGAGCCAATATAGAAAGCCTTCGACCGCAGCGCTATCTCCAAAGCGGGATCATCGAGTTTGGGATCGTGGCTCAAGGTGATGATGGCTGTGCGTCTGTCGGGCAGCAGCGCCTGTAAGGCCGTATCGGGCCAGGTCCTGACGATGCTGCTCTGCGGAAATCGCTGTTCACTGGCGAAAGATTGCCGAGGGTCGATTATGGTGACATGGTACTGACACTGTCGCGCCATCGTCGCCAGCGCCTGTGCGATGTGCACTGCACCAATTATGAACATGCGCAAGGGTGGGTTAATCGGTTTGATAAACAGCGATTCATTGGTATTTTCGATCAGTCGGCTGCGATCCTGCCTGAGTGCCTGCTCTGCCCACTGTTTATGCGCCTCGCTCAGTCCTTGCCGGTCTTGCCCGGTACCGGTATCACTGTAGTACACGGACTGTTGCCCGCTTTGCAGATCAATCAACAGGGCCACCGGCTGATGCTGCCGACAGGCTGTATTGAGTTCTCGCAAAGTATCACTGTACATTATGGCTCATTCCGGGACAGTAAAGCGTCGACATAAATACGTATTTGGCCACCACAGGCAAGGCCAACTTCCCAGGCCATCTCGTTGGTGACACCAAATTCCAGCAGGCGCGGCCTAGCCTCCCTGATGACCTCCAGTGCCTCACTGATGACGGCCGTTTCCACGCAGCCCCCTGACACCGACCCGGTAAAATCACCCGAAGAATCAATCAGTAACTGGCTTCCACGGGGGCGTGGTGATGAACCCCAGGTGTCCACCACGGTGGCAATCGCGACTTCCCTGCCCTGATCCAACCAGGCTTCGGCAGTCAGCAGTATGTTATCGCTGTTATGATCCAATAGTGTACCTTATATGTCATAGCGGTGATTCCACATACCCGCCTCTTAATCAACGCTGCTCGCCGGCTCAGCCGCTTAGCGGGCAACAATAGTGACCGGCAGCGTAATTGTCAATACGGTGCCGTATTGTAAGCTTGTATTTTGTCCGAATCAGGGGGTAAAATCACACTACAGCTTTTGGATGTATGAGTCATTAAATCGACCTGAAAAACAAGCGAGGCGAATTAAATGAGTGCCACAGCTCCCGTTCCACAAGACAGAAAAAAAATATCCACTTATTGCTACCAGTGTGTCAATGGTCCTGACCTGTTGACCGTTGAAGTCATCGATGGTGTCGCAACCAAAGTGGAACCCAATTACGACCTGAAAAACGAACATCCGGCGGACGGTAAAATTTGTGTCAAACCCTTTGGACTGATCCAGAAACTCTACAATCCGCATCGCATTAAACGTCCCATGAAGCGCACGAACCCGAAGAAGGGTCGCGACGAGGATCCGGGTTGGGAAGAAATTTCCTGGGAAGAGGCCCTGGATATCGTCGCGGAAAAAATGAATGCCGCCCGCGAAAAAGGCGTACAGGATGAAAATGGCAACCCACGTCTGGCCTTCACTACCGGCGGGGCGGCCACACCGTTTAAATACATGGGCAGTTTCCCCGCCCTGTTATTTGCCTGGGGGCCCTTTGATCAAAGCCTGGGCGCCGGTGGCACAGTAAAATGCTACCACTCCGAACATATGTTCGGGGAACTCTGGCATCGCTCCTTCACCATCCTGCCCGATACACCGCGTTGTGAATACATCATTGCTTTTGGCAATAATATTGACGCCTCGGGGGGCGTGACCGGCGTACGCCGCCATGCTGACGCCCGTGTGCGCGGCATGAAACGTATCCAGTTTGAACCCCATCTTTCCGTGACCGGTGCCAGTGCCACGGAATGGATACCGATAAAAACCAAGACGGATTCCGCCGTACTGTTTTCCATGTTGCACATCATGTTACATGAGACAGACATCGACAAGCTTGATGTCCCCTTCCTGAAAGATCGCACCGCCTCGCCTTATCTGGTCGGCCCGAACGGCTTCTACCTGCGCGATCCCGAGAGCAAAAAACCGCTACTCTGGGACAACAAGACCGACAAGGCCGTGCCCTATGATACGGCGAACACTGATCCTGCCATCCTCGGTTCCTTCACCGTCGCCAGCGCCGTAGAAGTCGGCGCAGATGAAGAAACCTGGACACATGAAAATATTGAAGCCGATACCGGACTGGAAAAAACCCGGCAACTGGTCGCGGAAAACACACCGGAATGGGCTGCAGAGATTTCCGATGTCCCGGCACAGACGATACGCCGCATTACCAATGAATATTTGTCCCACGCCCACATTGGCGAGACCGAGGAAATAGACGGGCGCAGCGTTCCTTTTCGCCCTGTTTGTACTATTCTCGGCAAATCGGTCAATAATGGCTGGGGCGGTTATGAATGCGTCTGGGCGCACACGATGATGCAGGTATTGCTGGGCGCACTGGAAGTGTCCGGCAGCATGCTGGGCAGCACCACGCATCTGGCCGGTGATGCAGACTGGGATCGCCTGCTGACGGTGGATGTCGGGGAAGACGGCTTTATGTCTCACACCTTTACACCGACCAGCAAGGATGAATGGAACGATGCCCCGATTAACCGTCACGCCCAGGATTGCCTGACACCGATGGCGGGCAAGAACATGGGGGCACAGTTGTTCGGCTCCACCACGCTGGCCTGGTTGCGGTTGCAGGAACGCGCTGCTGAAAGCTGGCCGAAACCCAACCCGCCGGATGTCTGGTTTGTGTATAAATGCAACCCGGCCATTTCGTTTTCAGAAATCGACAAGATGGGCGATGCGATGGCGAAGTTTCCCTTTATCGCCGCCTTTGCCTATACCTTCGATGAAACCAATCACTATGCCGATGTCATCATGCCGGAAGCGACCGATCTGGAAAGTGATCAACTGCTGCGTATTGGAGGCGGACATTATTTCGAGAACCATTGGGAATCGGAAGGCTGGGCCCTGCGCCAGGCGGTGGTGCCACCACAAAATGACGCCAAAGACTTCAGCTGGATTGCCAATGAGCTGGCCCGCCGTACCGGTTTACTGGAAGCTTACAACTCGGTCATTAACGGCGCCGGTTGCGGTATTCCCCTGCAGGGCGAAGGTTATGATTTTTCCCTCGATATCAGCAAGGAACATTCACAGGAGGAGGTCTGGGATGCCGTCTGCAAGGCTGCCAGCTTTGATCTGACTGCCGGCAAGGAAACACTGGATCTGCAATGGTTCAGAGAGCACGGTTTCAAGACCCGGCCCTATTCCCGTCTGAACTGGTATCTTTACCCCTCAATGGAAGACAAGAACCTGCGTTTTGAACTGCCTTATCAGGAACGTTATTTCCGCATGGGCAAGGAACTCGCCAATCGTCTGCACGAAACCGGCGTGCACTGGTGGGACAGACAGCTGGCGGAATATGAGCCACTGCCGCACTGGAAAGACCTGAACAAACTTTGGGATGAACTGATTGAAAAAAACCACAATGTCAAAGCCGCTGATTACCCCTTCTGGTTGTTGACCGGCCGCAGCATGCAATATGCCTGGGGCGCCAACGTCGCCATCCAGATGATGAAAGAAGTGGCCGACAATGTTTTTGGCCACAACGGCATCATCATGAATACCGGCAAGGCCCATGAGCTGGGGATCAATGACGGTGATATGATCGAAGCCACCTCACCGATCGGCTCCACCCGCGGCCTGGCCTGCCTGCGCCAGGGCGTACGTCCGGATGTCGTCATCATGCTGGCCCAGTTCGGTCACTGGAAAACACCGTTTGCCAAGGATCTGAACCGGCCCGGGCTGAACAAAATCGTACCGATGGACCAGGATTATATTGATGGCGGGGGGGCCAGTATTGACGGCACCAAAGTCTATATCACGCCAGTGGGAGCAACCTAGAATGACACGTTATGTAATGATTGCCGATTTGAACCGTTGCGTCGGGTGTCAAACCTGTACCGCCGCCTGTAAACATACCAATGCCACTGCACCGGGCGTGCAATGGCGCAAGGTGATCGACATTGAGTGGGGAGAATACCCCGATGTCAATCGCCTGTTTGTCCCGGTCGGGTGCCAGCACTGTTCCGATCCGCCCTGCATGCATGTCTGCCCCAGCACCGCCACCGGGCAGCGCGAAGACGGCATTGTCACCATTGATTATGATCTTTGCATCGGTTGCAGCTATTGTGTTGTCGCCTGTCCTTACCAGGCACGTTACAAGGTCGATAAGGCAGAGTTCGCCTATGGCGAGACGCCGATGGAATCTGAAGCCATCCGCTTTGATGAAAAACGTCTGGGTGTGGCACAGAAATGCACCTTCTGCTCAGATCGCGTCGATGCCGGTATCGAACAGGGCCTGACGCCGGGCATTGATCCCGATGCCACGCCCGGCTGTGTCAACGCCTGTATCGCCGATGCGCTGAGTTTTGGTGATATTGAAGATGAAAACAGTAATGTCTCCGAATTGCTGGCCGAAAACACCTGGTTCCAGATGCACGCGGAACTCGGGACAGAACCCGGCTTTTATTATTTGTGGGACAAAGAATTACCGGAGGAGATACAAGGTGAATAGATTCGGTAGCGTATTGCAAACCAACTGGGACTGGCGGGCCGCCAGTAATTTCATGTTCGGTGGCACCGGCAGTGGTCTGATCCTGATGACGGCAGCCGCCAGTTACCCCGACTCTCCGCCCCTGCCGCTCGGGCTACAGGCATTGGCTTTCATCGCACTCGGTCTGGGCCTGGTATCGCTGGAAATCGGTCGGCCCTTGCGTTCCATCCATGTTTTCTTCCATCCGCAAACCTCCTGGATGACACGCGAAGGCTCCGTTGGCGTGGCCCTGTTTCCGCTGGCACTGGCCGGACTGATGCTGAACATACCGGCGCTGGTAGCGCTGGCCGGATTGCTCGGATTCGCCTTTCTGTATTGCCAGGCCCGTATCCTGCTGGCCTCAAAAGGCGTACCCTCCTGGCGGGAACCCGCCATCGTGCCGCTGATTATTGCCACCGGCCTTTGTGAGGGCAGTGCTTTGCTGATACTCACGATGGCGATGATGGGTATCGCCGGTGAGAACGGCTGGGTACTGTTTGTCTTTGTCGCCTTCCTCGCGTTTCGGACCTACGCCTGGATGAATTATCGCAATAAACTTATCGCCGCAAAGGCACCGGCAAAAACCCTGTCCATATTAAACGGCATTCATCCACTGATCCTGTGGGGCGCCAACGTTGCGCCGCTGGTGCTGTTACTGGCAGCGATGTTTATCTCCAGTATGACCATCGGGTTCGCCTGTATCGCCGCCATCCTCACCGTACTCGGCGGCTGGTACATGAAGTTCACCATCGTCGCCCGTGCCGCACAGTTGCAGGGTTACTCCCTCGGTAAATTACAAAAAGGCCGACCCAAGATCAAACCGCCGGTACGGAGACAGAAAGACAAGTTTGTTTTTTAATTTTTTATCTGTTCGTCCCGTCAGACAAATGACGGGACGAATACAGGCAGACCAGGGAGTCGGGCCTGACAGTACTTATTGAGCACTTCAAACATCGCAGCCAGGAAGAAAAGACATCACGGAGAGAGTAAATGGACATCAATACGAACGGAATCGTCGGTCAATCTGTACTGCTGGCACAGGTAAGGGATCTTATCCAGCGCAAACACTACAGTATCAGAACAGAGCAATGCTATCTGCAGTGGATCAAGCGCTTTATCCTTTTCCACAACAAAAAACACCCTGACAACATGGGGGCCGCTGAGGTAGAGCAATTCCTGACTTACCTGGCGGTTAAACTCGAGGTCGCCGCCTCCACCCAGAACCAGGCGCTGAACGCCATTGTATTCCTCTATAAACAGGTGTTGGAAAAAGAACTGGGGAAGATGGCAAACATCGCGCGGGCCAAACGCCCGCAACGACTGCCCACCGTGTTCAGTAAAGAAGAGATGATGCGTCTGCTTCCCCACCTGAATGGTCTCGGCGAACTCCCGAACAAACTGATTTATGGTACCGGCATGCGCATTATGGAATGCCTGCGCCTGAGAGTGCAGGACATAGATTTTGATCGGAAACAGATCGCCGTAAGACAGGGCAAAGGCGGCAAAGACCGGGTAACGGTACTACCCCCTTCCCTCATCCCAGCCTTAAAGACGCGCCTGGAAAGTGGATATCATCTGCACCGGCAAGATCTGGCCAACGGCCACGGAGAAGTCTATCTGCCCTATGCCTTGCAACGAAAGTTTCCCCATGCCGCCCGGGAGTGGGGTTGGCAGTATGTCTTTTATTCTCATAAAACATCGACCGATCCACGCACACATAAAACCCGACGACACCACCTCGATGAATCAACGTTGAACAAGGGACTGAAAGCCGCAAAGACCAAAGCAGGCATACATAAATATGCCAGTTGCCATGCCCTGCGCCACAGTTTCGCCACTCACCTGCTGGAAGACGGATACGACATCCGCACCGTGCAGGATTTACTGGGACACAAGGATCTGAAAACCACGATGATTTACACCCACGTCCTGCAAATGGGCGCCTCTGCCGTGCGTAGTCCTCTTGAGCAATTGGGTACTATCAAAACGCTGGCAACCCTGACAGATCACAATCCACAGTCAGGGACATGGTAATTCAGAACAATGCAGACTAAACTCACTTTGAAGCCAGGACAAAACGGCACCAAAAAGTGGCTGGAAAAATACGGCGATAGACTGGTTAGCGTCCGATATCGTTATGACAAGAAAAAGAGGCTTCGCTATACTACTATCGAGATAATCGTTGATCAAAGTAACTGGACAGCAGCCTCAGACACGATACACGGACCATCAGACTTACTGGGCATTCAGGTAGCAGGCTATGAAAAAGATATCCGTGAAAAAGTAAAAAATGCCGGAGGGATCTGGCGATCAAAACAAAAACTATGGGAGTTATCATACAGGCAGATCATCGCATTAGGGCTTGAGAGAAGGATTGTAGAGCCATGATCTGCAGATGAAATCATATGAATAATTCCAAAGCAATTTTCTATATATACAGATGTATATATATAGCCCTATATACCGTATATATACATCTATATAGAAGTATATATATCTATATACTTTCGTGCCCCAGGCCCTTTCCGGCTATTACAAGTTATACGCTATCAATAAGCTAAGCCATGAAAAATAGGAGAAAATCAATCTGTAGCAGTTGCGATAAAGAAACTTGGCATGAAACTCTTTTCGAGAAAAATTACCAAGATACCAAACATAAAGACTATGATAGTTGCTCTAAGAGCGTGGTAACCGAATGTTGTGGTTGCGAACAGACCCATTATTTCTTGACTTCTTGGACCCAAAAAAAGGATGGATCAGGAATCGATAGTCTTAATGAATGGGTGTTTCCTCCTAAAAATATTCACCAATCGCCAAGTTGGTATATCGATTTTGCTTTCTCAACTATTTTTGATGAGGGTGATGA
>JAJRTU010000150.1 GCA_024278135.1 Gammaproteobacteria bacterium
ATTAATGAGGTCAATGCCGCTATAGCCAGCAACAGGAAAAAGGCCGTGCCGATTATACTGCCGCCAAACATTTGTCCAAAGGCGATGGGTAGCGTAACGAATACAAGACCCGGACCACTGTCCGGTTGCAGGCCGAAACTGAATACGATGGGAAAGATGGCCATACCAGCCAGAATCGCCACTCCGGCATCGGCATAAACGATAATGGCGGTGGTTTTCGGAATGGAGACACCATCAGGCAAATAGGCCCCGTAAATCATCATGGCACCCGCGCCGATAGTGACGGAGAAAAAGGCCTGACTCGAGGCCAGTAAAAAACTCTCTGTCGTCAGTTTGGAAAAATCCGGCTTCAGCAAAAACATGATCCCGTCAATAAAATCTGCCGCCACGATGGAATACAGCACCATGCCAATAAGAATCGTAAACAGGGCCGGCATCATCCACTTGATCGCGCTCTCGATGCCATCATGCAGACCACGGGCGACGATAAAGACGGTCAGGCTCATAAAAACCGTGTGCCACAAAGTCAGGCGCAAGGGACTGGCCAGCAGTTCCTCAAACACCGCCTGGGTTTCATCCTTGCCCATACCGTGAAAAACGCCCATGGCGGATTTCAGACTGAAATCAAAGGCCCAGCCCCCCACCACGCTGTAAAAAGTCATCACCACAAAGGCAATAAAGACCGCCAGCCAACCGGCCATTCCCCACCAGGGAGACTTGCCCTGATCAAGCGCCAGCTTGCGCATCGTGTTAATCGGGCTTTGTTTGCCCATGCGGCCGATCATGATTTCACCAATAAGAATGGGCAGGGCAACGAAGGTGATACACAGGAAGTAGACAAGAACAAAAGCGCCCCCGCCGTTTTCACCGGCCAGATAGGGAAAGCGCCAGATATTACCGAGACCGACGGCACTTCCGACCGCGGACAGGACAAAAAGCCGGGTGGATGACCAGGTCTCGTGTGCAGGTTTTGTTGCCATGCAGGCGTGCCTTTATCGTTATTATTGAATAAAAAACCCACTCAGATTACAGATACTGCGAATCGAATACTACCTGTAAACATTACCCGGGAACATAAGATCGCGGGGAAACTCCGTATTTCAGCTAAAATGTCCGCTGCGAACCCGATACGGGGAAGGAGAAATGCAGGCCTACGCCATCAGCACTCGGTGTTTTATCAGCGCAGCGAACAAATGCTCGATATCGTCGAGATTATTGTAGAAGTGGGGTGATACCCTCAGGTTATCATCCCGGCATGAAACAATGATGTCCTCCTCGGCCAGTTTGGCCACCAGCGCGTACATGTCCTTACTTTTCAGACTGATCATGGGACTGTGGGCCTGCTGCGCGATACCCAGTTTAAAACCATTATCCGCCGCCCTGTTCCGGATGGACGCGATCAATTCCCTGACATCACTCTGCACATTGCTGACTTTTACCTGTTCAATCAGCTTTAAGCCTGCTATAGCGGCATAGATATTGGCTACATTCGGCGTCCCTGATTCAAAACGTCGGGCCGTCGGCGAAGGGTCATTCTTTGTAATATCCATAGCATGAATATCGCGCTGACTGAACCAGCCACTGGTAAAGGGCTGTAGTTTTTCATGCAGGGATTCCCGCACATAAAGAAATCCGGTACCGGCGGTAGACAGCAGATACTTCAGCATGCCACCCGCCAGAAAATCAACATCAAGTTGTTTAACATCAATGGGTATGGCGCCAACGGCCTGATAGCAATCCACAAACACCAGAGCACCGTGCCGGTGCGCCAGTTTGATGATGGGTTCCAGTTCCTGCCTCGCACCATTGCGATAACAGACATAAGGAATGGACACCAACAGGGTCGAATCATCAATCACTTTTTCAAAATTCTCCAGCGGAATGGTCCTGTCATCCTCATCCGCGCTTGCACGTACTATTTTCGCACCCCGTTTTTCCTGTGCATACCAGATGTGCGCTGTACTGGGAAAATCAAAATCGGTCACCACTATCTTGTTACGTCCGGCTGTAAAAGACAGGGCGCTGGCCAGGGCATTAACGCCTTCGCTCAGCGATGAGCTGAGTGCCATCTCATCAGGCCCGGCGTTCAACAAGGTCGCTATCCTGATCCGCAGTTCCTCCAGCATTTCAACCCAGTATTCCCAGTGTGCCCCGTATTTGTCCCTGTCATCAAGATAGCTTTCATAGGCCGCCCGCACATCAGTGGACAGGGCGCCATAGGAACAGGTGTTGATATAAATCTTCGACTGGAAAATCGGGAAACGGTCACGAAAATGCATAATAGGCTTTGCAATCATTTATCTCAGAATTAAGGATGTTAAAGTTACCTAAGCAGGCAGTCACTTGTACATGAATAAATTAGGGTGTTGTTACTAATTTACAGTGCGTACTGCCCCTTCTGATTATTTGAATAAAGAAATCGTCAGTACACATATATCACCGGGCTTGCATCACTGTACTTCAGTTCGTAAAAACGACTGTAATATCCCGGCCAGTTTTTCCGGTTGTTGCCAATGCAGCATGTGGCCTGCCTCCGCCACAGATTGTTCCGACAAATGGCGAAAACATTCCTGACAGTCCTGTTGATAAGCATGCTCATGATAGCTGCGATAAAATCGCGACTGCTCGCCGAATATAAACAAGGTCCTGGCACTGATATTCTTCCAGCAACTACGGGCTTCCTGCCGACGATACAGAACCGGAATGACGCGCCGGTGCGCGGGATCGGCCTTGACGGTATAACCGCCGCCATCGACAGGCTTACTCCAGGTCTCGGCAATAAAGCGGGCCCTGGCCTTGCTGATCCCCGGTGCCAGTTTATCGATATGTGCGGTCAGTTGCTCCAGTTCACTGTAGTGGGAGAATGCCTGCAGCTGTTTCAACTGCGCCAGCCAGGTCCTGTATCGCGCCGGTGCAACAGCCGGATCAGTATCGTGTAAACCGACAGCATCCAGACTGACGAGATGAGAGACCCTTTCCGACTGGATACCGGCGTACAGACAGGCAATGTTACCGCCCATGCTGTGCCCCACCAGTCGGACAGGAAGCGCTTGACTGTAGTGATCGATCAAAGTGTCCAAATCAGCGAGGTAATCGGGAAACCAGTATCCTTGCCGGTTCCATTCACTCTCGCCGAAACCACGCCAGTCAGGGGCTATCAGATACCATTCATCCGTCATCGCATCAGCGATAAATTGAAAACTCATGCCCGTATCAAGCAGGCCGTGCAGCAGGAATACCGGCGTGGCATCCGGATCGCCCCAGGTATGAACGGCATATGTCAGTCCACGGATATCGGTTTTCAGTGTGCTTACCTGTTTCACTGTCTGATAACGGCTCATCTTTGCAATTTTTTTAACCTGGCTGGAGTTCAGGTATGATAACCGTTGGATGCCTGAGCTGAAAAAATATATTTATGATTAATCATTCTCTTCTGGAAATTGAATTTCCCCAACATGAGAACCTTATTTACCTCAATCATGCGGCGGTCTCACCCTGGCCTCTGCGCAGCAGCCTTGCCGTCAGGCTGTTTGCCGAAGAAAACAGCCTTATCGGTGCGAAGAATTACAGGCAGTGGATAGAAAAGGAAGGCCTGCTCCGGGAACAACTACGCACGCTGATCAACGCTCCCTCTGTCGATGATATTGCCATTTTAAAAAATACTTCAGAAGCGCTGTCTGTGGTGGCCTGCGGCATTGACTGGAAGCCGGGAGATAATGTGGTCAGTACCGATGAGGAATTCCCTTCCAACCGTTTCCCCTGGGAGGCGCAACAGCAATATGGCGTCGCCCTCAAGCAGATTTCTGTACAGACAAACGCCCCGGAAGAGGCACTGATCGAAGCCTGCGACAAGCGTACCCGGGTGATGAGTATCAGTTCAGTACAATATGGCAGCGGTCTGCGTCTGAACCTGGAGAAACTCGGTCGCTTTTGCCGGGACAACGGAATTTTATTTTGTATAGATGCGATTCAAAGCATCGGTGCCCATAAATTCGACGTGCAGGCCATACATGCGGATTTCGCCATGGCTGATGCCCATAAGTGGATGCTGGGACCCGAGGGTATCGCCCTGTTCTATTGCCGGGCCGAGCTTCGTGATCAGTTAAAGTTACATCAGTTTGGCTGGCACATGGTGGAACACGCCGGTGACTATGACAGAAAAGCCTGGGAAATCGCGAACAGTGCCAAACGCTTTGAGTGTGGCAGCCCCAATATGCTCGGGACCCATGCCCTGTCGGCGAGCCTGTCTCTGCTGGAAGAAGTGGGTATGGACAATATTGAAAAAGAAGTCGTTGATAAAAGCCTGAGCCTTATCAACAAACTGAAACTGATTGAAAACCTGGAGTTGCTGACCAATACGACGCCCGAAAAGCTGGCGGGTATTGTCACGTTTAAACTGAAACATGGCGACCATGGTGACCATGCCGACCTGCACAGAAAACTGATGAACCGACAGGTGATTTGTGCCCATCGTTTTGGCGGCATCCGCTTCTCGTCTCATTTCTATACCCCGGAAAGCAAAATCAACAAAGCACTTGAAATATTATCTTCCTCAATTTGAGTTCCCTATGAATAAATTACAATTTCACAAGCTATTGGCTCCCGGCATACTGGCTCTTTCTCTACTCCAGACCGTCTATGCCGATGACAGACTGGTATTCCCGGCCAGCATGATCGATACACAGGAACACGCCTACGAACTCGACAGGAGCAGGGAATTCAAAATTGATCTGATGCAGGCAGTCGACCCGGAGTTCCTGGCCACAACGCTGCTGAGTCTGCTCCGGCAAGATGCCAGGAGTTGCCGGGAATCGGCCAACACACGAAAAGCGAAACAAATACTGGATGACACCGCCAAAGCGCTGGGGATACGGAGCAATATTGATCAATTGCCCGCTACGGTGGCATCATTCAGTGACGCCAGAAAAGCTGAAATATATTGTGACAATGGCAAAACCGCTCCTGAGTCCGGCAACCTGATTGCCTATATCCCCGGCAATATTTCCGCACCATCGTGGAACCTGTCATTTCATCTTGACACCAATCAATTGCTGTTCGATGGTTTCCAGCGAGAGGGTGATATCATACGGCCTGCCGCAGGCACGCCCCTGGGTGCAGATGACAAGGCCGGTATCGCCATTGTTGCTGAAATTCTCCGCGTCATCAGTGAGCATCAGCTTCCTCATGGTGAAATCCGCATTGTCGGTCTGATTGCCGAGGAAGACTCAGCAGCAGGGGCGCAACTGGTGGAAGCGGACGCCTTCCGGGGTGACATACTGATCAGTATCGATGGCACCGACCCCGACGAAATCGGTCGCGCGGCGCCCAGTATGTATAATGGTTTTATCACGGTCAGGACCCACACCAGTCATCCTGCCAGTGTCGATGAAAAACAATCTGTCAGCGCCTGCGCAGTCGGTGCACAAATTTTAAGAGAAACAGGCTTTCGACCTGATGCCCACCCGCCCGGCCACCCCAATGTGGTATTACACAGTTACTTTACCTCCTGCGGTCTGGACAAAGGGCTTGAAACCGCGAAAGGTGAGCCCATAGCAAGCTACCAATACAATACGATTTCACCCTTCTGGACGGCGGCCTGGCAGATGCGCAACCTGGAAGGAAACGCGGCGGCACAAACGATGGTTGATCGGATCGCTGCTGATATCAAACGAATATGTGCACAGGCAGGTGCAGGTCGCAGCCAGGTAGAGTGCGAAATAAGCGGTGCTGACAGTCCCAAACTGTCGGGCTACGTCGTTGCTGAAAGCGCAGCCAGTATCCGTATGCTGAAAAAGGGCTTTGAGGCAACGGCACAAAAACCGCTGAGGATCACCGCGAAACAATTCGGCGGCTTCAATGGTAATTTAATCAAGGCACGTTTCGATGAAGAAATGATCATCGTCGGCACCGGTGCTGATCAGATCCACACGAATGAAGAAAAGATTTCGATAAGCGGCATGGCCCGTGTCGCCCGTGGTGTACTGGCGGCAATGCTGGAATCTTATCGCTACAGGTCAGTCGATTAAGTGGAAGAGCGCTATGCCATTCAGCTTTGCGCAATCAGGCGATCAGGGGCCACCTCGTCCCGGTAATCAAGCACTGTGGCAAATGCCCCAACGGGCCTTGAGCCGGTCACCAGGGACATAGTCAACTGAGCCAGTCCCGGCGCGCTTTGCACGCCGTAACCTCCCTGCCCTGCCAACCAGAAAAAACCCTCAGCACGCGGGTCGAAACCGACAACAAAAGTCCTGTCGTCGGCAAAACTACGAAGACCCGCCCAACGATGATTGACTCGGCCTACGTCAAGGCCAGTGGCCTTTTCAAAGCGATCCACTGCAATCGCCACATCCAGTTCTTCAGGCTGGGCATCGCATGGGGCACTGGGGCTTTCATCGGCCGGCGAAATCAGCAATTGGCCGGCATCCGGCTTGAAGTAGAATTCTTCATCGACATCAAGCACCAGAGGCCAGCAGCTGATATCGACATTTTCAGGCGGATCTATCAACAGCACCGTGCGGCGCATGGGCACGATACCCAGGCCGCTCAGTCCCGCCAAAGCAGCGATGCCGTCAGCCCAGGCACCGGCAGCATTGACCACGACAGCAGCACTGAAACTGCCCGTATCACTCTGTACCCGCCAGCAGTCCTGATGCCATTGCATGGCCCGAACCCGCTGTCGCGTTGCCAGATGGCCACCACGTCGACGAAATAAACGCAAATAAGCCTGCAATACGGCATCGACATCCAGATCGCCACCCCGATCATCACGCATGGCAGCAGCCAGATAGTGAGGAGCAAGGATGGGCACCTGCTGGTACGCCGTTGCTGCTGATATTGCCTGTAAAAGAGGATTATCGCGCTGCATCGCCTGTAATGACGCCAGTTGGTCTTCGCGGGCGATAAACAGGCAATCTCGAGGACGAATCAGCTGCTGTTCACAAAATTCCGCCGGCGGCGAACGATAGAAATGCTCACTGGCAGCGGTAATACCACGCACCACCTGATTACCATAGGCAGGGGCGAAAAAGGCAGCCGAGCGACCGGTGGCGTGATAAGCGGGCAGGGACTCCATTTCAAGCAACATTACTGAGCCATAAGCAGCCAGCTCCGCAGCAGCGGAGACGCCCGCTATACCCGCCCCAATCACAATAATGTCAGCAGAATCTCGCATAGGCTCGTTATTTTTCCCTGGCAGCAACACATGCCCCGGCTGTTAACGCTTCTACCCGGGCTTGTTCATGTGTTCTAATATGTAAAAAACAGCATTCTATAATAAACAGGCCGAAGCCACACGGCACGGGAGCAGGCATGACTGATACGATTACAGAACTGACAGCGCTGGAAGCGCATTTCGATGCCCCCAACGAAACGGCCGTGGCGGCCATGCGCAAAAGCCTGGACAAGTATCAACGTCAATATATTGAGCTGTCCCCCTTCGTCTGCATCGCCACCGCTGATGCCAGTGGCCAACCGACGATCTCCCCCAAAGGCGATGCACCGGGTTTTGTTCATATTATTGATGAACGTACACTGGTCATACCGGATCGCCCGGGCAACAACAAGGTGGAATCCTTCCACAACCTGGTGGAGAACCCGAAACTCGCCCTTATCTTCATGATCCCGGGGCTCAGAGAAACCCTGCGTATTTCCGGAGAAGCCGGCATCACCACTGATCAGGACCTGCTGAAATTTGCCAGCGTGGGCAGCAGAGCGGTCAGCACCGGTCTTGTGATCAAAATCAACAGCGTTTATTTTCATTGTGGCAAGGCCATGATCCGATCCAGGCTGTGGGATGAACAAAGCAGGCTTGCTGCGGGCGTTTTCCCCTCCTTCGGTCAAATCCTCAAGGAAGAAGCCAAACTAAGCGACAGTGTCGAACAGGTGGATGCCATGATGGAAGAAGTCTACAGCAAACGTCTTTACTGAGCTGTGGCAATGCTCCCGACCCGATTAACCCTGCCCGCAGTAAAGCTGATATCGGCCTCTCTCTCATGACCAAAGCATCAGATCTTTTTGTAGCGGCGCTTGAAAACGAAGGCGTGGAGTATATATTCGGCATTCCCGGTGAGGAGAACCTTGATCTACTGGATTCTTTACGAAGCTCGAAAATCCGTCTCATTCTGACCCGACACGAACAGGGAGCCGGTTTCATGGCTGCGACCTATGGCCGCTTAACCGGCAAGCCGGGAGTGTGCCTGTCCACTCTGGGTCCCGGCGCTACCAACCTGGTGACGCCGGCGGCCTACGCGCAATTGGGGGCCATGCCGATGATGATGATCACGGGTCAAAAACCCATAAAGAAAAGCAAACAGGGCCGATTTCAAATTCTCGATGTTGTCGATATGATGCGGCCACTCACCAAGTACACCAGACAGGTTGTCAGCGGAAACAATATTCCGTCGATGATCCGGGAAGCATTTCGAGTGGCGATCGAAGAGCGACCCGGGGCAGTACATATCGAATTGCCGGAAGACGTGGCCGCCGAAGAAACAGACGAGCCGGTTTTTGCCGTGACTCCTGTTCGGCGACCTGCTGCCGATATCAAGGCCGTGAAGCGGGCGGTAGAAATGATCGAGAGCTCCAATATGCCGATATTGCTGATTGGAGCCGGTGCCAACAGAAAGCGAACTCGATGTGCTTTACAAACTTTCGTGACAAGAACCAAAATGCCTTTTTGCAATACACAAATGGGCAAGGGTGTGCTTGACGAGCGACAGACGTTGTTTTTAGGGACCGCTGCGCTGTCAGCCAATGATTATTTACACCATGCCATCGAAAAAGCTGATCTCGTCATCAATGTTGGACATGATGTGGTGGAAAAACCACCCTTCTTTATGGAACACGGAGGCAAAAAAGTTATTCATATCAACTTCTCCGCGGCTGAGGTCGATCAGGTGTATTTTCCACAACTTAACGTAGTCGGTGATATAGCAGATTCAATCGAAAGTATTACCAGACAAATTGATTCTCAGGAACACTGGGATTTCAGCTATTATAAAAAGGTGCATGACGAAGTAGAGAGCCATATCAGCAAGTATTTCTTCGATGCACGTTTTCCCATGTTGCCACAAAGAATCGTTAAACAGGTAAGAGAGATTCTGCCTGATGACGGAATCGTTACGCTCGATAATGGTGTATATAAAATATGGTTTGCCAGAAACTACAAGTGCTACGCATCCAACACACTGTTGCTCGATAACGCGCTCGCGACGATGGGTGCCGGCTTGCCTTCCGCCCTGGCAGCGAAGCTGATATACCCCGGGAAAAAAGTAGTCGCCATTTGTGGTGACGGTGGTTTTATGATGAATTCACAGGAGATTGAAACGGCTGTACGTGAAAAGTCGAATGTAATCGTCATTATTCTCAATGACAGCGCCTACGGTATGATCAAATGGGAGCAGGAAGGCATGGGCTTTAAAAATTTTGGTCTGGATTATGGTAATCCTGATTTTGTCAATTATGCGGAGAGTTATGGCGCCAGCGGCCATCGTATTACCAGCGACAGAGATTTCACTGAAACACTCAATGAGTGCATGGTATCAGATGGCGTACATATAATTGATTGCCCCGTAGACTACTCATTGAACCATGCTATTTTGAATATAAAAATTAAAGAAAAAACAGAGCTGCTTTGACAGATCAAAGCCCTCCGATAACATCGACCGCCTGTCAGCGGAACTCCCTGCCGCACAACAGACACGGCTGAACCGACCGTAAAATGGAAAAGTTCTCAATAATCGACTTACAGTTCGGCATTTAGTATTACTCTCTCAAAAAACGCCTGGGATGCGTAATAAACTCTTTTCCCGGCAGTTCACATCCGTTATATCATTTTCAGCTTGGTTTCAGCTTCGATTGATATTGTCACCTCAGTTTAATTCTGGAGGTCGATTTATCATGACAAATACATCACAAATCAAAGTCTGGGACTCACTTGTCAGGTTCTTCCACTGGTCCCTGGTCACTGCATTTGCTATCGCCTACATCAGTGAAGACGATTTACCTGTCATTCATAACTCGGCAGGTTATTTGATTCTCGCGTTGCTCGTCATCCGTTTTGCATGGGGCTTTATCGGACCGCGCTATGCCCGCTTTACTGAT
The DNA here is from genome assembly GCA_024278135.1 of Gammaproteobacteria bacterium. GTDB lineage: Bacteria > Pseudomonadota > Gammaproteobacteria > Eutrophobiales > Eutrophobiaceae > WLWS01. The sequence goes on from JAJRTU010000150.1 coordinate 10,102, forward strand.
TTTGTGTATTCCCCCGCCAATATTATCCAGTTCCTGAAGGACACCATGCATTTCAGGGCCAGGCGCTATCTGGGACATAATCCAGCCGGTGGCGCGATGATAATTCTGCTGATGTTCAGTTTGTTGATGATATGCATCACCGGTGTTTTGCTGCTCGGTGCTGACGATCATACGGGGCCGGCGGCCTGGTTGTTTATACAGTCGGCAGATACCTGGAGCGGCATGCTCGAAGAGGTACATGAGTTTTTTGCCAATTTCACTTTACTGCTGGTGATCATTCATGTTCTCGGCGTTGTGGTGGAAAGCCTTATCCATAAAGAGAACCTGGTGTCTGCAATGATAACCGGCTTCAAGTCCGAGAAAATTGAAACAGAGGGTGAATCATGAACAAAAAAATGCTGATCACAGGCTTGCTCGTCTTTATCCCAATGAGTTTTACACAGGCGCAAAGCGACAGCGTCAGTCAATTGCTGGCGGACTACAGCACGCAGGGCGCAACCACCGCTGATGCAGAACAGGGAAAGATATTATGGCAAAAAACTTTTGACGGGAAAGGTGAGTTTTCCAGGAGAAGTTGTACAAGCTGTCATACCAGAAATTTGGCGAAGACAGGAAAACACGTCAAGACGAACAAGGAAATAAAGCCCATGGCCCCTGTAGTCAATCCACAACGTCTGACGAATATTAAAAAAATTAAAAAATGGTTCAAGCGTAACTGTAAATGGACCATAGGTCGTGAGTGCACGGCGCAGGAGAAAGCCAACATACTTGTTTACATTAACAACCAATCCGGTTATCAGGAGTGACATTATGAAAAGTACACTTGCTATAAGCTCAATTATTTTCACCATTGGTATACTGCTGCTTCCTATAGTCTGGGGCGACAACGATTTCCGCTGGAGTGAACTGGAAGAATACCGGCATAAATCCTCGGGTATTGCCGCTGTCAGCAAACCCCTCTACAAAGAAGAGTGCGGCAGCTGTCATATGGCCTACCCTCCCGGTTTGCTACCCGCCAGCTCCTGGACTAAAGTAATGTCAGGCCTTGAAGATCATTTTGGTGACAATGCTGAAATTGATGACGAGACATATCAATCCATTAGTCGGTTTCTTCTGGCCAACAGTGCAGATCAGTCTGATTATCGGCGATCACGTAAATTCAGCCAGTCCATTAATTCCAATGCTATGCTGATACGTATATCCGATATTCCTTACTTTAAACATGAACATGACGAAATCCCCCAGCGTATGGTTTCAGCCAATCCGGAAGTAAAAAGCTTCAGTCAATGCGATGCCTGTCATGCCAATGCCGAGCAGGGCCTGTTCAGCGAACATGAGGTCCGTATACCCGGTTATGGTCGATGGGATGACTGAAAATGACATGAGAGTATGGGCAGTCCTTCTATTATTGCAGTGAACCTGCTTCCCGGCCTGATTCTGGGTATCGGGCTGTTGAGTCCGCTACTGCCCGTTCTGGCGGATGATGATGATTATATCGAAGCCAGACGGCTGCAGGACTCGGGAGAAATATTGCCCCTGCAGAGTATACTCAATAACCTCAGGCAGTCCTTCCCCGGAAAAATCCTTGAGATAGATCTCGAAAAGGAAGATGGCCATATCGCCTACGAAATAGAAATTCTTGGTGAAGATGGTGAAGTGAGAGAAGTGTATATCAATGCCAAAACCGGCAAGCTTCTGTCCATTAAGGATGATGATTAATGCGCCTGTTGCTGGCAGAGGATGACAGTGACTTGGTGGCCACCTTGAGAAAGGATCTGCAGACAGCAGGCTATGCCGTAGACGTGGCCGACAATGGCGTTGATGCTGAATATCTGGGGAATGAAATGATTTATGATGTGGCTGTGCTCGATCTGGGTTTACCACAACGTAATGGCATTGAGGTCCTGCAAAACTGGCGAGCAGGCGGCAACCATTTACCTGTCATTGTGCTGACCGCCCGCAATGCCTGGCATGAGCGCGTGGATGGTTTCAAAGCCGGCGCCGACGATTATCTGGGCAAACCTTTTCACGTGGAAGAACTGATTGTCAGAATCACCGCTTTGCTGCATCGTTCCAGACAGAAGCCCGGCGGCACACTCAACGTGGCCGGGCTGTCACTGGATGAGGAGAAACAAACGGTCACCACCGAAGACGGGCGGACACATAAACTGACCGGTATAGAATATCGTCTGCTGAGATATTTTTTATTACACCCTGAACGTATTTTATCCAAATCCAGACTCACTGAGCACATCTATGATTTCGATTCCGAGAAAGACAGTAATGTCATTGAAGTGTACGTCAGACATCTGCGTCAGATACTGGGTAAAGAACGCATTGAAACCCGACGTGGCCAGGGCTATGTTTTCAGAGACAGCCGCTGATGAAGTCCCTGCAGTCCAAACTCAGCTCGGGTTTATTGTTCAGTCTAATCATTGTTTTCTCCGCATTGTGGTTACTGGTCAGTATCAACATCCAGTTTCTGGCGGAAGATTATATCGCCTCACGTCTCAAGCATGATTCTGAAACCTTGCTTAACAGTATTCGTTTCGATGAAAACGGTAAATTAAGCATTGACGCAGGACGTATTGATATTATTTACAATCAGCCCTTTTCCGGCCACTATTATCTAATCAGTACAAAGCGACAAACAATCACTTCCCGTTCATTATGGGATCAAACGCTGCAACACCAGCCTGTAGACACGGGTCAACAGCGTCGTACTTTGCAACAGGGGCCGGAGCAGCAATCTTTATTGCTGCTGTCTGCCGGTTACAAAAAACAGGGATATCCACTGACCGTCACCATTGCTGAAGACCTCAACCCCATCAATAAAAACATTCGTCAGTTCAAATACTGGTTCGCTGCCATGGCCGTCAGCATGCTGTTGCTGCTGCTCATATTGCAGATATTTATTCTTCGTAAAAGCTTGACGCCACTTTCCCGTATACAAAGAGAGCTTAAGTTACTCCAACAGGGGCAACTGGACAAACTGAGCACAGATGCGCCCGGCGAGCTGCAGCCCTTGATTTCTGAAGTGAATCATTTGCTGGAAATTATGCAACTGCGCCTGCGCCGCTCACGAGATGCGCTGAGCGATTTAGCCCATGCTATCAAGAAGCCCCTGACCGTTATCAAACAGGCGACAGACAAAGACGATATTCCCGATACGAGTAAACATATACTGATGAAACAGGCTGATGATATTCATCAGATAAGCGATCGAATTTTGAAACGTGCGCGACTGGCCGGCCACAGCCACAGCGGCGCCCTGTTTTCCTTTACAGATGATCTGCCGGCCTTAATTAAAACCCTGGAGATGATCTACGCCGACAAAACCCTGCTGTTAAGCACCCACATCGCGGACAACGCACCCTGTCCCGTTGATCGGGAAGACATGCTGGAATTACTTGGCAATCTGCTGGACAACGCATATAAATGGGCTTCACAAAAAGTCACTCTCAGTGTGACCATCGATTCGGATCTCCATATTTGTGTGGAAGACGATGGTCCGGGTGCTGATCTGGAAAAAATAGACGAACTGTCAAAAAGA
>JAJRTU010000151.1 GCA_024278135.1 Gammaproteobacteria bacterium
AATGCGCAAGGCACAGGAACGCATGCGCGCTGCCCGGCCCTACGCCGACAAGATTAGAAAGGTAGTGGCCCACCTTGGCGCCGCGCATCCTGAATACCACCATCCCTATCTGAGCCGGCGGGCCGACATAAGACGTGTAGGCATAATAGTGGTATCTACTGATCGTGGTCTTTGCGGTGGTTTGAATTCCAATCTGTTCCGTGACTTGCTCAGACGGATGAAGGAGTGGCACGACAACGGCATTGAGATGGATCTCAGTGTGATCGGCAACAAGGCGGTAGGGTATTTTTCCCGTCTTAACAGCAATATAGTCGCGCAAACAACACATATCGGCGATGCGCCGGGTATCGAGTCGCTGATTGGTTCGGTCAAGGTGATGCTGGATGCCTACCTGGAAGAGAAGATCGACGTGCTTTACGTGGTATCGAATAACTTTGTGAATTCGATGACACAAAGCCCCGCCGTTGAACAACTGATCCCCGTGCAGGCGGGAGATGATGAAGATCTGAAATATCACTGGGATTACATCTACGAGCCGGATGCCAAAGAGGTACTCGATCTTCTGCTGGAGCGCTATATTGAGTCGCTGGTTTACCAGGCGGTGGTGGAAAATATCGCCTGCGAACAGGCGGCCAGGATGGTGGCCATGAAGAGCGCATCTGATAACGCCAGTACACTGATTGATGAGTTGCAACTGGTTTATAACAAGGCGCGCCAGGCAGCGATCACTCAGGAATTATCCGAAATTGTCAGCGGTGCCGCAGCTGTATAGAACCCTTATATGCTGCAAGTTAAAAACACAAAGAATATTACATATTAAAGAGGAAGAATAACGATGAGTGCTGGAAACATTGTACAAATCATCGGTGCTGTGGTTGACGTCGAATTCCCCAGTGAATCCATACCCGGTATATATGATGCCCTGATTGTGGATGCCGTCGGTGTTGAAACCACTCTGGAAGTCCAGCAGCAACTGGGTGATGGTGTGGTAAGAACCATTGCTCTGGGTTCAACCGACGGTTTGCAGCGTGGCCTGAAAGTGGACAATACGGGTGCGCCCATCTCCGTCCCGGTAGGGGAGAATACGCTGGGCCGCATTATGAATGTACTTGGCGAACCCATAGATGAATGCGGCGAAGTCGAATGTGAAGAAAAATGGAGCATCCATCGTGATGCACCGAAGTTCACCGAGCTGAGTGCGACATCGGAACTGCTGGAAACAGGCATCAAGGTTATCGATCTCGTCTGTCCTTTTGCCAAGGGTGGCAAAGTCGGTTTGTTCGGCGGTGCCGGTGTCGGCAAGACCGTGAATATGATGGAGCTGATAAACAATATCGCCACCCAGCATTCCGGCTTGTCCGTATTTGCCGGTGTCGGTGAGCGTACTCGTGAGGGCAACGATTTCTATCACGAAATGCAGGAAGCCGGTGTTGTCAATGTTAAAGATTTCAAAAAGTCCAAAGTGTCCATGGTGTACGGACAGATGAACGAGCCACCGGGTAACCGGCTGCGTGTTGCCCTGACCGGCTTGACGCTGGCGGAAAAATTTCGTGAAGAAGGTCGGGATGTCCTGTTTTTTGTAGATAACATTTATCGTTTTACTCTGGCCGGTACCGAAGTGTCTGCCCTGTTGGGGCGCATGCCCTCGGCAGTGGGCTATCAACCAACCCTGGCAGAGGAAATGGGTAAATTGCAGGAGCGTATCACCTCCACCAAAACCGGTTCCATCACCTCAATCCAGGCGGTATATGTGCCCGCTGACGACCTGACTGATCCATCCCCCGCCACCACGTTCGCGCATCTGGATGCGACGGTGGTGTTATCACGTCAAATTGCGGAACTTGGTATCTACCCGGCGGTGGATCCACTGGATTCGACCAGCCGCCAACTGGATCCGCTAGTAGTGGGGCAGGAGCATTATGACACTGCCCGTGCCGTGCAGAATACCTTGCAGCGGTATAAAGAGTTGCGTGACATTATCGCCATTCTGGGTATGGATGAATTGTCTGAAGATGACAAGCTGGCGGTGGCGAGAGCCAGAAAAATCCAGCGCTTCCTGTCACAGCCTTTCAGCGTGGCCGAAGTGTTTACCGGTACTCCGGGCAAGTACGTCTCCCTGAAAGACAGCATCAAGGGCTTCAAGGCCATTGTCAATGGTGAATATGATCATCTGCCGGAGCAGGCTTTCTACATGGTGGGTACGATTGAAGAAGCCGTTGAAAAGGCCAAAGATATTTAAGGAATCAGGCGACGACAGAAATGGCCACAATACATATAGATATCGTCAGTGCCGAACATGAGATTTTCTCCGGTGAGGCGACGATGGTTTTTGCCCCGGCGCAACTGGGCGAAATCGGTATCGCACCGGGACATACACCGCTGGTGACACAGTTGGCTCCCGGAGAAGTGCGGGTGCAGCATGAAGATGGAAGGGAAGAAGGTTTTTATGTCTCTGGAGGTTTGCTGGAGGTTCAGCCGAAAGTCGTCATTGTACTGTCGGATACCGCCATGCGCGCAGAAGATCTGGACGAGGCGGCCGTACTGAAAGCCAAAGAAGATGCGGAGCGGCAATTGCATGATCGTGAGGCCAGTATGGATTACGCCACGGCATTGGCGGAGCATGCCGAACTGGCAGCACAGCTGCAGGCGATACAGAGATTGCGGAAACGTACCGGGCGGTCCTAGCAGGAAAAAACCGGAAGTGGAAAGATAACAGGGTTCCGTTTCCATGATCACCATATCACTCTGACGGTAATAGAGATGCTTGCCAAAAACAATTACGCATTTTCTCTTTTCACTTTCCCTCTTATGCTTCCCGCTTAATCATGTCTTTATCCATCATAATTCTGGCGGCCGGTCAGGGTACGCGCATGAAATCCACGCTGCCCAAAATTCTTCACCCGCTGGCGGGCAGACCTTTACTGGAACACGTCTATATCGCAGCCGGTCGGCTTGATGTTCGCGCTGTTCACGTCGTCTATGGTTATGGAGGCGAGCAGATCCGCGAGCAACTTTCACATCTGCAGGTGAACTGGGTTGAGCAAAGAGAGCAACTGGGAACGGGTCATGCGGTGGCCCAGGCGATCAATGATGTAACAGAAACGGATGATGTTTTGATACTTTACGGCGATGTGCCGTTGATTACGCATGCAAGCCTGGCAAAACTGGTGGCAGCCGCGAAAGACAGTGGTTTCAGTCTGTTGACAGCCACTATTGATGAACCCGGTGGCTATGGTCGTATTATTCGCGATGACAAGGGCGGCATCACCCGTATCGTGGAGGAAAAGGATGCCAGCGATGAGCAACGCCGCGTCTGCGAAATCAATACCGGCATGATGACGGTCAGGGCCGGCTGGCTGAAGCGCTGGTTGGCCAGTTTGGGAAATGATAATGCGCAGGGTGAATATTATCTTACTGACGTTATTCAGATGGCGGCGGATGAAGGCATTGTCATCAGCTCCGTCAGCTCAGAGTCGGCAGTGGAGATACAGGGCGTGAATGATCGCCAACAACTGGCGGAGCTGGAGCGCCACTATCAACTGGCGCAGGCGCATCATTTGATGAAGCAGGGTGTGACCCTGATGGATCCGCAGCGTTTTGATTTGCGTGGTGATCTGAAAACCGGCAGCGATATTACTATTGATATCAATACGCTCATTGAGGGCAGCGTCAGCATAGGAAACAATGTCAGTATTGGCCCCAACTGCTGTATCAAGGATGCGGATATTGGTGACAATGTCAGCATTTTGCCCAACTGCGTCATCGACAATGCCGTGATTGGCAATCGCTGTAAAATAGGACCCTTCGCCAGAGTACGCCCGGACACACGCCTGGCCGAAGATGTGCATATCGGTAACTTCGTTGAAATAAAAAAATCCGATATTGGCCAGGGCTCGAAAATCAATCACCTGAGTTACGTCGGCGACAGTGAGGTGGGCAAGCGCAGCAATATCGGGGCGGGCACCATCACCTGCAATTACGATGGTGCCTACAAACATAAAACCGTGATTGGCGATAATGTTTTTGTTGGATCAGACACGCAGCTTGTGGCGCCGGTCAATATCGGTAACGGTGTCACTATCGGTGCGGGCACAACGGTGACAAAGGATGTTGAGGAAAACATGTTGAGCATCAGTCGGGTGGAACAAAAGACAATCAAAGGCTGGGAAAGACCGAAAAAATGAAGTGTCATTTCCATCCCGTCAAAATTCCCCTGTCCTTAAAATACGACTGACAATACAGGAACAGGATGCGAGCAGGTTTTTATCAATTCAAACCTCTCTTTGGCAAGGTGGACAGGAACCTGCAAAAGGTCATTTCGGTCTTACGCGATGTAGACGCTGATCTCATCGTTTTGCCGGAACTGGCATTTACCGGCTATACCTTCCTGAATCGTCGGGAAGTCATGCAGCACGCGGAAGATCCCGCCCGTTCCACTACCGTTGATTCCCTTGCAGCCCTGTGTCGGGAGAAGAATTTTTATCTGGTTACCGGCTTTGCCGAGAAAAGCAAAGACAAATGTTTTAACAGCTCGTTGTTGATAGGTCCCGGTGGGCTGATGCACCTGTATCGAAAACTGCATCTTTTCAATACAGAAAAAAATTGCTTTGATGAGGGTGATATCGAATTGCAGGTGAATTCCATCGGCGATGTCAGGATCGGTATGATGATATGTTTTGACTGGGTCTTCGCCGAGGTCAGCCGCAGTCTGGCCTTGCAGGGTGCCGATATCATTTGTCATCCATCAAACCTGGTACTGTCATATTGCCAGCAGTCGATGCTGACACGCAGCCTGGAAAACAGAGTGTTCAGCATTACCGCCAATCGTACGGGGCTGGAAAAACGCCCACAGGGGGAGCTCAAGTTTACCGGCAGGAGCCAGATCGTTGCGCCCGATGGTGACTTGCTTTTTCGGGCCGCGTCCCAGAGAGAAACACTGCATATTATGGAGATCGATCCGAGGCGCGCGCACGATAAATCAATTACGGCGCTGAACGATGTACTCGGTGATCGTCGACCGGAATTTTATTCGATATTGACACAGCGGGAGGAAGTATGAGTTTTGCTACAGCTGATCTCTATGATCAATTTGCCGATAAGGTGCAGGTGGCCCTGCCCATGTTTAATGACTATGGTAAAAGAAGAAAATTCTGTGGTCCGATTTCTACTGTAAAAGTATATGAGGACAACAGCCTGGTACGCGCTGCACTGGAAGAGCCGGGGGAGGGTCGGGTGCTGGTGGTCGATGGCGGTGGTTCCCTGCGCTGTGCCCTGCTGGGTGATATGCTGGCCCGGCTTGGTCTGCAAAATGGCTGGCAAGGCGTTATTGTCTATGGCTGTATACGGGATTCAGCGATAATCAGGGATATGGACATTGGTGTCAAAGCCCTGAATACTCATCCTCGAAAGAGCGTTAAAAAGGGTGTCGGTGATCGCGATATTCCAGTCGAATTTGCCAATATTCGTTTTGTCGTCGGCGCCTGTGTTTACGCTGATGAAGACGGGATTTTGCTGGCAAATGAGAACTTGCTCCAGGTTTTACCCTGTTAAAATTACTATACTGTGCTGACAGGAATTAAATTGAAATTTACAGTCTAAAGAATATCCCATTTATCCAGTTAACACGGAGCAGATGAAAATGACATTATTTATCAAACGTTTACTTTTACTGGCCGTGCTGGTTTCCAGTACGACCATTGTCAGCGCTGATTGTACCAACGAAGGCACCGGTGGCAGTGAGGTGATGGGCACCCTGCTGGGGGCGGCGCTCGGTGGTCTGGTCGGTTCACAAATCGGTGGCGGTACCGGCAACAAGATTGCTATTGCCGGAGGTGTGCTTGCCGGCGGTTTTCTGGGCAATAATATTGGCAAGAAACTGGATTGTGTTGATCGTGATTATCATTACGATACGACCCAAAGCGCGTTGGAGTACAAGAAAACCGGTGGCTCGGCCGCATGGTCCAATCCCGATTCCGGTCATTCAGGCGCGGTCACGCCGACCCGGACTTTTATCGCAACGGACGGCAGACCCTGTCGCGAATTCACCCAGACGATCTCCGTTGACGGCCAACAGGAACAAATAACGGATACCGCCTGCAGGGAGGACGACGGTACCTGGCAAATTATTGACAGCTAGAACAAAAGAAAACACGCAGCGTAACAACTAAACCCCTTTGTGACAGCCTGCGGGCGCGGGGATCGTTCACTTACATCCCTGGTATGCCAGTAAAATACTCCATAATTATCCCGGCATTTAACGAAGAGGCCTTCCTGCCTCGCACGCTGGCCCATCTTCAACGATCAATGCACAACATTGAGGAAGAAGGAGAGCTGATTGTTGTCGATAACAATTCTACAGATAAGACGGCGCTTATCGCAAAGGAGTACGGGGCCGACGTGGTGTTCGAAGCCATCAATCAAATATCCAGAGCGCGCAATGCCGGTGCCGGGCTGGCCCGGGGCGAGTACCTGATATTTCTTGATGCAGACACCTTGCTGGATGACAGCTTGATCCGGACGGCACTGGATGTCCTGGAAAGTGGTTCATGTTGCGGCGGAGGGACTGAAGTCAGCCTGGATCATCAAACACAGTGGTGGTCACAGCTTCTGCTGGACAGCTGGAACCGACTCTCTGTAAAACTCCATCTTGCTGCCGGTTGTTTCGTTTATTGTCTGCGCGAAGGTTTCGAAGCAGTCGGTGGCTTTAGTGAACAGGTCTATGCCAGTGAAGAAATCTGGTTTTCAAGGGCTTTGCGGGCCTGGGGCAGGCAGCATAATATGCGTTTTCAAATTATCAGAGGGAATCCCGTCGTCACTTCCGGGCGCAAACTGGACTGGTATACGCCGGGAAAGATAGTTCTGTTTTCTTTACCCATATTGATATTTCCTCCCCTGTTGCGCGTGCAATATTTTTGCAGCCCCTGGTATACAAGACCGGACAACAGACCCGGAAAAAATGACTGTTGACAGAGCTGTGAGTATAAAACGAACAGAAATAGCCGCGCTGGATGCAGCAGATCCCTTAAGGACTTCTGCTGAAGCCTTTCATTTACCTGAAGGAATGATCTATCTGGATGGGAATTCACTGGGAGCGATGCCACTGGCTGTGGTCGAGCGCATGCAGGAAGTCATTACCAATGAATGGGGCAAGCAATTGATTCACAGCTGGAACGACAATAACTGGTTTGCGTTGTCACAAATCATCGGTGACAAGCTGGCACAGCTCATCGGGGCCGGGCCGGGCGAGGTGATTGTCAGCGACTGTGTTTCCGTGAACCTGTTCAAGCTGGTGGTGGCCGCGCTGAAGATGCGAAAAGGCAGATGTAAAATAGTGACGGAACGAGGTAATTTTCCCACCGATGTATATGTCCTGCAGGGTATCGTCCGCATGTTCGACGGACAGATTGACTTACAGATGCTTGAACGTCCGGAACTGATGCAGGCCATTGATGATGAGACGGCAGTAGTGGTATTGACCCATGTCCATTATAAAACCAGCGAAATTCTGGATATGGAAGCGTTTACGCGACATGCGCACAAGCAGGGTGCATTGATCCTGTGGGATCTGTGTCATACCGCAGGCATCATGCCGGTCGAGCTTGACGCCCTGGATGTTGATATGGCCGTCGGTTGTGGTTACAAGTATCTTAATGGTGGTCCCGGCGCGCCTGCCTTCCTGTATATCGCCAGGCGATTACAGTCCGGGCTGCATCAGCCTCTGAGTGGTTGGTGGGGGCACGCCGATCCTTTCGCTTTCAGTGATGATTTCAGACCGGCAGCCGATATCAAACGCGCCCAGTCCGGCACTCAGAGTGTATTGGGACTGAGCGCTCTGGACGTGGGTATAGATACAGCTCTGAGTGTGGATATGACACAGGTACGTGAAAAATCCATAAAACTGGGCAGACTGTTCATTGATCTGCTGGCGCAATCATGTCCCGATTTAAGGCTGGCCTCGCCACTGGACGATCAGCGTCGTGGCGGTCATGTTTCCATCAGGCATGGGCAGGGCTACGCCATCACCGGCGCATTGAATGAGCAGGGTGTTGTCGTGGATTTTCGTGCCCCGGACATCATCCGCTTCGGTTTCGCTCCGCTGTATACAAGCTATATGGATATCTGGCATACAGTGGAGATCCTGGAGCGTATACTCCGGACAAAAGCCTGGGACAGGGAGGCGTTCAGGCAACAGGCAACCGTGACCTGATATCAGAAAAATCCTGCTGATTTTAACAGCAGTCTAATTGAATAGATTAAGCTGTTGATTCAATAAAGTGGCCTGGGCCGCGGCCAGCCGGGCAATGGGAACGCGAAACGGCGAACAGGAAATATAGTCCAGTTGTACGGACTGGAAAAAAATGATTGAATCAGGATCGCCACCGTGTTCGCCGCAGATACCGCACTTCAGTTTCGGTTTTGTCGTTCTGCCTTTTTTCACGGCGGTCTCTACCAACTGACCCACGCCGCTGACATCCAGCGTCTGGAACGGGTTGGTTTCCAGTATATTCTTTGCAAGGTAATCCGGCATAAAAGCGCCGATATCGTCGCGGCTGTAGCCCAGTGTCATCTGCGTCAGATCATTGGTGCCGAAGCTGAAAAAATCGGCATGTTGGGCGACGGTATCAGCGGTGAGTGCAGCTCGAGGGATCTCGATCATGGTGCCGATCGGGATGTCGAGTTTGCCCTGGAATTTTTTTCTCAGTTTCACTTCGGCGATGGTCTTCTCAGTCAAGTCCCGCAACAGGGATAATTCCGTATCAACGCCGACCAGCGGGATCATAATTTCCGGCTGGGCCCTGATATGCAGGCGTTTACAGTTGATGGCGGCTTCAACAATGGCGGTCACCTGCATTTCGAGTATTTCGGGGAAGGTTACGGTCAGCCGACAGCCCCGATGACCCAGCATGGGATTCACTTCATGCAGCTGATTGACGCGACGGACGATATGTTCGTGTCGTACATTCATGGCCCGTGCCAGTTTTCTTTGAGACTTTTCATCTGCCGGTAAAAACTCGTGTAATGGCGGATCCAGTAAACGGATGGTCACGGGCAGGCTTTTCATGGCGGTGAAAATACCTTCGAAGTCCCGGCGTTGAAAGGGTAATAATTTTTTCAATGCCGTCCTGCGATCCTGGACAGTCTCTGACAGGATCATTTCGCGCATGGCCATGATACGTTTTTCACCGAAAAACATGTGTTCGGTACGGCAAAGACCGATGCCTTCTGCACCGAATTTGCGGGCGATGCCTGAATCTTCCGGGGTGTCCGCATTGGTGCGGATTACCATCTTGCGGGTTTTGTCCGCCCAGGTCATCAGGGTTTTGAACTCCTTCGTGAAAGTCGGCGCCTGTTTGGCCACATCGCCGAGGATGACTTCGCCGGTGCCACCATCAATACTGATAATCTCTTTAACACTGATCTTTCTGTCTTTAACAGTGATGATGTTACGTTTGGCGTCAATGACAAGTTCGCCGGCACCGGCAACACAACATTTTCCCCAGCCACGGGCGACCACAGCAGCATGGCTGGTAGAGCCTCCGGTGGAGGTCAGGATGCCGGCCGCAGCATGCATGCCGTGTATATCTTCCGGACTGGTTTCCCTTCTGACCAGGATAACGCTGTCACCTTTTTCTGTGCGTGCCACAGCTTCGTCCGCAGTGAAGACGGGATAACCGGAAGCCGCACCGGGCGAGGCGGGCAGGCCGGTCGTGAGAACATGGCGTTTTGCTTTCGGATCAAAGGAAGGCAACAGCAGTTGATTCAGATCATTGGCCGGGACGCGTAACAGGGCTGCTTTTTGACTGATGCGTTTTTCCTTGACCATGTCCACGGCAATTTTGACGGCAGCGGCACCGGTACGTTTGCCGGTGCGGGTTTGTAATATGTAGAGTTTGCCCCCTTCAATGGTGAATTCAATATCCTGCATATCCTTGTAGTGCGCTTCCAGCGTCTTTTTCACTTTTAACAATTGTTTGTATATTCTCGGTTGCCATTTCACCATTTTATTCACAGCCTGCGGCGTGCGAATACCGGCCACGACATCTTCACCCTGGGCATTGATCAAAAATTCACCATAAAATTCGTTTTTACCGGTGCTGGGATCGCGGGT
>JAJRTU010000152.1 GCA_024278135.1 Gammaproteobacteria bacterium
GGCGCTTTTGTTTGAACCTGGCTCGCTTACACCCACAGAAGAACAGCATGCGTGGTAAGCTCAAACAGGCCGGCTGGAGTGATAGAATACGCTCCGAAATTCTGTTTGGAGAAAATTAGCTAAAAGTATGCGGTTGCCCTGGTAACATCCATTAATCAGCTGTTTCCATTATTAAAACAGTGAGTTATCGTAATCATTGATCTCTTTTACCGGACAGTAGTGATTATAAATATGTTTTTTTGGAAAGGCAGAAGGGGGCATTTGGGGCGATTTCTTCGGTTCTTTACTGATGGCGAACCAATTTTCAAGTCCGAGAGCGAGGGTTTATTCGCAGGATAACTCTGATAGCTTTTGTGCCGGCCGCCGGGAACCGCTGGCTCGTTTAACGCGTTGGCGGGTATGTTTTTCAATACCGGTTGTCGACTTTGTCTGAGGGCTTTCCTCATATATCAAGGATGATGTCATCTGGTCATCATGTCCTTTCTTTCACGGTGTCTCCATACGAGCATAAATACCCGTTGAGATCCAGTAGTATAATGTCCGCTTACAGTGGCACTCTATTTGACTGGATGCCGGAATGAATCCGGCATGACGGTGTTAAGTTAACGAGAAAGCACTGATTCCTGCTTTTCGTTCTGGCAGACATCAACCTTATTTTCGGGATCAGTTCATCAAGGCGATGTCGTCAGGTTTTATTTGAGCGTGGATTTTTCCAGTCCAGTAAAAGCCTTATTGACGAAGGCCGTTGTTACAGACACCATAGCGCCCCCATGAGATCGATAAAATCTATTTTGTCAGAACACTTTGTCGCCGCTATTGAAGCGGCCTGTGGCAAGGAGTACCGCGATACTGATCCGCTGGTGAATGTGACGAACAAGCCGGGTTTCGGTGACTATCAGGCCAACCTTGCCATGAGTCTGGCCAAAAAGCTGGGGGACAAGCCGCGCAGTATCGCCGGCAGGCTTGTCGAGCATCTGGCGCTGGAGCATGTTTGCGAGAAGATCGAGGTGGCCGGTCCCGGCTTTATCAACCTTCATTTGAGTGCTTCTTTTGTGAACGAGCAGTTGCATGCCATGGCTGAGGACCAGCGTCTCGGTGTGGAGCCGGCTGAGGCCCCGCAAACCATTGTCGTGGATTATTCTGCGCCGAATATCGCGAAGGAAATGCATGTGGGTCACCTGCGTTCGACCGTGATTGGCGATGCGATTGTGCGTGTCCTGATGGCCCAGGGGCACAAGGTGATCCGGCAAAATCATATGGGCGACTGGGGCACACAGTTTGGCATGTTGATCGAATATCTGATTGATATCGGCTGGAGTGAAGGGGGCAGTGATAACGCTATTCGTGATCTGGATTTATTGTACCGGCAGGCCAAGCAGAAGTTTGATGCGGACGAGGACTTCAGCGAACGCGCCCGGCAGCGCGTGGTCGCTCTGCAGCGTGGCGATGAATACACGCTGTCACTGTGGCGCCATCTGGTGGAAGAATCGATTGGGCATTTTAATCAGGTCTATCAGCGTCTTGGTGTATTACTGGAGGAGTCGGACAACTGCCCGGAAAGTTTTTATAACTCGCGTCTGGACGGTGTCATCGTCAGTCTTGAAGAAGCCGGCTTGCTGGAGATCAGCGAAGGTGCGGCGGTGGTCTTTCTGGATGGCTTTACTGATCGGGATGACAAACCTTTGCCAATGATCGTACGCAAGCGTGATGGTGGCTACTTGTATGCGACCACGGATCTGGCGGCGGTACGCTATCGCCTGGATGATTTGCAGGCCGGGCGTATTATTTATGTTACCGATGCCCGTCAGGCACAGCATTTTGCCATGGTCTTTGCCACGGTCAAACGGGCGGGCTGGGCCGGGCCCGAGGTGCGTCTGGATCATGTGGCCTTCGGTACGGTGCTGGGGCCGAATCGCAAGCCGTTCAAGACCAGGGAAGGCGGGACGATCAAACTGACGGAACTGCTGGACGAGGCGGAAGCGCGAACTGCGGCCGTCATCGAAAAGAAGAACCCGGACATGGCAGAAGCGCAGCGCAGGGACGTGGCCGGCGTGATCGGCATAGGGGCACTGAAATACGCTGATCTGTCCAATGACCGGATCAAGGATTACGTGTTTGACTGGGATCGCATGTTGGCGCTGGACGGGAATACGGCGCCCTATTTACAAAATGCCTATGTCAGGATCCTGTCTATATTTCGTAAAGGTCTGGTTGAGCGGCAGCAGATCGACAGTCACGCGATATCCATTCAGTCACCGGCAGAGAAGGCCCTGGCACTGAAGCTGTTCCAGTACGCCGCGGCGGTTGAGGCGGTCTCGGAACGGCTGGAACCGCATCGCCTGTGCAGTTATTTATATGAACTGGCCACCTGTTTTCATTCCTTTTATGAATCCTGTCCCATCCTCAAAGAGGGGATAGAAGAAGAGCTGCGCAACAGCCGCCTGGCCTTATGCGATCTGAGCGCGCGGGTCATGCAGGAGGGTCTGGGTTTGCTGGGCATAGAGACGGTGGAACGGATGTAGGGATATGCTTGTCGTTTTCTTGCATGCTTTCAACTGAAACCCGGTAAGACGAAATCTCCGCTTACAGCGGTACATTGTTTTACTGGATACTGGAACAAGTCCAGTATGACGGGGTTTGGTTAGCGGGGTAGCATTTGAGTTATATTCTTATCAATCTTGCTTCGGTGATGATCATGTCTACTCTGATGTCCTGTTCCGTTGTGGGCAGCGTGTCGAGGATTTGGGTTTCGTAGGCGAGGGCGATTTTCAGTCCCGCCTCGTTTGCCTGAAACCAGGCATCGTAGTAGCCCTTGCCAAAGCCCAGACGTTCTCCGTTTTCCGTGAACCCCAGGCCCGGCGTGATGGTGATATCAAACACCTGCTGTGGAGCCATCGTGCTGCGGGGGCTGAGGATGCCGAGCTGAGCGGTTTCCAGTTCGGCCCAGTCATTGAACGGAACGGCGTGCATGGGGCCTGAGTCGATGATTCTGGGTACGGCAAGCTGCTTACCCTGTGCCATTAAGCGGTCGATAATGTCGTGTGTATCGACTTCTGTGCCATAGGAAATAAAACAAAATACGGATTTTGCGACTTTTAACGCCGGCAGCGATAACAAACGCTGCTGGACAGCAATATTTTTCTGCTGACGCCGGTTCCCGGATATCTCGCTACGATGTTGTTTCAGTTGTGCCCGCAGACGGGTCTTTTGTTCCTGAATCGAGTTCACGCTCTACATTAAGTAATGATTAAAAATATATATTAAACAAATAGTTAAAGTATATATTGTTAAAGTTAATTGAAGTAAAATGACAGAGGAATAATAACACGGGAGAGCTTCTTTGCAGATGCAGGCCGATGGTCTATCACGGATCACTGTCAGACAGCGTGGCCAGATTGATGATCAAGTACGCGTTCTCCCTTTCTTTTTGCCTGATTTCCCTTACAATGCAGTCCTTTTTTCGAGCAGGACGCACAGGCGTCCTTTGACAACCACGAGGTCAAGTTTGAATGGTCACAATTCGATTATCACGCAAAGGGGCTAAAAAGCGACCCTTTTATCATATCGTCGTCACCGACTCACGTAACAAGCGCGATGGGCGTTATATCGAACGCATTGGTTTTTTCAATCCCGTTGCCGCCGGACAGGAGGAGGAATTGCGGGTTGATCTTGAGCGTGCGAAATACTGGCAGTCGCAGGGTGCCCAGGTGTCCCAGCGCGTTGCTAAATTGTTCAAACTGAGTGAAAAAGCCGCCGCCTGAGGTTTGTGGCGTTCCTTCGTTGGGAACGTGAGATGGATTGCGGCATTGTAAGGGCATGGTGAAAGCTGCCAGTGATGCGCAGGAAAGGGTTATCCTGGGGCGGGTCAGCGGCCTCCACGGTGTTCAGGGCTGGTTGAAAATATTTTCCTTCACTCGATCGCGAGAAAATATATTTACCTATACGCCCTGGTTGATAAAACAGCCAACAGGGGTATGGCAGAAACAGGAGGTCACTGCATGGCGAGCGCAGGGCAAGGGCCTGGTGGCGAAGTTTGCTGAGGTCGACGACAGGGAAATCGCGCGGACCTTTGTCGGACGGGATATTGCCGTTAGCCGGGAACAATTACCGGCATTGGCGGAAGGCGAGTATTACTGGTGTGATCTGATGGGGCTGGAAGTGATCAACCAGGCCCGGGAAGTACTGGGTACCGTGGTCGAGATCAGGGAAACCGGAGCCAACGACGTGCTGGTGGTGAAGGGGCAGGAACGCTATTTAATCCCCTTGCTGGAGGGCAGCGTGGTAAAACAGGTGGAATGGGAACAGGGACGCATGCTGGTCGACTGGGACGGCGAGTATATATAGATGTTAAGAGTCGCGGTAATTACACTTTTCCCCGAGATGTTTGCGGCGATTACAGAATACGGTGTGACCGGTCGGGCAGTGGACAAGGGCTTTTTGAGCCTGTCGACCTATAACCCCAGAGATTACACGCAGGATGTGCATCGGACGGTGGATGATCGTCCCTATGGCGGCGGGCCGGGCATGGTAATGCGTTTTGAGCAGCTACGAGATGCGATCCGGGATGCGCGTTCGGCCTTACCCGGGGCAAAGGTGGTGTATCTTTCGCCACAGGGCCACCGGTTGACGCAGCATGATCTGATTGTGGGTGAGGCGGATCAGGAATGGATTCTGCTGGCCGGGCGTTACGAAGGTATTGATGAACGTCTGATGGACAGGGAGATTGATATAGAGTGGTCCATCGGTGATTATGTATTGAGCGGCGGTGAACTGGCCGCGATGGTGGTGATTGACAGCATGAGCCGGGGCATACCGGGGGTGTTGGGGCATGAGGATTCGGCCGGGCAGGATTCATTCAGCCAGGGTTTGCTGGATTGCCCGCATTATACCCGGCCGGAACAGGTGGATGGTCTTTCCATACCTGCTGTATTGAGCAGCGGTGATCATGAGCAGATCCGGCGCTGGCGCCTGCAGCAGGCATTGGGCAGGACCTGGCAAAGGCGGCCGGATTTACTGGGCGAATTGCAGCTGGATGAAGAACAGACAGCGTTGCTTGATGAATTTATCCGGCAACACGGAAAACAGGAATCGACATAAATCAGACAGAGATGAGGCGAGCATGAGTAAACTAATTGAACAGCTGGATGCGGAGCAGATGACGCGGGAAATACCGGATTTCAGCCCCGGCGATACAGTGGTGGTACAGGTGAAAGTCAAGGACGGCGAGCGTGAGCGCCTGCAGGCCTTTGAAGGTGTCGTGATAGCGAAGCGTAATCGTGGCCTGAATTCCGCATTCACGGTACGCAAAATTTCCTACGGTGAGGGTGTGGAACGTGTTTTCCAGACTTACAGCCCGGCTATTGCCGATATCATCGTGAAACGACGTGGTGTGGTGCGTCAGGCCAAGCTGTACTATATGCGTGGATTGCGTGGCAAGGCCGCACGTATTAAAGAGAAGTTGAAGCCCTCCACAAAGTAATCAGCGCATATTTCGCTGATCTCATCATGTCAAGCGTGTCAGCCTCCCCCGTGGAGGCGACAGGCTGCAAGTCGGTTTCACCTCTCCCTCGAATAGCCTATGATTGTGTCGTCCGCACATAAATCATATGAATATTTCAGACAGTAGAACACTGCAGGAACAGGCCAAAGCCACAATCGATTCCTTTCTTGATGCCCTGTGGATGGAGCGTGGGCTGAGTGATAATACCCTGCAGGCTTATCGAAGCGATTTAACGGCCTTCGCCAGGTGGCTGACGAGTAATTCATGTTCCTTGCTGGAGGTGCAGTCCACCGAAATTCTGGCCTATCTTGCCGGGCAGGGGACACGCTCAGCAAGGACCTCGGCACGACGTCTGTCGAGTTTACGGCGTTTGTATGAATATCTTCTCAGAGAAGGGGAGATGACACACGATCCGGTGGCCGGGATCGACTCCCCCAAAGTAGGCAGACCCTTACCGAAATCTTTAACAGAAGATGAAGTCGAAGCCTTGATCAATGCACCTGATCACGGTACCACGCTGGGCATGCGGGATCGGGCCATGCTGGAAGTGCTGTATGCCACCGGTCTACGGGTGTCCGAGCTGATTGGATTACGGCTGGCTCAGGTCAATTTACGTCAGGGCGTTGTTCGTGTTATGGGTAAGGGCAATAAGGAACGTCTGGTGCCACTCGGTGAAGAAGCTGTACATTGGCTGGAGAAATACCAGCTTGAGGCCAGACTGAAATTGTTTAAGGTACAAGCAAACGATGTCCTGTTCCCCAGCAGTCGCGGCAAATTGATGACGCGACAAACATTCTGGTATGCCATCAAGCGACACAGTGTGGTGGCCGGTATCCGAAAACCCCTGTCCCCCCATGTACTGCGTCATGCCTTTGCCACGCACTTGTTGAATCATGGTGCGGATCTGCGGGTGGTGCAGATGTTGTTGGGCCATAGTGATATCTCCACCACACAAATCTACACCCATGTCGCCCGCGAACGCCTGAAAGAACTCCACGCCGAGCACCACCCAAGGGGCTGAGCCGGAAAGAGAAATTCATTCAGCGAATGAATTTCCCGGCGAAGTCATCCATGTTTCGTCAGGAATGACCAGTAATCACGACGGTGCCTGACACCAAATGGCGTAGCTATATGATATTTAATGTGTATCTCCGAAAAGGTGCCTGACACCGACCAGAAAGGAATAGAAAGGTGCCTGACCACTACTGTCCGGTAAAAGAGATCAATGATTACGATAACTCACTGTTTTAATAATGGAAACAGCTGATTAATGGATGTTACCGATTTCAACTGTGAAAATCCCTGCTCTGGGGTAGGCTCCGCTATTTTTGGAGCAAAC
>JAJRTU010000153.1 GCA_024278135.1 Gammaproteobacteria bacterium
ATTCAGCGCTCGCCGCAGACATCAATAACTCCGTTTCCAGTTATTCATAAAACCCCGTCTACGTGACGGGGTTTGTTATTTTCGGACTGTCATTCCCAATAGTATGATCGCCCGTTAATAGTGCTGCGGGCCAGTTCTTCCCGAAGCGCGTTTCCACATCAATCGGCAGCAGGTCTCCCTCAAATCCTTTTTCGAACATGTGCGGCTTATCCTCTACAGAACGGGTAAGTATTGAGCTATATGGGGAATAGTCAATATATTCAATCGGTATTCAATCCGGCTGACGTTGGTGTCCATTTCCAGTGTGTGCTCAAGGCACCGGGCTCGGGCGTTTCGGAAGCAGAATCTGAACATTGAGTCCCTTCAGCGTCAGTGTATAAAAAATGTATAAGAATTAGTTGATTAGTAATATAACTGGAAGTAATTGCGCTATTATATAGGGCATGAATAACTGGATCGTCATCTTTTCAGTTCTTGCCGGAATATTAACGTCCGGTTGCACGCCTTTGAGTGCAGTAAGTATGATTGGTTCGACGATATCGCGCACCGTCGAGAAAGAGCAGCAAAAGAAAGCCCAAGCGCCGGCCCACCACCGTGTTGCAGTCACCAATGTGAACCTCGGGGTGGAGTATATGCGTCAGGGCTACTATGAAAAAGCGCTCGATAAACTTAATCGAGCGGTCGATGCCGATCCTGATTATGCGCTTGCTTATAACGCCCTTGGCGTTTTGTATCAGCTGTTGAATGATCCGCTCACGGCAGAAACAAATTTCAAAAAATCCCTGAAAATAGACAAAAACAATTCGCCCGCACTTAACAATTACGGGCAATTTCTCTGCAAACAGGACAGGTATGAAGAAGCCGAAGAATATTTTCTGGCGGCGGCGAACAACCCCTTGTATTCGACGCCGGAAATAGCCTACGCCAATGCCGGCTCCTGCGCTTATCTTAACGGGTACACTGACGTTGCAGTCGGGTATTTCGAAAAAAGTCTGTCCAATAACCCCGCCATTCCGCTTGCCTTGAGTCAAATGGCACAAATCAGATTCGACGCAGGTGAATATGCGATGGCGGATGATTTTCTGGATCGTTATCTTATGATAAGCCGACATACAGCCAGGAGTCTCTGGCTGGGTATTCGTATTCAACGTCAGCTTGGTGATCTGGATAAACTTGCCAGCTATTCCTTGTTGTTACGTAACAAATTTCCCGGCACTGATGAAGTAAAGTTGTTTAATGACAGCGAGGCATATGCTGCCAGGTCGAAGCTGAAAAAATCGCTTGTTGAATCAGGCCGTGGGATCTCAGAAAAAAATAAACTGAATAAAGTAGTCAGTGTGGAGAACACGGCCGTTTCATCGGAGGCCTCCGGCCTGTTGGTTGATGCCGGACTGTCGTTCTATCCCATGCTGCTGGAGGGCTCGGAGTTACTCGGTATAGATTGACCGTTGTCGCATTGTTTTGATTGCATGGGAAAAAGTACGGAAAGATGTAAACCTTTTCAGAAAAGTCCGCACTAATTAGTTAGCAGCAACTGTAACAGGGTGGAGACATTCAGTTAATTTTAAATTGTCTGTCAACCGAAGCCCGCTGAAACCGTTAAGCTTAAAAAGAGCAGTTGGCCCACGTGCCAGTTCCAGTTGATCAGTTCCAGGAGATAATATGAACATGCAATCCAGTCGTTTACTGAACAGTGTAGTCCTCATCCTGCTTGGCTTATCGTTGACAGGCTGCATGGGGAGGAATTACCGCCCGGTAGTTGACCCGAAAGGAGTCAATATGAGCAACTACGAATCCGATCTGCGTGATTGCCAGCAGCTTGCCGGCGAGGTATCCATTGCCGGTGAAGCGGCGGGTACGGCGCTGGTCGGTGCCACCGCCGGTGCCGTTGTTGGTGTCATTGGGGGTGCGATATTCGGCGATCCGGGTCGTGGCGCGGCGGCCGGTGCGGTGTACGGTGGTGGTACGGGTGCCGTGGATGGGGCGATGACGGGTCTGCGTGGCCAGACTCAGGTCGTCACCAACTGTATGGCCGGGCGCGGTTACAAAGTATTGCGCTGAATCAGCCGCGCGCAGCGGCGTGCACAACAGTTTGACCGAATGGGCGTATCATCGCCGGGAGGAAGGGGCGTATCCTGCCACGACAACCTTTATTGCTAATGATCTTTGTTGTTGCAGTGTGCAACGCCGATTCCATCGGGGCGGGGCCGACAGCAGTCGACACCGCTACGCCCGGGCTGAGCAGCGAAAGACGCTTGCTGGATGTCGGCGTCGGTATCTTTGATCCTGGTGTGGAAAAAAACGCTGTCGCCTCCGGCAGTGTTTTTCCGGATATCCGCCGCGCCGAAGCCCGATATCTGCCCTATCGCTTGCTGGAGATCCTGCAGGCGAGCGCCCGCTGGGGAACGGTACGAATGGTTCCCGAGGCTTATGATGAAATGGATGTTCGGGTGGATGGGGAGATCCTGTATTCTGATGGTAATTCGCTAAGAATACGCATCCGTGTTCTGGACAGTTCCGGTAGAGTCTGGTACCGGAAAAATTATGAAGAAATCTATCGCTCTCATCCCGAGGCGAGGCCATTCAGAGAACTCTATCAGCGCATTGCTGAAGATCTGTGGGTATACAGCAAGGAACTGTCAGACAAACAACGCAATAACTTAATCGATATTACGACCTTACGATTTGCCCGGCGAATGGCCCCCGATATTTTTGCCGGGTATCTCAGCAGCGATTCCCGCGGCCGATACCAGGTCAATCGTCTTCCCGCAAACAATAGCCCCGATCTGCAGCGAATGTCGAAGGTTCGCGTCCGTTACGATCTGTTCATTGACACCTTGCAGTTGCACTATGCTTCATTCGTGGCACGCATGGAGTCCCCCTATCTTGCCTGGCTTGCGGAAAGCGTTCGGGAGCGGGGCAATCTGCAGCAACTGAATCAACAATCCAGGCATAAAATCGTCGAGGGTGTAGTGACGATCTTCGCCAGTCTCAACCCCTTCTCCAGATCTCGGCGTAACAGTGATCCCTACGGCCCGGTGGGGATTGCCAGAGGCAAAGATGAAGTGGCCGGCGGTATTGAGGCGGGGCGGGAAGCAAAGATACACAGTGTGGCCCTGCAGGAACTGGGACAGACTTTCAACGCACAGATACAACCGCAACTGATGAAGATGGATGAAAGGACGGTGAGTTTAACGGGCAGCGTGAGCGAGCAACTGGCGCAGTGGCGGCAAATTTTGCATGAAGCATATTACGACGACATCAGCCGGCCAGTAGCGGAGCATCACGAGGGAGTGACAGCGGATTGAATTCGGGCATGGCTGTTTGCAGTTGCCCGCCGGTAAAGTCTTACTGAAAGACCTGCTGATACTCCCGTACAAATTTTTCGAAAGAACGTGGCTGACAGCCGGTGATCCGCTCAACATGATTGCTGATCCCGGCTTCGCCTCCCTCACGTATCATCTGGAACAGTTGTTTGCGCATGTTGACGTCCCAGGCGGATACACCTTGCATGCGCATGATTAGACCCGTCAGCCAGACAGGAGGTGAACGATAACGGACGGCATACCCCAGTATGCCGGTAAGGATGTCGGCACAATCGCTCATCTGCAGGGCCGCGGGGCCGCTTAAGTTATAGACTGTATTTTCATGCCCTTCTTCGCTCAGCAGGGTTTTGGCGACGAGGGCGACATCCCTTGCATCAATAAGCGCTATACCGGCCTTGCCCATGGGCAGCGGAACAAGGTGTCGGGACTTGATCAACTCAGCGAGATCCAGAAAATTCTGCATAAACATATAAGGTCTGAGGATCGTCCAGGCCAGGCCGGAGGCCATCAGTGCTTTTTCCGCCATGGCATGGCCGATACCGTAGCCTGCCGGCGGCTGCAATCCAGCGGCGAATGCAGATATCTTGAGCATCTTTTCAACGCCTGCCCGTTCGGCCAGTTCAATAAAGTGACTTTCCAGTTCCCCCTGACGAGTCTGGTCACGGCTGAGCAAAAAGACCCGTCTGATACCTGACAGGGCGACTTCAAGGCTGCTCGATTCCGTCAAGTCGCCATGCACAATTTCACAGTTTTCATGTTGAGGTAACTGCGCCGCAGATTGCTGCCGCACTAATATCCGAAAGCAAATTCCAGCGTTTATCAGCAAAGATACCAACTCACTGCCAATCCGGCCGGTCCCGCCAACAATCAAAATATCGTGTTGATTCAACATTCTTCCTGCGAACCCGGTTAAAAATTCCTGAAAGGCGACGAAAAGCCGGTTTGGAGGAAATACAAAAAAATCAGGACAACTTGCAAAAGGCAGGTCTTCTCTGTCCGAATTTGGAAGCCTGCTCGAATGCATGGGCTATTTGCAGTACTTCAAAATCTTTTTGTGGCGGGCCGACAATTTGTATGCCTGTTGGCAAACCGCCAGCAGTGAAACCACAGGGCACGGAGATCGCGGGCAGACCGGTAACGGTAATGGCATAACAAATGGCCATCCAGTCGATATAGGTGTCAAGTTTGACGCCATTAATTTCCCGAACCCATTCTGTTTCAACAGGGAAGGGAGGTACCTGCACTGTCGGCAGAACCAGGTAGTCGTAACGATCAAAAAACTTCGCCGTTTCAGTCAACAGTGCAATACGTTTATTTTCCGCACGAGCGAGATCCTCGTCGTTCAATTGCAGACCTTTTTCTATATTCCAGATAACGGTGTTTTTCATTTGATCCCGATGTTTTTCGTAATCATCTTTTGCCAGCGTGGCGAATAAATGCGCACGCTGGATCTGAAATATTTCGTCCACATCAGTCAGGGCCGGGCAGTCCTCCTCTATGTCGCAGCCGATGGCGGAGAAAAAAGACAAGGACTTTTCACAGACGCTGATGATCTCGGGGTCAACAGGATAGCGACCCAGATCCGCTGTCCAGGCGAGACGTGTGTGAGTGAAATCTTTTGCCAGTGGTGCGAGAAACTTTTTACCCGTCTCCTTTATCGACTCAGGAACTTTTTCATCAGGACCGGCCATGACCGAGAGTAACAGAGCAAGATCTTCAACATTGCGTGCCATGGGACCGGATACCGGCAGGGGAGAACTGATTTTGGATGGCCAGTCGGGTACTCGTCCCGGAGAGGGTCTGAAGCCGACAATATTGCAATAAGCCGCTGGATTACGAAGTGAGCCCCCCATGTCACTACCATCCGCTATCGGCAACATGCCGGTTGCCAGTGCCACTGCCGCGCCGCCACTACTGCCACCACAGGTAAGATTCGGGTCGTAAGGATTTCTCGTCATTCCGAACACCGTGTTAAAGGTATGAGAACCCGCCCCGAATTCCGGTGTATTGGTTTTACCAATGATAATGGCACCGGCCTTTTTCAGGCGTTCCACGTAAAGTGCATCCTGATCTGGAATGAAGTCCTTATAGATGGGAGAGCCGAATGTCGTACGGATACCTTTGGTGAGTGTCAGATCCTTGATGGCGATGGGCAAGCCCCATAAAGCACCGGGTTTGTCGCCATTGGCGATGGTCTTGTCCAGCGCTTTGGCTGCGGCGATGGCCTGTTCCGGGACCAGCGTGCAGATCGCATTGAGAAGCGGGTTGGTACGTTCAATCTGTTGCAGATGCGCGCTCAGTAATTCCAGAACAGATATTTCCCGTTCTCGAAGAAGCTGTATCTGCCGGGTGGCAGAATAATGACAAAGTTCATTACCTGCGTTTTGCAGTAGAGCAGAGCCTGCTTGGGGTGTGTCTGCAGCCAGTAAAGGATCCATATTGAATTTTAATAAAATAGTGCTGGAAAGTTGCAGGAAAGATCGTCTTTTCATTGTTCCCGAGTACTACAGTATAGTCACAGCGAAATGAATAAAGCAGTTATTTATGGTGACCCCTCCGGTGATAATGATATCGTCGGAGGGTGAATAACATGGAGACTGCGCTTTTGAAAGAGTACCGGTGTTGCCGGTCAGGAAATCAAAATACAGAAAATGATTTTTGCAGAACAGGACGTTATTCCTGATCTCCAACGGAAACCCGGCTTCTCTTCAGAAAACGCTTGCCGTGTTCCGCCTCCTTTTCCATGGTGGCGACTGTACGGCAAACCTTCTTTTTTATACGTGTGCCGACTCGTGCTTCCTTTTTGCAAACCACTTTGTTTTTGTTGTTCTTCTGTTTCTGATTGTATGTGGCGGCAGACTTGTCCAGATCGCTTTCCGGGGTATCTTCGGCCAGTACATTTGTGAAATTACCGGCACAGATCAAGGCCAGACTGAAAAGAAACAGGGATAACAATTTATGCATTTTCATCGATAAAATCCATCTTATTTTAAAGTGTAAGTTTGATCATCCGACGCATCGGCGGGACGTCCCTGCCGCTGGAATATAGCATATACGGAACGACAGCGTCATTCAGATTCTGCTTTGGCCAAAAAGCGGAAAGTCGTTTTCAGTTCTGGATGACTGCCTGTTTAAAGTATTAATTTGAACGTGGTATTGGCACTGTATATCAAATAGGCGCCATTCTCTGCCTGAGGTTCCAGTAATCCTGCAATATCAAGATAGGTGTTTCGATTAAACCTCGCCATCAGGTTGGATCGTATATGCACAAAGGGAATGCCCTGATCTTCAGCGAGTCCTGGGATCGGGCTGACATCTATTTTGTGTTCGGCACCAATGGTGATCCAGTCACCGACGTTGGTTCTGATCCGGATGCTTTGTTGAGAGCTTCCTTCGTTTTCAACCTGGAGTTCGACCACACTGAATGGCAGATCCTGCACCTGAATACGCCATTTTTCAACGGGCGTCACCAGGTAGTAGTCATCTCTCTCGTATTTCAGTATGCTTGAGAACAGCCTGATCAGGCGAAGATTATTCACTTCATCGCCATCAATCCACCAACTGCCATCACGCTTGATGATACAATCCATTTGACCGGAAAAAGCCGGCTTCCATGCTTCGACCGGCGCTGTGGTATCACCGATGGCCTCAATTTGCCGATAAAAATTACCGTTCACAACGGTGGGTTGATATTCAGATCCACGCTTGTTGGTGGCGAAGCATTGTTGCCGGAATCATGCTCCCATTACCTCAGCCCGATCAGTTTTACTTTCCGCCGACATCCTGTTTGACCTGAGAAAATCTTTGAACTTACGGCGGTGATGGTGCAGCACGGGTTCAGTGTAGCCATTAGCCTGTTCGCAGCCGGTAAAGACCAGACCCAGCGCAGCCTGAAAGGCGATACTGTTGTCAAAGTCGGGGGCCATATCGATATAGTCCGGATCATCGGTATTCTGATAATCAACGATGGCGGCCATTTTTCTGAATACGTCGACCACCTGATCCGGAGTGACCAGGGCGTGATGCAGCCAGTTGGCAATATGCTGGCTTGAAATGCGCAGCGTGGCGCGGTCCTCCATCAACGCAGTGTTGTGAATATCCAGGACCTTTGAACAACCCACGCCCTGCTCTATCCAGCGTACCACATAGCCCAGTATGCCCTGGGCGTTGTTTTCCAGTTCCGTGCGAATCTCGGCATCACTGAGCGTACGCTTGCCCAGTACCGGTATGGTCAGGATGTCATCCAGGTTGGCGCGCGTCACGCTGATCAGTTCGCGTTGGCGACTGCCGACATTGACACGATGATAATGGATGGCGTGCAGTGTCGCAGCGGTGGGTGAGGGCACCCAGGCACTGGTGGCACCGGCACGGGGATGGCCAATCTTGATGTCCATCATTGCGGCCATGTTGTCCGGTTCCGCCCACATGCCCTTGCCGATTTGGGCCCGGCGGGGCAGACCCACTTCCAGCCCGATATCCACATTCCAGTCTTCATAGGCCAGCAGCCAGGGTGCTGTTTTCAGCTCCGCTTTCGGCAGCATCGGGCCGGCTTCCATGCTGGTATGTATCTCATCCGCAGTGCGATCAAGAAACCCGGTGTTGATAAAGATCACGCGGTTTTCGGCGGCACGGATACATTCCTTCAGGTTGACTGTCGTGCGTCGTTCCTCATCCATGATGCCGATTTTTATTGTTAAGGGTGGCAGCCCCAGCGCTTTTTCGACACGCTCAAACAGTTCGATGGTGGCGGCGACTTCTTCCGGCCCATGCATTTTGGGTTTGACGATATAGATGGACTCGCTGCGACTGTTTCGAAACTCGCAATTCCCCAGTAAATCATGTTTGGCACTGAGAACAGTCACCATGGCATCAAGAAAGCCTTCCGGTATTTCCCTGCCGTCGTCCGTGGTCACGGCATCGGTATACATGTGGATACCGACGTTACGCAACAACATCAATGAACGGCCCTGGAGTGTAAAAGGCTTGCCGTTGGGTGCAATATATTCACGATCCTTTTCCAGTTTTCGTTCGATCTTTTTACCGTCCTTGATGACAGTACGGGTAAGATCGCCTTTCATCAGGCCCAGCCAGTTTTTGTAAACACGCACCTTGTCTGCGGCATCAACCGCAGCCACCGAGTCTTCACAATCCATGATGGTGCTGACGGCGGATTCGAGCTGGACATCATAGACATTGGCAAGATCACCACGGCCGATGTAATAGCCTTCACCAATGCGGATCTCAATATGTAATTTGTTATGTTCCAGCAATATACTGCTGGGTGATTCGGGATCTCCAGTGTAGCCGACAAAACGTTCGCGTTTGCCCAGCCCCGTTTCAGTACCGTCTCCCATCACACCGACCAGTTTGCCGGATTTGACCTTGTACTTAACGACATAGGCATGGCTGCCCACCGCCATCGGTGCCGCACGGTCAAGCAATTTCCGGGCATAACGTATGACCTGCATTCCGCGAACCGGGTTATAGCGATTGGTGCGTTTGCAGCCCTGCGCTTCAAGGATAATGTCAGTGCTGTACAGTGCATCGTAAAGGCTGCCCCAGCGTGCGTTGGCGGCATTCAATGCGTAACGGGAATTATCGACCGGCACGACCAGCTGCGGACCGGCAATTTTGGTAATTTCATCATCGGTTTTGGCGACGCTGACCCGATAAGGTTCTCCTTCGGGGACCAGATAGCCGATCTCCCTCAGGAAAGTCTTGTATTCATCAGGATCGAAGGGCTGCCCTTTCCGGTCGTGGTGCCACTTGTCAATTTGCGCCTGCAAGGCATCGCGCTTGTCCAGCAGGGCGCGGTTTCGAGGTGCCAGATCGTTGACAATGTCGGCCAGTTCCGCCCAGAACTTATCCGGGGCGACACCGGTGCCCGGTGCGATTTCGTCACGAAGTAAATCATACAAAGGTTTTGCGATTTTCAAGCCATGAGCTTCAACACGTTCATTCATTACGTCAGTTCCTGTGCTCTTAATTGATTATGTGTCAGCATACTTGCTGAGATGTCAGGGTGCTGATAATACCTTAAATCATCATCGTTTTTTGGAGAAAGCCGCACTTTGCGGGTCAGGATTTCCATTGGTGTTTGATCGCGATCAATTTATTGATTGCCTGCGCCAATCTTCAAAAAATTCTGTATAGTTCACGCTTCCTGTACACGTACAGCACCCCGCTTCCGTAGCTCAATTGGATAGAGTATCGGGCTTCGAACCCGAGGGTTGCAGGTTCGAGTCCTGCCGGGAGCGCCAAATTTATCGCCATTGGTAATCAATATATTCCAAAGGCACATCTGGTGGGACAGGCAAAACCACCTCATCGGGTCGTTCAAGCAAGCATAAAAAAACACTTCAGTGCGGTGTTTTTTTACCAGCATACGTGAAATCACGTAAGTGTCTGTCGAGGAACTTTACATGTTGTACTGCTGATATATTTTCAAGAATTTCATGTTGAATGATAATAATCACTGGTTTTTTGGGCACGGGCGACGTGACGGTACTGAGTTTTAGCGATACGAATCCTGCCACAGTACTTAGTTCTCGGTATCGAAATATTTTACATGTTCTAAATCAGAGAAGCGTAACTATTTGATTATATAGAAATTAATTATTGGCATGCGCATTGCCTTCTCACTCCTTGATCAGTAAATCAAGGTTTGTGACAAACAATGGGAAATGGGGGACTATGATGCGTATCGTCAAATTTTATTACTTGTATATTTTTTCAATTCTGACCGTGATGTCGTTCACGACCAGCGCCACCATCATCTATAGCAACGATTTCGAGACGAACACAAATGGCTTCAGCACTACGGGAAGAGGCTTTCTGCCCAATGGCAGTGGCGGGTCTAACTGGTTAGGCGGCTACCGGGAGTTATCCAATGCGAGTACCAGCCTGACTCTCACGGGGCTGACTGTCGGTGCCGTCTATGATTTGGCTTTCGACCTGCGTCTGGGGGGATCGTGGGACGGCTCAGGAAGTTTCGGACCGGACTATTTTAGATTAAACTCCAGTTCCGCCGGGTATCTGGTGAACGCGACGTTTGTCAACGATTTTCCACAGGATCCCGTTACCGGACTCGGAATATCAGGGAAAATACAGTCATACTCAGATGCCACACCACTGGGTGGTACTGGTTTTGCGGGTAGAACGGGAGCCGATGTGGCCACAGGTGAGCCCATATACTACTTCGGTCGCGGTGCAGGCAACCCGCTTCTGTCCTTCACCGCGCTCAGTACGACCGAGATACTGACCTTCTCTTCGGTCGACGCCCAACTTTTCACACCCGACGAGTATTTCTCAATCGATAATGTCGTCGTAAAAGGCCCTGGAGCTAACGCCACGACCGTCCCCGAACCCGCCACCCTCGCCTTAGTGTCGATGGGTTTATTCGGCCTCGGATTCAACAGACGCAAAAGGTTTTAGTCAGTTTCCTGTTAAGCCTCAGCCCCGTCTTCAATGGCGGGTTTTGTATGGAAATCTCCCACACAAGCAGATTAGGGCGGACACTGTTCAATAAGCGCTAAATATTTCCAGAGTGTTGCTGCTACAACCCTTGTCGCAGACGAACTTTCGCAGCAGATTCAGTTATAAGACCATATTGAGCAGGTACCGGGCAAAAACAGGCTGTTGATAGCCACCCTGACAAGAGAAATATTTTGGTGAGAGCTTGTGCTGTTACTGTATAGAGCCAAAACAGTATGTTAGTGCTCACTATAAAAATAATAATAATAGCTCTATGTTTGGCAAAATCTCCTGGAACTGCGCTGTCCATCACATTGTCTCAACAGAGAATGTGACAATTTTCACAATATTTTTCCTATAAAAGACTTATACTTACGGGTAAGTGCTTAACTAATAGTTGAAATAATATGAAATTTAACTGCAAACCCCTCATTCCCGCTTTTCTGCTCGTTGTCAGTCTCAGTGCGTGCATGAGTCAGGCGCCGGTAAAATCCATAGCTAAAGAGCCGGAGCAGCTGGTTATTTTTTCCGATGGTTCAATGGAATTTCGTAATCGCAAAATCGATGCCAAAGATGTGGTGATCTATGCGGATGGACGCGGCGGGGAAAAGGCAGCCGTGAAGATAAGCCTCGAGCCGCTGCACCCGCCATTTTATCGGGATACAATCGTTGTTGTCAGGAAACCATCCGAGTCATAGATCGGATAACGATAAACGCATCAGTCCGAGCCGTTTCCCCTACATCGCCAGACGCGCATCGCTTTCCCGGGATGCGCGTTTTCTTTCGTGTTCCTTTAATAATTTTTTTCGCAGTCGAATATTTTTCGGCGTGATTTCCACCAACTCATCATCATTGATAAATTCCAGTGCCTGCTCAAGAGAATGTTTTACCGGAGGGGTCAACAGTATGTTGTCATCTTTACCGGCTGCACGAATATTGGTCAGTTGCTTGGCCTTGAGCGGGTTGACGATAAGATCGTTATCGCGGGAATGTATACCGACAATCATCCCCTCGTAAACTTCCATACCGGGGTCCACCAGCATTTGCCCGCGTTCCTGGAGGTTGAACAGGGAATAGGCCAGTGTCCTGCCCTTGCCATTGGAGATCAATACACCATTGGATCGCTGGTTATTGATGTTTGTTTTTAACGGGCCGTAGCGCTCAAAAACATGATACATCAGGCCGGTGCCCGCAGTCGCCGTCAGGTATTCGGTGCGAAAGCCGATGATGCCGCGGGCGGGGATCAGGTAATCCAGTCTTACCCTGCCTTTGCCATCAGGCGTCATGTCCTGTAACTCACCGCCACGGGAACCCAGCATTTCCATAACGGCCCCCTGATAGTTGTCTTCCAAATCAACCGTAAGTTGTTCGTAAGGTTCACACAGTTGATTATCGATTTCTCTGAATATGGCCTCCGGGCGGGAGACGCTGAACTCATAGCCTTCCCGGCGCATATTTTCAATCAATATGGACAGGTGCAATTCCCCACGACCGGAGACCTGAAACTTGTCCGGATCGTCTGTTTCTTTAACACGCAGCGCGACATTGTGCTTCAATTCGCGGCGCAATCGTTCACTGAGCTGGCGGGAGGTGACATATTTCCCCTCCAGGCCGTTAAAGGGTGAATCATTGACCTGGAAGGTCATGGTGATAGTGGGTTCGTCAACGATCAGTGCAGGCAGGGATTCAACACTGTCAGGATCACATAAAGTGTCAGAAATATTCAGCTCGTCAATGCCGGAGATGGCAATGATATCTCCCGCAGCGGCATCGCTGATTTCAGTGCGCTCCAGCCCCAGCAGCCGGAATATCTGCAAGATGCGGCCTTTGCGAATATTGTTGTCCTTGTCAACTATCGAAATCGGTGTATTGGTGCTGATCATGCCGCGGGCAATACGGCCAATACCAATCACACCGATGTAGCTGTTGTAGTCAAGTGCACTCACCTGGAACTGAAAAGGCCCGTTTTCATCGACGTCTGGAGCAGGTACCTCCGAGACGATGGTTTCAAACAGCGTTGTCATGTCCTGACCTTCGCAGTCTGGATCGGTACCGCTGTAGCCCTCTTTGGCGGAGGTGTAAATGACGGAAAAATCCAGTTGTTCATTGCTCGCACCGAGACGATCAAATAAATCGAAAGTGCGATCCAGTACCCAGTCCGGACGTGCCCCGTCACGATCTATCTTGTTGATGACGACAACAGGTTTCAATTGGCGGGCCAGGGCTTTTTGTGTGACCAAGCGCGTCTGCGGCATCGGGCCCTCCACGGCATCGACGAGCAGCAGCACGGAGTCGGCCATCGACAAGATCCTTTCCACTTCCCCGCCAAAGTCGGCATGCCCTGGTGTGTCAATGATATTAATGCGGTAACCGTTCCATAGCAGGGCGGTGTTTTTTGCCAGAATGGTGATACCCCGCTCTTTCTCAATGTCGTTTGAGTCCATGACGCGATCGGGGATTGTGGTTCGCCCCTGTAATGTCCCGGACTGCCTTAACAGTTGATCAACCAGTGTTGTTTTGCCATGATCCACGTGAGCGATGATGGCGATGTTTCGAATTGAGTCGATCATAAGGTTACGGGGGGTGAAAAAGGCGCGAATTATACCCGATTACTTTCATATTGCCCGAAGTAAAGCACGAATAAGCGCTTTTTCTTGCGAAATCCCGCTTAAAACAGGCTACAGGACTTGGCAATATAGGAAAAATTCGACTATCCTCACTGTTGATGCAGTTGGGGTATAGGTCGTAATCGGGTCTTTTTATTGTCTCTGCCGTCCAATTTCAATCTGCGTTCAGAAGATCCAAATAGAAAGGGGGGGGGAAATATGAGTAGTAGTGGTGTCGTTAAATGGTTTAATAATTCTAAAGGATTCGGTTTCATTGAACCTGAAGGTGGTGGCGATGACATCTTCGTCCACTATTCATCAATCAAGTCGGAAGGATTTAGAACACTAAATGAAGGGCAAAGTGTTACCTATGTAGCAGAGCAAGGGCCAAAGGGATTTCACGCAACGGAAGTGGAAGTGAAGAGTTAAGGCTGAAAGATTTCCGCTTATCAGACCCCGCCCCGGCGGGGTTTTTTATGTACAGGATGTACGGTCAGGGTTAAGGCTCCTGCAAACCCTAAGTACCTGCATCCCTGCAGGCAATGCCGCGGGCGCATGGATGCGCAGGAGCGGCGCTGTACAGGGCCGGGATTGTTCCAGACAATCCCACGGCATTTCCTCCATCCATGGAGGTCATGTACGGTCAGGGTTAAGGCTCGGCAAGCGTTCCCGGCCTTGCTCTATCGCCTACTTCCCTGTAGGCGTCCTGCAAACCCTTAAGTACCTGCATCCATGCAGGCACCGGGTTTATGCTCCTGCAAACCCTTAAGTACCTGCATCCATGCAGGCAATGGCGCGGGTGCGGGGCGGGTGATGTACAATGCACATACACAATCTATAGAGTGAAAAAAATGGCCTTATGGGAACAAATTTTGATGGGTATGGGGGGACTGCTGTTATTCTTCTTTTTCTGGCCTGGCGCAAAGGCGGCGCTGGCGCGGAGCAAGGAGGCGGAAAATCCGGACTGGAAAGGTGCTCTCATACCTATAGGCATCGTGGTTCTGTTTGTTATTGTACTGATCTCGCTGGCGAGGAGTTGAGTCTGTAAAGCCGGCAATGCTGTATTTAACTGTCAATCGATACCTGTTCAGTGCGTCCGGCTCCGATCCTGAAAGAGCGCCCGGGGAAAATACGGAACGGGATGACAGTTGAGCGCTGCGTGTACAGTTTGCTCGAAGCCCCCTTTAATACATATCGCAGGTGTGACAGGACAGCCTGAATGATAAGATGTCACAATGAAAAATATAAAACGCCTATCCATCTACGCAACATTGCTCGCTGCTTACCTGGTCTTTTCCGGCACCACTGCATTTGCTCAGGAAGGGGACGAGGAAGAAGCGGTTACCGGCAGGGAATTATTGGCCGATTGTGAACAGGGAGAGCCCTCCCTCACACCGAACCGGGTCTGCATGCAATATGTGTTCGGTCTGGTGCAAACCGTCGTTATGCTGCAGCAAATGGATCCGAACAATAAACTGTTTTGCATTGACCCCACCGTTGTCGGGCTTGAAGAAGTGACAAACAAGGTAAAAGCCCGGCTCAAAGCAGTACCGGACAGACTGGATGAAGATGCGTATGTGCTGGTCAGTGAAGCCTTGAATATTTCCTATCCATGTACGGCGACCGATGTATTTTGATGGAGACTCTCGACAGAAAAGCCGCTTATGACTTTAACAAGTTGCAAAAGCGTTTGCGCAGACAAGTTGGTCAGGCAATAGAGGACTTTAATATGATCAGCGCCGACGATCGGGTGATGGTATGTCTGTCCGGTGGCGCAGACTCTTATACCCTGCTCGATATTTTGTTAAAGCTGAGGAAAAGTGCACCGCTAGAGTTTG
Source organism: Gammaproteobacteria bacterium (assembly GCA_024278135.1). Taxonomy (GTDB): domain Bacteria; phylum Pseudomonadota; class Gammaproteobacteria; order Eutrophobiales; family Eutrophobiaceae; genus WLWS01. Next base: position 15,244 of record JAJRTU010000153.1, read on the forward strand.
AACTGGTGGCGGTAAACCTCGACCAGAAGCAACCGGGTTTCCCGGCGCATATTTTACCGGATTATCTTGAAGATTCGGGTGTGCCCTATCACATTCTCGAACAGGATACTTACAGCGTCGTTAATCGAGTCATTGCAGAAGGGAAAACCCTGTGCGGACTGTGCTCACGCCTGCGACGGGGCATTCTTTATACTTTTGCGAGGGAACAGGGCTTTACGAAAATTGCACTGGGGCATCATCGTGACGACTTGATGGAGACCCTGTTTCTGAACATGTTTTACGGCGGCAGACTGAAGGCCATGCCGCCAAAATTGTTGAGCGACGATGGTGAAAATATTGTGATACGGCCATTAGCGTACTGCACAGAGGTCGATATCAAGGCCTATGCCAGTCGCAAGGCATTCCCCATCATTCCCTGCAATCTGTGTGGCTCCCAGGATCACCTGCAACGGCAGGCCGTTAAAAACATGGTGAGTGAGTGGCGGCGTAAATATCCCGGGCGGGTGGAAAGCATATTTACCGCCATGCAAAATATAGTGCCGTCACATCTTGTCGATAACGAGCTGTTTGATTTTCAGATGCTTGAAAAGCATAGCGCTCAAAACTCCACTGATACAAGGCCCTCCTGCCTGCGGAACTGAATTACACTACAAGGACTCTAATCCCCGACTACCTGTTGATGTTGTTATGCCTGAAATTCCATTAATACAAAAAATATTTGTTTATGCGATACCGATAATATTCGCTATCACGGTTCATGAAGTGGCACACGGCTGGGTGGCCAGCAAACTGGGTGATCAAACCGCCCGGCTGATGGGCAGGCTGACTCTGAACCCGATTAAACACATGGATCCTGTCGGTACTGTGCTGGTGCCCATGTTGATGATTCTATTTACACCTTATGCCTTCGGTTGGGCCAGGCCGGTACCGGTCGACTGGCGCAACCTGCGTCAACCGAAACGCGATATGGCACTGGTAGCAGCGGCAGGTCCGGCTGCAAACCTGCTCATGCTGGTGCTATGGGTTTTATTTATGATGCTGGTGAATACGCTTTCTTTTCTATCGCCGTATTCAGTCCTGTTGCTTAAAGAGATGGCGGGGGCGGGTATCATTATTAACATCATTTTGATCGTATTGAATTTACTCCCTCTCCCCCCTCTGGATGGTAGCCGGATAGTTCAGGCTTTTCTGAGTCCCGCCCTGGCGTTTCGATATCATCAGTTGGAACGTTGGGGTCTGTTGATACTGGTGGCACTGATGCTGACCGGTGTTCTCGGCAGAATACTGAGTCCGGTCGTGGGCTTCCTGTTAACATTGATCGAACCTTTGGTGACGGTTTAGCTAAAGACACGTTTTGCCCTTCAGGGAAATAATCGTTTATCTTTTAACCCTCTTTCCCTTTTCTCCCGTTCAAGTATGTAGTCATTTAAAAACGGGAGTCCTGAAATGTTTTATCGAACACTCTGTTTGCTGTGCGTATGCTGGTATCCGGTTTTTTTATCGGCCGCCGGCATTGCGCGTCATTCTACATTGCAATTGAGTCTGATCGCGGATGATGGGCGGCCCTATCCTGTTTATGCCATCGACAATCAACGCGATGGCCGCATCTGCCGGGCCTGGCTGGAAGCCGAGTACGGACAGAACTATGCCATTCACGTTATAAACAACAGCCATCGACGACGGGGGCTGCTTATCGCGGTGGATGGGCGCAATATCATCAGCGGCCGGAAGTCGATGCTGGCACGCAGCGAACGTATGTATGTGCTGGAACCCTGGCAAAGCGCCACCTACGATGGGTGGCGCACGAGTGACAGCAAGATTAATCAGTTTTTCTTTACCGACGCCAAAGACTCCTATGCCGGGGCCTGGCAGGACCATTCGGCTATGGGCGTGATTGCTGTCGCGGTCTTTGATGAGCAGAAAGTATTACGCTCACATGAAAAAAAACCTGTACCACGTATGCTGGATCGCCATGATATGCCGGTGGAGCTGGAATCCTCCGATGACAGGGCCGAAGTGAGCGGCGCTGACAGGGAAAAAAGCAGGCAGGCAGGTACTGGCTTTGGCAGCGAAAAATATTCCTATGCCAAAGTGGTGATGTTCAAGCCGGCGAAAGTGGCGACGGAAAAATATTTCTACAGGTACGAATGGCGGGAAACCCTGTGTCAGCGCGGGATTATTGACTGCATACCGAACAGCCCCAACCGTTTCTGGCCGGAACATGAACAGTATTACGGTTATGTGCCCCCTCCGCCGGGATGACAGGGGGGAGTCTTTGCCTGTGACAAAGACTCCCTGATATATTCGATTCAGGCAGCCTGGTGCATATGCACATCCTGTTGCGGATAGGGGATACTGATCCCTTCCGAATCAAAGACCAGCTTTACTTTTTCTGTTAAATCCCGGTAAACAGCCCAGTAGTCTGCGGAATTAACCCAGGGTCTGACAATGAAGTTCACACTGCTGTCAGCCAGTTCGGAGACAGCGACGAGCGGAGCCGGGTCTTTCAATACCCGTTCGTCGTTGGCAACAATATCCTCAAGGATCTGTTTGGCTTTCTTGATGTCATCGTCGTAGCCGATACCAAAGACCAGATCGACACGACGCGTATCTTTCGCCGAATAATTGGTGATTATGCCGCCGGTGATATTGGCATTGGGTATGATAATGGTTTTGTTGTCACCGGTTTTCAGTTGCGTGGAAAATATCTGAATGTTTTCAACGATCCCGACGGCGCCGCCGGCGTCGATAAAATCCCCCACCTTGAAGGGACGAAAAGCGATAATCATCACACCCGAGGCAAAGTTGGCCAGAGAGCCCTGCAAAGCAAGACCGATAGCAAGGCCTGCAGCACCCATGATGGCCACCAGAGAGGTGGTTTGAATACCCAACTCGCCCAGTGCGGCAATGACGATGAAAGCAGCCATCAGGATATGGGCGATGCTGCCGATGAACGAGGCCAGCATGGGATCGACACCGCGTTTTTCCATTATTCCTGAGAACAGGCGTTTAAAGCGCCTGGCCAGCCAAAGACCTGGAATCAGGATGAGTGCAGCGAAGACAATATTCATAACTAGATCGATAACGAGTGATGATTCCGGCATTATTCTATTCTCCTGTTGAGATACTGCTAAATCGGTGCTGATTAAAATAAACGGCAAAGAAAAGAGCAGTATATTATGTTATCGGCATCAGTAAAAATGAACTGTGTCGCTAAAGTCGTGTTGTATCGCAGGCGGATACGGGCGAAAACTCCAGGCAGGGTGGACAAGTGGGCCTGCTGTTTTTAACCCCATGGGTGGTGAGTATGCACGGCCAGCACCGGAAGTGATGACAGTTTCAGTGATCGGCCAGAGATTCTGTGCCCTGGTGATGGAGGACCTTGTACCAACCAAAGCTACGCAGGGCTGCTTGATGTAATTTTGCCACTCGGGGATCGTTTTTATCGCCCGTCATCGGGATTTTCAGTGGCGTGCCGGACAGTTCTTCGTCAAGAAGCAAAATACCGGCTTCCTCCATGCGCGAGGTGGCTACCTGCGGGATCGCCAGATAGCGCAGGCCATGTCTTGCCATTTCAAGGTAGTTGATTTTATCGGTGTAATAATACAGCAGGTTCAAGAAACGGCTGGTACAAATATTTTCATCTATCTGCGGTGCATGCTTGTTGTCGTCGGTATTACCGGTACAGGTATTGAAACCACCACGGGCATTGATAAATTGAGAGCAAATAAATCCGGCAGTGTCATCGGCAAGTTGCAGATAGCGGCGCTCACCGGTCACCCGGTATAATTGCAGGAAGGCCCGGGCGATGGCCAGTTTGTCCCTCAGGCGCAACTCGGCCTGAGCGTATTTGACCCCACTATTGTCCGGAACCGGTTCTGACAACAGCCGGTCTGCTGCCCCTGTTGCCATTTCCAGTGCGCCCGGTTCGCCGCTGAACTCATAAAAAGTCGCCAGAGCTTCAATTGCCCATGCGTTTTCATGTATATGAATTCGGCTGTTGTTATCGTTCATGCTGAACTTGTATTTGTCCATATGGACGACAGTGTCTGTCGGTACCGACTGAAATACACCTGCCGGTGTTAACAGGACATCGTGCAGGTAATCACAGATGTTGCGGGCTGTCGCCAGGAAATCATGCTCCCGCAACAGGGCGTAGGCAAGGGAATAGAGACGCAGGGAACCGGCCTGTGCGGCCATGCTTTTCGAGTAGTGGCATTGGTGCCGGCAGTTCTGTGTGGCAAATTGATAGATGCCGCCCTGGTCGGGATCCAGTAAACCCATACCGTTGATCAAACTCAGGCGGGCCATACGTTCTTCATTTTTGTTGTGCAGGGCTGCCTGGGTCAATGAGTATTCAATACTGTCCCGATCAAGAAACTTAATCGGTGTCTTCAAGCCTCCCTGCTCCCAGTCAAAACTGCTGACGTGCATATACAGCAGTTTTTGTCGCAACCTGGGTGAGAGGCCTGCCTTTGTTAAAGGAGGACGGTTATTCCTGTCAGCCAGGACAATATCGGGTATGGGGTCTGCTGCATGTGATTTTAATAAAGTGTGCACAGGTTTAAATGTAGCTTCGTGTGATTTTGTATTTGGCGATGATCAGATAGCGTTGTGTACCACCGCTTTGAATGGCATCGAATGGGTAACAGGTAATCAAGGTCAAAATGGACTTGTCTCCGGAGCTCAGAAAACTGCTGTCATTCTCATCAACGATTCGAGTGTCCGTGATCTGATAAATCAACGTAAGCGCATTGGCAGTTTGCAGCTCCAGTTGATCACCGATTCGCAGTTCCTGCAAAAATTCAAAATGTGTATCACGGTGACCGGCGATGACGGTATTGCCCCTTGCTCCGGGTGCGGCGGACTGAAAAAGATGTCCTGGACCGAAGGCCAGTGCTGAACCGTTGGCCCCGGCCAGGACAATGCGGCTGATACCAAGACGTGGCACGATAAGACGGCTGACAGGCCAGGTATCTGCCCACGGCCAGGGTTTCACCTCCTTTTGGCCGTTGAGTGTTTCTGTCCAGGCTGTCTCGAGGAGAAGTTGTGCCAGTATGGCCTTGGCGTGGATATAGCTGCCCTGTCCTATAAACCACAGGCCGCCAAGGGGGAGGGAGATGACGATGATGAAGACAGTTTTTTTAAACATGGGAGCTGATTCTCCGCAGTAAAATACCGGCAGCGAATAACAGCAGCCCGATAATGAAATAAAACCTGGCCGGTGTTGCCGTGCCCGGCATCGGGCCAAACACTTTTTGGTATTCCCAGCCCGATGGAAGGTTCACCGCCACAGCATGTTTTTGTATCGGTGCATCCCCCGGGCGTGTCGGCGTAATATCGACAGCCAACAGAGAGGTGAATTTGCTGACCAGGTGATGTTGCAGCGCCGTATTGATAATTTCCTGTCGAAGTGCTTCGTGCTCTGAACTGCGCAGACGCTGAACCATCAGCGCCGCGATCTTTCGCCTTGCCCATAGTCTACTCACGCCCGTTCTTTCATGTCCGCCTTTGAGGGAAAGGGTTGTCTGCCAGGTGGTGTTTGCAATTTTTCCATTGACTTCGATTGTCTCCGGCAAGGATCTGCTTTTGATGCTGATTAACAGGGGTTCGCCCAGATACAAATCAGGGATCTTTTCAGGCCAGATTTCCGCTGTCTGCCGGTCCGGCAGGTACAGATCAATCTCGCTCAGCACCGGGTTTTCCAGTTTACTGAACAGTTCCCCCATCTTTTGTTGTACTTCTGATGTATTGCCAATATAGGTATAAGTGCCCCGGCCAAAGGAGGCGGCGCGATGCATAAAGTGGGAATTGGGTGCAGAGCCGATACCGACCGTAAACAGACGGGAGTTGCCCAGGCCCTGTTCGATATACCTGAACAGCGTATCTTCGTTACCGACGTTGCCGTCGGTGAGAAATACGACTTGCCGGACAGCCTGATCGCGCGACTGATTCACCAGGGCGGCGCGCATGGCCGCCGCCATTTCCGTACCGCCATCGGCATTCAGTGCGTGAACATAGTTTTTGGCGTCCCGTAAGGATTGGGCTGATACTGTTGCAGGGTAGGGGAAGAGTTGTGAGGTAGTGGAGTTGAACTGGATGATATTGAAACGATCACTGGGTTGCAGGCGTGACAGAGCGAGTTGCAGAGCCGATCGTGCCTGGACAATGGAGAGCCCCGCCATGGAGCCGGAGGTGTCGATAACAAAAATGATTTCGCGATTGAGGAGGCGGACATCGGCCTGCTGTTTTGGTGGCAGGATCATCAACAGGGCGTAGTCATCACCCGCGATACGTTCTTTGAACAGGGCGGCCTGTGGCGTCGTGTCAGCGGCGGTCTTCCAGTTGAGGACAAAATCACGGTCGGCAGGGACGCTGTTTTCCTGCAACTGAATGCGGTAGTTATCTGTATAAGGCAGATGTTCAACCTTGATTTGATGAGAAGGACTGTTGATATCCTCCAGTGCAAAGCCGACATTCAGATCAATATTAACGGATAGCGGGTTTAAGGCACCTTTATCAGGATGCTGTACCGGTGGTGTGATCCTGGCGGCATCCGGTACGGCATTGGTGTTGATCGCCCAGCCCTTGCCGGTAAAACCGGTGACAGCGGTATTGCCGGGAATATAACGAGGGGCAAGGACACTGGGGAAACGCAAAGTGAATCTGCCGAGATCGTATTTGATTAACTGTTGATATTCGATTTCGACCACAATGGTTTCATAAGGGCCGATATTCGCCAGCGACGCAGTAAAGATATTGGGCCGCTCCTGTTCTATGAGGCTGGTCTTTTTGCCGGCCCGGCGTGCTGTCTGATATTGTTTTCGGGCTTTCTCCTTTTCCTTTATCTGTCCTTCGATAATCCGTTCACCGATACGCATGCGCAGATGATCCACTGCTGCCGTTTCGGCCAGGGGAAAAACATAAACAGCTTCCTGCCATTCATTGCCCGGGTTACGAAAAGACTGTTTCACCGTGGCCCTGGCGATCATGCCGGTGATGTTGATATGTACGTCCGACTGTAATACAGGTGCGCTCTGGTAATTATTCTTGCCTTTGAACAATAGACTGCCACGTGTCATTTCGGTCGGATGCCTGATAAATTGGGTATCTCCCGGATGAAAGTTTCGACCCTGTGCCTGCACAAGATTACCCAGCACCATCACCATGCCGATCAGGAGCAAGCTGACATAAAGACCGATACGGATGCTGTCCCGCAGGCACTGTCG